>NZ_JBHYVM010000055.1:0-17078 GCF_042750105.1 Streptomyces sp. NPDC059443 | reverse complement strand
CGCCCACCGCCCGGCCAAGCTCAACCCCCCCGCCCGCGACAAGAAGGCGCGGCCGCCACGCATTCACGCACAGGGGGCCCCCCCCGAGGGGGGGCCCCCCTTCTGCGTACGCGTACCTGGTCGGCGGCTACGCCGACTTCTCGTGCGGGCCCTGGTCCTTCGGGACGATCCGCGGGACCAGCGTCGGGTTGACGTTGGAGCGGACCACGTCCGAGGTGATGACCACGCGGGCCACGTCCTTGCGGGACGGGACCTCGTACATCACCGACATCAGGACCTCTTCCATGATGGCGCGCAGGCCGCGCGCGCCGGTCTGGCGGAGGATCGCCTGGTCCGCGATGGCTTCCAGCGCCTCGCGCTCGAAGTCCAGCTCGACACCGTCGAGTTCGAACAGCCGCTGGTACTGCTTCACCAGCGCGTTGCGCGGCTCGATGAGGATCTGGAGCAGGGCCTCGCGGTCCAGGTTGTGCACCGAGGTGATGACGGGGAGACGGCCGATGAACTCGGGGATCATCCCGAACTTCACCAGGTCCTCCGGCATGACCTCCTGGAACTGGTTGCTCGCCTCGATCTCGCGCTTCGAGCGGATCGTCGCCCCGAAGCCGATGCCCTTGGCGCCGGCGCGCGATTCGATGATCCGCTCCAGGCCCGAGAAGGCACCGCCCACGATGAACAGCACGTTCGTCGTGTCGATCTGGATGAACTCCTGGTGCGGGTGCTTGCGGCCGCCCTGCGGCGGTACGGAAGCGGTCGTGCCTTCCAGGATCTTCAGGAGGGCCTGCTGTACGCCCTCACCGCTCACGTCGCGCGTGATCGACGGGTTCTCGCTCTTGCGGGCGACCTTGTCGATCTCGTCGATGTAGATGATCCCGGTTTCGGCCTTCTTGACGTCGTAGTCAGCGGCCTGGATCAGCTTGAGCAGGATGTTCTCGACGTCCTCGCCGACGTACCCGGCCTCCGTCAGCGCCGTCGCGTCGGCGATGGCGAACGGGACGTTGAGCATGCGCGCGAGCGTCTGGGCCAGCAGCGTCTTGCCCGAGCCCGTGGGGCCAAGCAGCAGGATGTTGGACTTCGCGAGCTCGATCGCGTCGTCCCGGCCCGTCCCGCCGCCGTTCTCGCCGGCCTGGACGCGCTTGTAGTGGTTGTACACAGCGACGGAGAGCGCCTTCTTCGCCGGCTCCTGGCCGACGACGTAGCTCTCCAGGAACTCGTAGATCTCACGGGGCTTGGGAAGCTCTTCCCAGCGCACCTCGGAGGTCTCCGCGAGCTCCTCTTCGATGATCTCGTTGCAGAGGTCGATGCACTCGTCGCAGATGTACACACCGGGTCCCGCGATGAGCTTCTTCACCTGCTTCTGGCTCTTTCCGCAGAACGAGCACTTGAGCAGGTCGCCGCCATCACCGATGCGTGCCACGAGGTGCTTCCCCTTCGCCTGGGAGACGCCTGGTTCAGCGCTCCTGGTGCCTCATATCCGACGGTACCTTGCCGGGGGCCCCTTGCGGGGCCCCCTTGACGTGGTTCACATTGCTCAATCCGGCGACGTGCCCACGCCAACTGTCGGCAAGGATCAGTTCGAAGTCTTGCGGGTGGCGACGACCTGGTCGATCAGGCCGTACGCCAGCGCGTCCTGGGCCGTCAGGATCTTGTCGCGCTCGATGTCGTCGCGGATCTTCTCGATCGGCGTCGAGGAGTGCGTGGCCAGCATCGTCTCCAGCTGGTCGCGCATGCGCAGGATCTCGTTGGCCGCGATCTCCAGGTCGGAGAGCTGCTCGCGGCCGGTGCCGCCGGAGGGCTGGTGGATCAGCACGCGGGCGTTCGGGAGCGCCATGCGCTTGCCGGGGGCGCCCGCGGCGAGCAGGACGGCGGCGGCGGAAGCCGCCTGGCCCATGCAGACCGTCGAGATGTCCGGCTTCACGAACTGCATCGTGTCGTAGATCGCCGTCAGCGCGGTGAAGGAGCCGCCGGGGCTGTTGATGTACAGGTAGATGTCGCGGTCCGGGTCCATCGACTCCAGGCACAGCAGCTGCGCCATGACGTCGTTGGCGGAGGCGTCGTCGATCTGCACGCCGAGGAAGATGATGCGCTCCTCGAAGAGCTTCGCGTACGGGTCGTACTCGCGCACGCCCTGCGAGGTGCGCTCGACGAAGCGCGGCACGACGTAACGGTTGTCCACCGGTGCGCCGGTGTAGAGGCCGCTGGCGGGAGAGAGATTGTTCATGTGCATCTGGGTGTTCACCATCCTGGTGGCGTTCTGCGGGCTGAGGCTTGCCTGGTGCGGGCGGGCGAGCGGGCCCCTTTACGGGGCCCGGCGCGCCGGGGCCGGGATCAGGCCCCGGTGCCGCCGCCGCCGGGGACCAGGGACGCGGCGGAGATGATCTCGTCGATGAGGCCGTAAGCCTTGGCCTCTTCCGCCGTGTACCAGCGGTCGCGGTCGCCGTCGCGGATGATCGTCTCCACGGTCTGGCCGGAGTGGTGGGCGGTGATCTCAGCCATGCGCTGCTTCGTGCGCAGCAGGTACTGGGCCTGGATCTTGATGTCCGAGGCGGTGCCACCGATGCCGGCGGAGCCCTGGTGCATCAGGATGTCGGTGTTCGGGAGCGCGAAGCGCTTGCCCGCGGTGCCGCCGGTGAGCAGGAACTGGCCCATGGAGGCCGCCATGCCCATGCCGATGGTGACGACGTCGTTCGGGATGTACTGCATGGTGTCGTAGACCGCCATGCCCGCCGTCACCGAGCCACCGGGGCTGTTGATGTACAGGTAGATGTCCTTCTCCGGCTCGGCGGCCAGGAGCAGGAGCTGTGCCGTGATCTTGTTCGCGATGTCGTCGTCGACCTGCTGGCCGAGGAAGATGATGCGCTCGCCGAGCAGCCGGTTGTAGACATGGTCGCCGAGGCCGCCACCGATGGACGGCTCACCCGCGGCGTAAGGCTTCAGATTCGTCACGTATCCACCTGCTCGTCTCCGACGGCCATGTGCCGTCTCAGCGTCTCGTTCTGGGGCGCGGACCAACCGTGCGGACGATGTCCGCCGGCGTCGGGTACTCCCGTGCCCTCGTATTCATGGACCCTAACGCGCAGGTAGGACAACGCCATCCCGCTTCCCGAACTGTTCGCTCGGAGCGCAAGGTCCCGGGGGCCCCGGACGGGCATGCCGAAGGGCCCGTACGCAGCCGCGTACGGGCCCTTCGGGCCGTGCTCCGGTACCGCCGCCGGGGGTGCCCCCGGCGTGGCCCGGCAGGTGTTACTTGGCCTCGTCGGCCGCGATCTCGCCGTCGGCCTCGACCACGTTCTCGACGGTCTCGGCGGCCTGCTCGACCGTGTCCTCGTCCTCGTCGTCGGAGAGGTCGACGACCTCACCGTTGGTGTCGATGACCTTGGCGGCCTCGACGACGGCCGCGAGGGCCTTGCCGCGGGCGACCTCGCCGACGAGCATCGGAACCTGGCCACCCTCGACGACGGCCTGGGCGAACTGGTCGGGGGACATGCCGGAGGAAGCGGCGCGACGCATGAGGTGCTCGGTGAGCTCCTCCTGGTTGACGTTCAGCTTCTCCTTGTTGACCAGCTCGTCGAGGACGAACTGGGTCTTGATGCCCTTGATCGCCTGCTCGCCGAGCTCGGCGTCGAACTCCTCGGCCGTCTTGCCCTGGATTTCGAGGTACTTGGCCAGGTCGATGCCCATCTGGCCGAGCTGGTGGTGCTCCAGGTTGTGCTTGCGGGTCTGGACCTCGTCCGCGAGGAGCTTCTCGGGGATCGGGACCTCGACGAGCTCCAGCAGCTTCTCCAGGACGCGCTCCTGGGCCTGCGTGGCCTGGTCGTACTGCTTCATGTTCTCAAGGCGCTTGCGGCTGTCGGCCTTGAGCTCTTCGAGGGTGTCGAACTCGCTCGCCATGCCGGCGAACTCGTCGTCCAGCTCCGGCAGCTCGCGGGCGGAGACCTTGGTGACCTTGACGGTGACCTCGGCGTCCTTGCCCTCGGCGGAGCCGCCCTTCAGCTGGGAGGTGAAGGTGGCCTCGCCACCGGCCTCCAGGCCCTTGACGGCCTCGTCGATGCCTTCGAGAAGCTCACCAGAGCCGATGGTGTAGGAGACGTCCTGGGCGACACCGTCCTCCAGCACCTCGCCGTCCACCTTGGCTTCGAGGTCGATGGTGACGACGTCGCCGTCCTCGGCCGCGCGCTCGACGTCCTTGGTGGACGCGAAGCGGCCGCGAAGCTGCTCGACGGACTTCTCCACGTCCTCGTCCGAGACCTCGACGGCGTCCACGGTGACCTCGATGCCGGAGTAGTCCGGGATCTCGATCGCGGGACGGATGTCAACCTCGGCGGTGAAGGTCAGCAGTTCGCCGTCCTTCAGCTCCGTGATGTCGACCTCGGGCTGGCCCAGCGGGTTCAGGTCGGCCTCGTTGACCGCCTCGGTGTAGAACTTCGGGAGGGCGTCGTTGACGGCCTCCTCCAGCACCGCACCGCGGCCGAAGCGCTGGTCGATGACCCGGGCGGGGATCTTGCCCTTGCGGAAGCCCTTCACCGTGACCTGCTGGTTGATCTTCTTGTAGGCCGCGTCGAGGCTGTCCTTGAGCTCCTCGAAGGGCACCTCAACAGTGAGCCGAACCCGAGTCGGGTTCAGGGTCTCCACGGCGCTCTTCACGGTTTGGTCTCCTTGTGGCTGACTGCTGGGGGTCTCCGCCGTCACGCTGCGATCGAGCGGTTCTGCGGATCGGGCCCGGTACATCAGACACACGGGCACGCAGCTTGCATAGTAACCGCAAGCGGCAATCAGCCCACAACGCGATCATCAACGCGAGGTCTGCCGGAGGGACTGCTGGTCGGGGTGGCCGGATTCGAACCGACGACCTTCCGCTCCCAAAGCGGACGCGCTACCAAGCTGCGCCACACCCCGTCGGTGCGACACGTAGGGTACATGCCCGAAGACCCTCCGCCGCGCGGAGTTTCCACGAAGCCCCCGCCCGCCCACACGCGGGCCCGGAAAGCGGTGTGCACCGCACCGCCTCGACCCGCTAGGATGCTGTCCGTGCCACGGTCCCCGGACCTGCGGCGCACGCGTTGCGGGCGTAGCTCAATGGTAGAGCCCTAGTCTTCCAAACTAGCTACGCGGGTTCGATTCCCGTCGCCCGCTCTTCACGGCTCAGGGCCAGGTCAGAGGATGTTTCCTCGATCTGGCCCTGACGCGTTTCTCAGAGCTTGATGCCGGAGATCGTGCTCGCGAGGGAGTCCAGGAAGTTGTTGACGTCCGGGGCGATGGAGCTGGACGCGAGGAAGAAGCCGAAGAGGACCGCGACGATCGCGGGGCCGGCCTTGAGGTGATTTCCGCGGACGAGCACCACGAGGATGATCGCCAACAGAACCACTACTGACAGCGAAATGGCCACTTCTGATCACACCTTCGGTCGTCCCCTGGTCGGCCCGGGGCACGATCAGGCGTACCCCCACATGGACCATCCTCCCACCAACACGCCCCGGCTATCCGTCTCGTGACGAATCGGCAGTGGCGCGTTTGCCTCAGGGTGCCGTGAGACCCAGGAGGGAGCGGACGTAGAGGTACTTAACGGACAGACGTTCCCGGGTCGGGGCGTCGAGGACCGCGAGGCGGGCCGGATCCGCGTTGTGCGCGAGGTCGGCTTCCTTGACGAGCAGGGCGCCCGGGGTGGCGAGGATACGGGCCGTGTACTCCTCGACCGGTTCGCCGGGGCGTTTGGTCAGCGCGAGGACCATCTCCTTGACGGACCGCGGGAGTCCGGCGGATTCCAGCCAGTCCGGGGTGAGGGCGTCGTCCTCGATCGAGTCGTGGAGCCAGGCAGCCGCCTGCTGCGCCTCCGTGCCGCCCCGGACGCGGACGCCCTCGGCCACGGCCGCGAGGTGCTCCGCGTACGGCCGGCCGGCCTTGTCGGTCTGGCCCTCGTGCGCGGCGCGGGCCAGGGCCTCCACCTCGGCGAGGGTCAGAGGGGTATGCGGGGGCTGCGGGGTCAGGGGGTGCGGATCGGTCATTCGAGCTCCTTCGCCGCCGTGTGCAGGGCCTGCGCCACCCGGCGCACATCCGCCCTCGTGGTGCGCCAGTTGGAGAACGCGGCGCGCAGGGCGGGGGTTCCCGCGTAGACGGTGGGGGTGAGGAACACCTCGGACCCGACCGCTTCGCGCAGGGCGGTGAGCCGGTCCGTGGTGGGGGCCTCGGCGAGGGTGAAGCAGACGACGTTCAGACGGACCGGGGCGAGGACCGTGAAGGACGGGTCTCCGGAGAGGGACTCGCCGAGGGACCGGGCGCAGGCGATGTCCCGTTCGACGATCTCCCGGTGGCCCTCGCGCCCGTACGCGCGGAGCGTGAACCAGGCGGCCAGCGCGCGCAGCCGGTGGGAGTTCTCCGGGGTGAGGTGCACCAGGTCGGGGTGGTCGCCGAGGGGGCCCAGGTAGGCGGCGGCGTTTTGGAAGACGCGGGCCTGGAGGTCTCGGCGGCGGGTGAACTGCACGGCGCTGTCGTAGGGGACGTTGAGCCATTTGTGCAGGTCGACGCAGACGGAGTCGGAGGCGTCGAGTCCGGCGGTGAGGTGCGCGTGTTCCGGGGAGAGCGCGGCGAACGCGCCGAAGGCGGCGTCCGTGTGCAACCAGAAGTCGTGGCGTTCGCGCAGGGCCGCGATGGCGCGCAGATCGTCGAAGTCCACGGTGTTGACGGTGCCGGCGTTCGCGACGACGACGGCGGGTCGGCCCGGCGCGTCGGCGAGGGCGCGTTCCAGGGCCGCCGGGTCGACGGCCTCGCGGCCGGGGAGGGTCGGTACGGGGACCAGGGCGCGGCGGCCGAGGCCGAGGACGGAGAGGGCCTTGGCGATGGAGGAGTGCGGGGCGCCGGACAGGACCCGGACCGGGCCGAGCGCGCCCGCGCCGTCCTCGGCCGGGGAGACCCCGAGGCGTTCGCCCAGCCATTCGCGGGCGATGGCGAGGCCGGTGGTGTTGGACATGGTGGCGCCGCTGACGAAGGTGCCGGTGTGGGCGTCGGAGAGGCCGAAGAGTTCGCGGAGCCAGCTGACGGTCTCGCGTTCGAGGTCCTGACCGCCGCCGTCCAGGGCGGAGTTGGAGTTCTGGTCGTGCGCCGAGGTCAGCCAGTCGCCCGCGAGCGCGGCGGGGGTGGCTCCCCCGGTGACGAAGCCGAGGTAGCGGGGGCCGGCGGAGGCCGACAGCCGCGGGACCCAGCGCTCCGCGAAGGCGGCGAGGGCGGCTTCGGTGCCCGTTCCGTGCTCGGGGAGCGGCTCCGGGGCCGGGGGCCGCCCGTCCTGGCGCGGCGGTACGACGGGACGCGCGTCCAGCGCCGCGAGCGTCGCGGCGGCGGCGTCGCGGGTGGCGTCGAGGAGCTCGGGGAGGCGGGCCAGGTCTGCGGCGAGGGTGCGGTCCATGGGGGCACGGTACGTCCCGCCGGGCCGGGCCGGACGGGCCAATCGGGACCGGGTGGCCCGGTCGCGGGGTCGTAGGGTCGGTGGATGGCTGCGAAGTGGCGGGTGCGGGGTCCGGGGAGCACCGGGAAGCCGGGGATCGGCCCGGGGCGGGGGGTGCCGCGGTGATCGTGTGGCTCAACGGGCCCTTCGGCGGCGGGAAGACGCAGACCGCGCACGCCCTGCACCGGCGGGTGCCCGGCAGCGTGGTGTGCGATCCGGAGCACGTCGGGTTCGGTCTGCACCGGATGCTTCCGCCGGCGCTGCGCGGGGACTTCCAGGACCTCCCGGCGTGGCGGCAGGGCGTCTTCGAGGTGCTGGACCTGGCGGCGCGGGAGCACCCCGGCACGGTGATCGTGCCGATGACCGTCACCGATCCCGGCTATTTCGCCGAGACGGTGGGGCGGCTGCGCGAGCGCGGGCACGAAGTCCGCCACTTCGCGCTGCTGGCCGAGCGGGAGACCGTACTGCGCCGGCTGCGCGAGCGCGGGCTGGGGCGCGGGCTGAAGCGGGAGAGCTTCGCGGTGGCCCGGCTGGACGGGTGTCTGGAGGCCCTGCGCGCGCCGGAGTTCGCGGAGCGGTTGTACACGGACCGGATCTCCGTCAGGGAAGTCGCCGAGCGGGTCGGAGCCCTCGCCGGGCTGGAGCTGGCCCCGGACACCGACAGCGCGCTCCGGGGGCGGCTGCGGCGCGCGCTGGTCGGCGTACGGCACATCAGGTTCGACTGAGGCGCAGCGCGTGGCGGGCCGGGAGGGTCGTGGCCGCCAGGGTGAGGGCCACCGCGGCGGCCGCGAAGGAACCGTAGACGGCGGGCGGAATGTAGGGGCCGGTGCCCGTCAGGGCCTTGGTCAGCGGGATGAGGGTGGCCAGGGCTATCGCCGAGCCGAGGGTGATGCCGGCGCCGCTGACCAGGAGGGCTTCCCAGCGAAGCATCCGCAGCACCTGGCGGCGGGTGGAGCCGACCAGGCGCAGCATGCGCAGTTCGCGGCGGCGGTCGAGGACGGTCATGACCAGGGTGTTGGCGGCGGCGACGGCCGCGAAGCCCCCGAGGACGGCCGCCATGGTGGTGTTGGCCCAGGCGTTGAGTTCGCGGTCCAGGCTCTGGGCCGTGGTCCAGGCGGAGGCGGACCGCGCCGGGCCGAAGTCCGCCGGGACGGAGCCGCGGATCAGGAGTTCGGTGGGGCGTCCGGCGGTGGTGTGGCCGGCCAGGTCGGCGGCGGGGAGGGTGACCTCGCCGAGGCCGAGGCCGCGGGAGTAGACGGCCACGATCTCGGGGGTGACGCGGGTGCCGTCGGCCAGGCGCAGGTCCATGCGGTCGCCGACGGCCGTCTGCGCGGCGTCGGCCAGCGTCCGGTCGATGGCCACCGTGCCGGGGGCCAGCCGGGAGAGGTTCCCCGAGCGCACACCCAGGTCCTGGACGCCCGTGATGTCCCCGGCGACGCCCTGCGCGGTGGCGCCCTGGAACCAGCGGTCCGAGCCGGAGCCGACCACGGCCAGGACGGGGGCACGGGTGATGGCGACGGCCCCGCCCGCGACCGCCCGCTCCGGGTCGCGCGGATCGGTGACGACGTGGTCGGCGAGCAGCCCGGTCTCCTGCTGCCGCTGCGCGGCCCGGTCCTGGCTGGTGTGGAGGAAGACCAGCGTGGAGGAGAAGGCGACGGCGAGCACGATCGGGGTGATCGCGGAGGCGAGGCGGCGGGCGTGGGCACGGGAGTTGGCGGCGGCCAGCGACCCGGCGGCTCCCCCGGCGCGCAGCGGGAGCCCGAAGAGGGAGGCGCAGGCGCGGGCGACGAACGGGCCGAGCAGGGCCACGGCGAGCATGAAGAGCATGACGACGCCGAGGGAGGTGTTGGCGGCGTCCGGGCCGCTGCCGGTGGCGGCCAGGCCCGCGCAGACGGCCCCGCCGGCCAGCGCGGCGAGGCCGAGCGGGGTACGGATCCACCCGGGCCGCAGGCGTTCCACGGCGGCCGCGGCGAGGGCCTGGCCGGGGCGGACACGGGCGGGGCGGCGGGACGCGGCCCAGCCGGCGAGCAGGGCGGCGGCGAGTCCGATGCCGGTGGCGGAAACCAGGGGGATCCAGGAGACGGCCAGGGGGACCCCGTCCGGGATGGCGCCCTTCGCCTTGAGCTGTCCGAACCACCAGGAGGCGAGCGCGATGCCGGGTACGCAGCCCAGCGCGCCCGCGAGCGGCGCGACGAGCAGGGCTTCGGTGGCGACCAGGCGCCGGATCTGGCGCGGGGTGGCTCCGACGGCGCGCAGCAGGGCGAACTCGCGGGAGCGCTGCCCGACGGAGAGCGCGACGGTGCCCACGGCCGTGAAGACGGCGACGAGGGTGGCCGTGCCGCCGAAGGACCCGCCGAGGGCGGTCAGGATCTCCTTGGCGCCGGTGAGCTTCGGGTCCATGGCGCGGTCCGGGCCGGTCAGGACCAGGGCCTGGCCGTCGACGGCGGCCCGCACCCGCTCGGGGTCGGCGCCGAAGACCGCGATGGCGTCGAGCGCCCCGGGATGTCCGGAGAGGGTGCGCGCTTCGGCGTCGGAGAACCAGGCTCCGGGCCGGTCGGTGCGCCCGACGACCCGGAACTCCCGCTTCCCGGCCGGGGTCGCGAGCGTGACCCGGCCGGTCGTCCCGTCGGCCGCCTCCAGGGCGGCTCCACCCTCGGCTCCGCCCCCGGCCCCACCCGCGGCCCCGCCCGCGGCCCCGCCCGCGGCCCCGCCCAGGACGACTTCGCCCGGACCGGCCGGGGCGCGGCCCGCGCGCAGCTCCGTAGGGCTGAAGGCGGTGGAGCCCCAGCCGTACGCGTCGAGGACACCGCCGGCTGCGGCTCCCGCGGCCGCCGGGGTCTCGTCGCGCACCGGGAACACCACGTCGGGCACCGCCCGTCCCAGGCGGGCCAGCCGGGCCAGCAGCGCGGCGTCCACCCGGGCGTGCTCCGGAACCTGCGCGGAGACCTCGTGGGCGCCCTCGCCACTGCCCATCCGCAGGCGGACCTGCTGGTCGGCGGCGACGAGGACGGGGGCCGCGGCGTAGCGGGCCGGCGGGACGCTCGCGCGCACTCCGCTCTCCAGGAGGATCCCGCAGGCGGAGACGATGGCGACGGTCATGAGCAGGGCGATGAAGGTGCCGGCGAAGGCCGCGGGGCGAAAGCGCAGTGCCGCGCGGGCCAAGCCGTTGGTGCGCGGGAGCATCAGGCGGCCGCCCCAGCGAGCACCGGGCCGGCGGTGAGGGTGGTCATCCGGGCCGCGATCGTGGCGGCGGAGCTGCGCGGGAGCCGGTCCGCGATGAGGCCGTCGGCGAGGAAGAGCACCTGGTCGGCGTGGGCGGCGGCGGCCGGGTCGTGGGTGACCATGACGACGGTGGCGCCGAGGGTGTCCACGGCGGTGCGGAGCAGGCCGAGCACCTCGGAGGCGGTGGTGGTGTCGAGGGCGCCGGTGGGCTCGTCGGCGAAGACCACGTCGGGTCGGGTGACCAGGGCGCGGGCGATGGCGACGCGCTGCTGCTGGCCGCCGGAGAGTTCCGCCGGGCGGCGCCGGCCCTTGCCTTCGAGGCCGACGCGGGCGAGCAGGTCGGCGGCGCGCGCGGTGTCCTGGCGGCCGCCGGCGAGGCGCATCGGGAGGAGGACGTTCTGCTCGACGGTGAGGGAGGGCAGCAGGTTGAAGGCCTGGAAGACGAAGCCGAGGCGGCTGCGGCGGAGCTCGGTGAGCTGGTTCTCGTTCATGCCGGTGATCTCGGTGCCGCCGAGGCGGACGGAGCCCTCGGTGGGGAGGTCGAGGCCCGCGGCGCACTGGAGGAAGGTGGACTTGCCGGAGCCGGAGGGGCCCATGACGGCGGTGAAACTGCCGCGGGGCAGGCTGAGGTCGATCCCGCGCAGCGCGTGCACGGTGGCGGAGCCGCGGCCGTACCGCCGCTGGACTCCGCGCAGTTCGACGGCCGGGGTGCTGCCGTGGTGTGCCACCGCCGGCTGGTCCTCGTGCTGCCGCTTGCTCCGCCTGAGCCCCATGGTGTGCCGCCTTCCGCGCCGGTCGACCACCCGGTGGTGATCGTGTCTCCGACGCTACGGAGGGCGGGTGGCCTCCGGCCATGACGGAGGCCGGCGGATGCATGGTGGGGTAAACCCGACCCTGCGGGGTGGGGGACAGCCCCGCAGGGCCAACCCACCCGCACCGTGCGAGGGCCGCGTTAAAAAGGGGCGCGGCGGATCAGGAGGAGCGCGCGGTCGTCGTTGACGTCCTTGGCGACCTTTTCGATCAGGTGCCAGGTCGCGCCCTCCCAGCCGGCGGCGACGTAGCGGTCGGCCTCGCCGGTGAGGCGGTCCATGCCCTCGCTGATATCGCGTTCGGCGGTCTCGACGAGGCCGTCGGTGAAGAGCATCAGGACGTCGCCGCGCCGCAGGTTCCCGCGGGCCGGTTCGAATTCGGCCCCGTCGTAGACGCCGAGCAGCGGGCCCTCGCCGGAGACCTCCTGCCAGCGGCCGGTGCCCGCGCTGAGCTGGAGGGCGGGCAGGTGCCCGGCGGAGAGGAGTTCGTAGTCGCCGGTCTCCAGGTCCAGGACCAGGTGGATGGAGGTGGCGAAGCCCTCGTCCCAGTCCTGGCGCAGGAGGTAGCCGTTGGCGGCGGGCAGGAACCCGTGCGGGGGCAGGGCGCCGAGCAGGCCGCCGAAGGCTCCGGACAGGAGGAGGGCGCGGGAGCCCGCCTCCATGCCCTTGCCGGAGACGTCGGTGAGGACGATCTCCAGGGTGCGGCCGCCGTTGGTGCGGGCGGCGACCACGAAGTCGCCGGAGAAGGACTGGCCGCCGGCCGGGCGCAGGGCCATCTCGCGGTGCCGGGGGTGACCCGGGCGGGGCCCTGGGTGTACGGCCCGAGGACCAGGGCTTCGACGATGAGCGCGGCCGCGGAGGCCGCGTAGAGGGCGAGGAGGCTGGCGGGCCGCAGCAGCAGGCCGCCCGCCACGATCGGCAGGACCAGCGCGGAGGGCGAGAACCAGACGGGCAGCATCAGGGTTCCGCAGGCGATGGCGGGAATGGTGAGCAGCAGCCCGCCGAAGGCGAGCCAGTCGGAGGCGTCGCCGCGGAAGTAGTCGACGGCGGATTTGCGCAGGGCGGTGCGGGCCCGGTGCGACAGCATGCGCGTCCGGGCCAGAAGAGTCTCCACACGTGCTCCGGCCATTGCTTCGGGACCCTATCCATCCGGGCTGTGCGTGCGCAGGGGTACCCCCGGACATGGGCCCATTGGCGCCTGAAAAGGGGTCGCATGGGACGGATTGCCCTGATAAGGATGGCCATATGGCTCTTGAGACGCGCGTATTGAAGGCTGATGAGTGGGATGTCTGGTACGACCACCTGGAACTGGCGTTCGGTGGGGTGCCCGAATCTCCCGAAGAGCGTGAACTCTACAAGTCCCTGACCGAGACGGAACGTTCGCTCGGCGTCTGGGACGAAGAAGCGTGCGTGGGCTCGGCCGGGGCCTTCTCCTTCCGGCTCTCCGTGCCGGGCGGCGCCCTCGTCCCGGCGGCCGGGGTCACGATGGTGGGCGTCTCCCCCACCCACCGCAGGCAGGGGGTGCTCACCTCGCTCATGCGCCGGCAATTGGACGACATCCGGGCGGGTGGTGAACCGATCGCCGTGCTGACGGCCTCGGATCCGGCGATCTACGGGCGCTTCGGCTACGGCACCGCCAGCTACACGCTGGCCTTCGAGATCGACACCACCCGCGTGCGGCTCTCCGTACCGCCGGGCACCGACGACGTGAGGATCCGGCTGGTCGATCCGCGCAAGGCGCTGGCCGACTGCGAGCGGGTCTACGCGGCTCTGGTGGCGGGCCGTCCCGGGATGCCGGTCCGGCAGCCGGGCTGGGAGATGCAGTCGCTGCTGGACCCGGAGTCGGCCAGGAACGGCGGCTCGCCGCTCAAGTGCGTGGTCGCCGAGCGGACGGACGGCGAGGTGGTCGGGTACGCCCGCTACCGGGTCAAGGCCGAGTGGGACCTGACCGGCTCGGAGGGCAAGGTGGACCTCGCCGATCTCGACGCGCTCGACCCGGCGGCGTACGCGGCGCTGTGGCGGTACCTCTTCGGGATCGACCTGACCTGGACCGTCCGGGCCCACCGGCGCCCGGTGGACGACCCGGTCCTGCACCTGGTCACGGACGTCCGGCGGGCGCGGGCGCGCCAGCGCGACATGCTGTACGTGCGGCTCGTGGAGCTGCCGGCGGCGCTGACCGCGCGGAGCTACGGGGCCCCGGTGGACGTGGTGCTGGAGGTCGAGGACGCGTTCTGCCCGTGGAACGCGGGGCGCTGGCGGCTGACGGCCGGAGCGGACGGCTCCGCCTCCTGCGCCCGGACGCAGGACCCGGCGGATCTGGAGCTGTCGGTACGCGAGCTCGGCGCGGCCTACCTGGGCGGCGTCACCCTGACCTCCCTGGCCTCGGCCGGGCGGGTGCGCGAGCTGAGTCCGGGCGCGCTGACCCGCACGTCACGGGCGTTCGCGGGCGACGTGGCCCCCTGGCTGCCGCACGGATTCTGAGGAAGCCCTACCGGGACTGGCACCCCGGGCACCAGAACAGGTTGCGGGCGGCGAGACCGGCGGTGCGGATCTCGCCCCCGCAGATGTGGCAGGGCATGTTCGCCCTCCGGTAGACGTACACCTCGCCGCCGTGGTCGTCCACCCTCGGCGGGCGCCCCATGGCTTCCGGCAGGTGCTCGTCGCGCACGGTGTCGATCCTGTTGTTGCGCACGCCTTCGCGCATGAGCAGCACCAGGTCGGCCCAGATGGCGTCCCACTCGCGGCGGGCCAGGTCCCTGCCGAGCCGGTACGGGTCGATGCCGTGCCGGAAGAGCACCTCGGCGCGGTAGACGTTGCCGACGCCCGAGACGATCTTCTGGTCCATGAGCAGCGCGGCGACGGTGGTGCGGGAGCGGGAGATCCGGGCCCAGGCGCGGTCGGGGTCGTCGGCCGGGCGCAGCGGGTCCGGGCCGAGGCGGTCGTGCACCGCCTTCTTCTCGCCGTCCGTGATCAGCGCGCAGGCGGTCGGTCCCCGCAGGTCCGAGTAGTGGTCCTGGTTGGCGATCCGCAGCCGGACCGTGTCGGTGGCCGGCGGGGCGGGGGCGGTCCCGAAGCCGAGCTTGCCGAAGAGGCCGAGGTGGATGTGGATCCAGTCGCCGCCGTCGAAGCCCAGGAAGAGGTGCTTGCCGTGGGCGTCGACGCCGTCCAGGATCCGCCCGTCGAGCAGGGCCGCGCTCTCGGCGAACCGGCCCTGGGGGCTGCTGACGGCGACCTCCCATCCGGCGAACCGCTGGAGGTGGTCCTCGGCGAGGCGGTGGATCGTATGCCCCTCGGGCACGGCGGTACTCCTCGGAAAAGAAAAACCGGCCGCGCCGCCCCGGGAGGCGGCACGGCCGGAAGCGGGATCAGCCCTGCGGGTGGTGCGCCGGGATCGGGGGGAGCTCGCCGGTGGTCTCGTACGCGGAGAGCATCTCGATGCGACGGGTGTGGCGCTCCTCGTCGGAGTACGGGGTCGCCAGGAACGCCTCGATGAAGGAGACGGCCTCGTCCTGCGTGTGCATCCGGCCGCCGACGGAGATGACGTTGGCGTTGTTGTGCTCGCGGCCGAGCTTCGCGGTCTCGACGCTCCAGGCCAGGATGGCGCGGACGCCCTTGACCTTGTTCGCGGCGATCTGCTCGCCGTTGCCGGAGCCGCCGATCACGATGCCGAGGGCGTCGGCGTCCGCGGCGGTCCGCTCCGCGGCGCGGAGGCAGAACGGCGGGTAGTCGTCCACCGCGTCGTAGATGTGGGGCCCGCAGTCGACGGGCTCGTGGCCGTTGTTCTTGAGCCAGTCCACCAGGTGGTTCTTGAGCTCAAAGCCGGCATGGTCGGATCCGAGGTACACGCGCATGGTCCGAGTGTGGCACGAGCACCCCCGACGGGCCGCAGCGGGTGTCGCGTAAGTCACTTCTAAAGCTCAAGTAAACCCAAAGGACGCAGATGGGACACGGCGGGACCAAGGTCCTGGACGTTCGTCCCATCGCAACGATCCGGACTGGGGTCTTCCGCCCTACGTTCATCTCAGGTTTGAATGCCCGGGCTCGCACCCCGAGAACCTAAGGATCCGTCCATGAGTTCCACGACGACCCTTCAGAAGGCAGGCGACCCCACCGGTAACCCCGGCGACGCCCAGCCCTCCCACGGTCTCAAGGCCGGTCTCAAGAACCGCCACCTGTCCATGATCGCCATCGGCGGTGTCATCGGCGCCGGCCTCTTCGTCGGCTCCGGCGGCGGTATCGCCAAGACCGGCCCCGCCATCCTGCTGTCCTACGCGCTGGTCGGCGCGATGGTCGTCTTCGTCATGCGGATGCTGGGCGAGATGGCCGCCGCCAGCCCGAACTCCGGATCCTTCTCCGCCTACGCCGACCGCGCGCTCGGCCGCTGGGCCGGTTTCTCCATCGGCTGGCTCTACTGGTTCTTCTGGGTCGTCGTCCTGGCCGTGGAGGCCACCGCCGGAGCCGTGATCCTGCACGGCTGGGTGCCCGCCGTCCCCCAGTGGGGCTGGGCGCTGATCGTGATGGCGGTCCTGACGGTCACCAACCTCGGCTCGGTCGCCTCGTACGGCGAGTTCGAGTTCTGGTTCGCCGGCATCAAGGTCGTCGCCATCGGCGGCTTCGTGATCATCGGCATGCTGGCCGTCTTCGGCGTGCTGCCGGGCTCCGACAACCCGGGCGCGGGCTTCGCCCACCTCACCGACACCGGCGGCTTCATGCCGAACGGCTGGGGCTCGGTCCTCACCGGCGTGCTGATGGTCGTCTTCTCCTTCATGGGCAGCGAGATCGTCACGCTGGCCGCAGGCGAGTCCGAGGACCCGCGGCGCGCGGTCACCAAGGCCACCAACTCGGTGATCTGGCGGATCGGCGTCTTCTACCTGGGCTCGATCTTCATCGTCCTCACCCTGCTGCCGTGGAACGACAAGTCGATCACCGAGAAGGGCTCGTACGTCGCCGCCCTGGACTCGATCGGCATCGCGCACGCCGGACAGATCATGAACGTGATCGTGCTGACGGCCGTGCTGTCCTGCCTGAACTCGGGGCTGTACACCGCCTCCCGCATGGCGTTCTCGCTGGGCGAGCGCGGCGATGCCCCCAAGGCCTTCGCCAAGGTGAGCAAGCGGGGTGTTCCGACGGCCGCGATCCTGGGCTCGGTGATCTTCGGCTTCGCCGCCGTCTACTTCAACTACGCCTTCAAGGACACGGTCTTCAACTTCCTGCTGAACGCCTCGGGCGCCATCGCGCTGTTCGTGTGGCTGGTCATCTGCCTGACCCAGCTGCGGATGCGGAAGATCCTGGTCGCCGAGGCTCCGGAGAAGCTGACGGTGAAGATGTGGTTCTTCCCGTACCTGACCTGGGCCACCGCCGCGATGATCACCTTCGTGCTGGGCTACATGGTCTACGACAAGGACAACCGCGAGACCGTCATGCTGTCGCTGCTGGTCGCGGCCGTCGTCCTGGTCATCGGCGTGATCCGCGACGTGCGCCGCAAGGCCGCCGCGCGCCTGGCCGCGTAGGCACCACGGTGTAGGCCCGAAAGACGGCAGCCCCGGACCCCCCACCCCGGGCGGGGGCGGGGGGGTGTAAACAAAACCCCGCCCCCCCGAGCAGGAAACCGCGCG
>NZ_JBHYVM010000054.1:44769-46103 GCF_042750105.1 Streptomyces sp. NPDC059443 | reverse complement strand
GGCCCGGACAGTGCGTCCGGGCCGGCCCCTCCGCCGTGGTCCGCCCACGTCGTCTCTAGGTCATCTGCCGCTTGCCGCCCCGGACCATGCTGTAGACCATGTCGCCGAGACCGACGACCGCGACGGCTCCGGCAAGCTGCAGCAGGTGCCGGATCCAGTCGATGCCCTTGGTGTCGTGCACACCGATCCACGTGGCCACCGCGTTGCCCACCACGGCGCCGATGATGCCGAAGACGGTGGTCAGCCAGAGAGGCTGGTGCTGCTTGCCCGGCAGGATCGCCCGGGCTATCAGGCCCAGTACGAATCCGACGATGATCGCCCACAACCAACCCATGTCGAGCCTCCTCCTGGCGCGTCGTGCGCATGTGGGCCCAGTCTCGACCCGTCCGGCCTACGGCGCATTTCGGACAGCTCCATTCGGGGGATACCCCCTCTCCCCGGGCCGTAAGGGGCGGCGTACGGTGGGAGGGTCCGGGCCGGGGAGTGTTCGGCGGTTGATCGGGTGGTGGGTTGTGGAGCGGACGAAGCGGAACGGGGCCGAGGTCTTCCGGATCACGGGGGCGCGGATGAGCCTCGCCGAAGACGTGCGGGGGCGTCAGCGCCGGTATGTGATCTCGATGGCGATCAGGACCCTGTCGGTCATCGCCACGGTCGTCCTGTGGAACGTGCAGCGACCCGTGGCCATCGTGACGCTCGTCGCGGGGGCCCTGCTGCCGTACGTGGCGGTGGTCATCGCCAACGCGGGGCGCGAGTCGACGCCCTCGCTTCCTTCGCACTTCATCCCGGCCCCTGTGCACCCCGCACTGGACGCGGGAAACCTCAAGAAAAGCTCAGATCAATCATGAAGTTCCAGTGCACCGCACGGGGTCCTGCGTGACATACTGCCTACGCGCTCCGCATCCCCCGTCGGAGCGACGGACCGACGCCGGGCAGCTCCCCCCGTGGCTGCTCGGCGTCGCCATTCCGTCTTAGGGTTGAGCCGTGACTCCCCTCGACGACGCACCTCGAAACGATGCACCCGAAGACACCGCACCCACCTGTTCGGCCAAGGGCTGCCGTGACGCGGCCGCCTGGGTACTGGCGTGGAACAACCCGAAGCTGCACACTCCCGAGCGCCGCAAGACCTGGCTGGCGTGCGAGGAGCACCGCGAGCACCTCTCCCAGTTCCTGGGGCTCCGCGGCTTCCTCAAGGACGTGGTGAAGCTCGATGAGTGGGTACAGCCAGAAGGGGGGGGGGGGGGGGGGGGGGGGGCGGCCCCCCCGGGGGGGGGGGGGCGGGGGGGGCGGGCCGCGCCCCCGCCCGGCGCCCCGCGCGGGGCGGGCGCGGCGGCGCG
>NZ_JBHYVM010000054.1:39523-44759 GCF_042750105.1 Streptomyces sp. NPDC059443 | reverse complement strand
CGTGTGCGCGGTCTGCGCCGAGCAAATCGTCTGGTATCTGGCGTCGGGGGTGAGCGACCCCCACGAGGGGCCCCCGCGCCCCCGCCCCGCCCCCCCCCCCCTTCTGGGAGGTGCGCTCTGAGAGGTGCGCTAGCCGCCGATCGCCGACATCGGGCGGTCGGGCTGCAGGAAGGACGGGTCGTCGAGACCGGATCCGGCCTTCTTGCCCCACATCGCCACCTTCCACAGGCGGGCGATCTCCTCGTCCCCGGCGCCGGAGCGCAGGGCCGCGCGCAGGTCCGACTCCTCGGTGGCGAAGAGGCACGTACGGATCTGGCCGTCGGCGGTGAGGCGCGTACGGTCGCAGGCGCCGCAGAACGGGCGGGTGACCGAGGCGATGACGCCGACCGTCGCCGGGCCGCCGTCCACGATCCAGCGCTCGGCCGGGGCGGTGCCCCGCTCCTCGGCGCCTTCCTCGGTGAGCGTGAAGCGGGTGCGCAGGGACTCCAGGATGTCCCCGGCGGTGATCATGCCGTCGCGCTTCCAGCCGTGCTGGGCGTCGAGCGGCATCTGCTCGATGAAGCGGAGCTCGTACTCGTTCTCCACGGCCCAGGCGAGCAGCTCGGGGGCCTCGTCCTCGTTGAGCCCCGGCATCAGGACGGCGTTGACCTTGACGGGGGTCAGGCCGGCCTCGCGGGCGGCGGCCATGCCGTCGATGACGTCGTGGTGGCGGTCGCGCCGGGTGAGGGTCTTGAAGACCTCGGGCCGCAGGGTGTCCAGGGAAACGTTCACCCGGTCCAGGCCGGCGGCCTTGAGGGCCTGCGCGGTGCGCTTGAGGCCGATGCCGTTGGTGGTCAGCGACATCTTGGGGCGGGGCTCCAGGGCCGCGCACTGCTCGACGATCCCGACGAGGCCGGGGCGCAGGAGCGGCTCGCCGCCGGTGAAGCGGACGTCCGTGATGCCGAGCAGGGTGACGGCGATGCGAATCAGCCGCACGATCTCCTCGTCGCTGAGCAGATCGGACTTGCCCAGCCACTGCAGGCCCTCTTCGGGCATGCAGTACGTACAGCGCAGGTTGCACCGGTCGGTGAGCGAGACGCGCAGGTCAGTGGCCACGCGGCCGTAGGTGTCGAGAAGCACTGTGGGCCCCCTCCCCTGTCCGGTTCGTAGAGGTTTGGTCCGCTATGGGTAGAGCGCGGACGTTATAAATGAGCCTACGCGAACCCTGCGGCGTGCAGGCGTGCCCGAATGACCTAGACGCGACGTGGCCATGTCGTAGGGAAATACGACACGGCCACGCTCGGTGTTCGGACTATTTCGCTCAGGCGCAGACTACGCGGCCCGGCCGGCCGGGGACCCCGGTCAGTGGGCACCGGTTCCGGTCAGAGAGCGGACTTCGAGCTCCGCGAACTTCTGCGGGTCGGCCTCCTCCTTGGAGAGGACGGTTCCCAGCCATCCCAGCAGGAAGCCGAGGGGGATGGAGATGATGCCCGGGTTCTCCAGGGGGAACCAGTAGAAGTCGGCGTCCTTGAACATCGAGGTCGGCTTTCCGGACACGACCGGGGAGAAGAGCACCAGGCCGACCGCGGTGACCAGGCCTCCGTAGATGGACCAGAGCGCCCCCTGGGTGGTGAAGCGCTTCCAGAAGAGGCTGTAGAGGATCGTCGGCAGGTTGGCGGAGGCCGCGACCGCGAAGGCCAGGGCGACCAGTCCGGCGACGTTGAGGTCGCGGGCCATGGCCCCGAGGGCGATGGCCGCGGCGCCGATGACCACGGTGGACCAGCGGGCCGCCCGTACCTCTTCCTTCTCGGTGGCCTTGCCCTTGCGGATCACGTTCACGTAGATGTCGTGGGCGAAGGACGAGGAGGAGGCCAGCGTCAGGCCCGCGACGACCGCGAGGATGGTGGCGAAGGCCACCGCGGAGATCACGGCGAGCAGGACCGCTCCGCCGGTGGAGCTCGCGCCGCCGCCGATCTCCTGGGCGAGCAGCGGGGCCGCGGTGGTGCCGGCCTTGTTGGAGGCGATGATGTCGGTCCGCTTGAGCAGGGCCGCCGCGCCGAACCCGAGGACGATCGTCATCAGGTAGAAGGCTCCGATGATGCCGATGGCCCAGTTCACGGACTTACGGGCGGCCTTGGCCGTGGGCACGGTGTAGAAGCGGATCAGGATGTGCGGCAGGCCGGCGGTGCCGAGCACCAGGGCCAGTCCCAGCGAGATGAAGTCGAGCTTGGTCAGCGAGTCCTTGCCGTACTTCAGGCCCGGCTCCAGGAACTTCACGCCCTGGCCGCTGTTGTCGGCGGCCTTGCCCAGCAGGTCGGAGATGTTGAAGTTGAACTTGAGCAGCACCAGGAAGGTGATCAGCAGGGTGCCCGCGATGAGCAGGACCGCCTTGATCATCTGGACCCAGGTGGTGCCCTTCATCCCGCCGATCGTGACGTAGAGGATCATCAGGACGCCGACCAGCGAGACGATCACGATCTTGCCGAGGTCGCTGGTGATGCCGAGGAGCAGCGAGACGAGCACGCCGGCGCCGGCCATCTGGGCGAGCAGGTAGAAGATCGAGACGACGATCGTGGAGGTGCCGGCGGCGGTCCGTACGGGGCGCTGGCGCATCCGGTACGCGAGCACGTCGCCCATCGTGTAGCGGCCGGAGTTGCGCAGCGGCTCGGCGACGAGGAGCAGCGCGACCAGCCAGGCCACGAGGAAGCCGATGGAGTAGAGGAAGCCGTCGTAGCCGAAGAGCGCGATGGCTCCGGCGATGCCGAGGAAGGACGCGGCGGACATGTAGTCGCCGGAGATGGCCAGGCCGTTCTGGAAACCGGTGAACTGGCGGCCGCCCGCGTAGAAGTCGGCGGCGCCCTTGGTCTGGCGGCCGGCCCAGATCGTGATGGCCAGGGTGGCCACGACGAACAGCCCGAACAGGGTGATGATCAGCGGGCGGTGCTCGGTGGCGCCGGCGGCGACCAGCAGGGGGGTGCTCACGCTCCGGCCTCCATCCGCGCCTTGATGGCCGAGGCCTTGGGGTCGAGCTTGGTGGCCGCGTGCCGCGAGTACAGGAAGGCGATCAGGAAGGTCGTCGCGAACTGGGCCAGGCCCAGCACGAGGGCGACGTTGATGTTGCCGAAGAGCCTGGTCCCCATGAAGCCCCCCGCGTAGTTGGAGAGCAGGACGTAGAGCAGGTACCAGGCGATGAACGCCACGGTGAGCGGAAAGGCGAAGGATCGGTGGGCGCGGCGCAGCTCGGCGAACTCCGGGCTCTGCTGGACGCGTACGAACTCTTCGGCCGCGGGGCTCGCCGGCGGCGCTCCCGCGCTGCCCGGGGGCGGCGCTGCTTCGGTGGTCACGGGGGACTCTCCTTGTGACGCGGATGCGGTGGGGACGACGGACAAAACAACCTCCGTGTGGGGGGACGGTGGCGCTGATCCCCCCTGTCAACGGCACGGCCGGCGCGTCGGGACGGTTCAACACCCTTTGTTTCGGCGGAAACTGATTTCTCGAACTGATGGCGCGAAGTCGAACGGCGGCACTAGGTTCGCGTGTCATGAACCCGTCGGGCGCGACCGCGCCCGCGCGGCTTTTTCACGATGATGTGGAGAACCCATGGCTCATCTGGGAACCGGTCACCGGCGGCGCGCCCTCGCCCTTCCGGTCGGCCTGGCGCTCACCGCCTCGCTCGCCTTCCTGCCCTCGGTGGCGGCCTCCGCCGCACCGCTCGGCAGCACGGCGGACGCGGCGGCCACCGCCACGCCCGACACCTCCGGACCCAAGCTGTCGTACGTGGCGAACCTGAACTCGTACGCCACGGTGACGGCGGCCAAGAAGGCCATCGAGCGGGCCGGCGGCACGGTCGTCATCGCCTATGAGCAGATCGGAGTGGTCGTCGCACACTCCCAGAACCCGGACTTCGCCAAGCAGCTCCGCGGACAGCGCGGCCTGTTCGTGTCGGTCGGCGCCACCCGTACGGCCCCGCTGACGACCGTGCAGACCACCGAAGAGGGCACGACGCAGAAGCTGAGCGCGGCGGAGGCCACCAGGGCGGCGGCGAGCGCCACGGAGGGTCAGGAGCCGCTGGAGCCCAACCAGTGGGACCTGCGGGCGATCAAGGCCGACGAGGCTCACAAGATCAACGATGGCAGCCCGGACGTCACGGTGGGGGTCATCGACACGGGTGTCGACGACACCCACCCGGATCTCGCGGCGAACTTCTCCAAGGAGCAGTCCGCCAACTGTGTCGGCGGCGTGGCCGACACCACCGACGGCGCCTGGCGTCCGTACGCCGACGGCAGCGACCACGGAACCCACGTGGCGGGCACCATCGCGGCCGCCCGCAACGGCATCGGCGTCAGCGGGGTCGCGCCCGGCGTGAAGGTCGCCGGCATCAAGGTGGCCGAGCACGGGACCAACCTCTTCTTCACCGAGGCGGTCGTCTGCGGCTTCATGTTCGCCGCCGAGAAGGGGATCGAGGTGACCAACAACAGCTACTACGTCGACCCCTGGTACTTCAACTGCAAGACGGACGACGACCAGAAGGCGCTGGTGGAGTCCCTCACCCGGGCGAGCAAGTACGCCGAGCGCAAGGGCGTCCTCAACGTCGCCGCCGCCGGAAACTCCAACTGGGACCTGTCGGGCGCCTCGATCACCGACAACAGCAGCCCCGACGACGCCACCCCGGTGCCGCGCACCATCGACCCGAAGGTCTGCCTGGACCTGCCCGCCCAGCTGCCGGGCGTGGTCACGGTGAGCGCGACCGGGGACAAGGGCTTCCGGTCGTACTACTCCAGCTACGGGCTCGGCGTCATCGACGTGGCCGCCCCCGGCGGCGACAAGTGGCAGATCCCGGCCACCCCGGACGCCAACGGCCGCGTGCTGTCCACCCTCCCGGGCGGCGGCTACGGCTACAAGCAGGGCACCTCGATGGCCACCCCGCACGTCGCGGGCGTCGCGGCCCTGCTCAAGAGCGCGCACCCGTGGGCCGCGCCCTGGCAGCTCCAGGCGATGCTGAAGGGGCAGGCGACGAAGACGGACTGCCCGACGCAGGTCTACGACGCCACGGGCGCGCTGATCGACGCCACCGCCACCTGCCAGAGCAAGTGGGGCCAGACGGGCTACTACGGCGCCGGCGTGGTCGACGCGCTGAAGGCCGTGAAGTAACACCCGGTACGCGTGGAGGGGGGGGCGGGGGGGGAGGGGCCCCCCCGCGCGGCCCCGCGCCCGCTGCTACACGAGACCGAGACGCCGAGACACCGGGGTAGCGCGG
>NZ_JBHYVM010000054.1:11584-39513 GCF_042750105.1 Streptomyces sp. NPDC059443 | reverse complement strand
CGGCCCCCCCGGGACACCCCCGGGGGCGGGGTGGCCCCGCGCCGCAGGCCGGTAAAAACCCCCCGGGCCGGGGGGGGGGGGGGGGGGGGGCCCCCCCCCCCGCCCCCTCCCCCGTACGTACGGTCAGCCCTTGATCAGGACCTTGAGCGCGCTGCGGTCGTCCATCGCGCGGTAGCCGTCCGGGACCTCGTCCAGGGAGACGGCCCGGTCGAAGACGGGCGCCGGGTCGATCGCGCCGCTGAGCACGTCCGCCAGCAGCTCGGGGATGTACGCCCGGACCGGCGCGACACCGCCGCGCAGGGTGATGTTGCGGTCGAACATGACACCGAGGTCGAGGCCCGTGCTGCTGCCGTGCGGGACGCCGACGTAGCCGATGGCCCCGCCGTCGCGGGTGATGTTCACGGCGGTGCGCATGGACTGCTCCGTGCCGACCGCCTCGATGACGGAGTGGGCGCCCTGGCCCCCGGTGAGCTCCCGTACGGCCGCCTCGGCGGCCTCGCCGCGCTCGGCGACCACATCGGTGGCCCCGAAGAGCCTGGCGATGTCCGTACGGGCCGTGTGGCGGCCCAGTGCGATGATCCGCTCGGCGCCGAGGCGCTTGGCGGCGAGGACCCCGCACAGGCCGACCGCGCCGTCGCCGACGACGGCGACCGTGGAGCCCTTGCGGACGCCCGCGCCCAGCGCGGCGTGGTGGCCGGTGCCCATGACGTCGGACAGCGCCAGCAGACCGGTCAGCAGGTGGTCGTCGGAGACGGCCTCGGCGGGCAGCTTCACCAGGGTGCCGTCGGCGTGCGGGACGCGGACGGCCTCGCCCTGGCCGCCGTCGTGGCCGACCGAGCCCCAGAAGCCGCCGTGCACGCAGGAGGTGTACAGGCCCTCGGAGCAGTAGTCGCAGGTGCCGTCGGACCACATGAAGGGGGCGACGACCAGGTCGCCGGCGCGCAGGCCGGAGACGGCCGTGCCGGTCGCCTCCACGACGCCGAGGAACTCGTGGCCGATGCGCTGGCCGGGCTGGCGCGCGGCCTCGCCGCGGTAGGCCCACAGGTCGCTGCCGCAGATGCAGGAACGCAGCACGCGGACGACGGCGTCCTCGGGGCGCTGGATCGCAGCGTCGGGCACCTCCTCCACGCGGATGTCGTGCGGGGCGTGGATGACGGTGGCGCGCATGGTGATGCAATCCTCCGGCTAGGGGATGGAGATAGTTCAGTCCTGGCTGTGCTCGCCCTGTAGGGCTTCCCTACCGTACGCCCGCTCCGGTGCGAGCGCTCCCATGGCCAGCAGGTACTGGGCCGCCACGTAGGTGGCCATGATCCAGAAGTCCGGCCTGGGCAGCTGCGGCCACTCGGCGACCCCGGTGGCGATGAGCGTGTCGGAGAGCAGGAACAGCGCTCCGCCGAGCCCCGCCCGCCAGCCGAGGGCGCTGGACCGGAAGGCCATCGCGGTGAGCAGCAGGCTGTACCCGGCTACGGGGATCCGCAGATCGGCCGGCAGGTCGCTCCAGAGCAGCGTCACGGTGGAGAGCAGCGCGACGGCGTACGCGGCCCCGAGCGCGGGACGGGACCGGCGGCGGCCGAAGAGCAGGAGGTAGCAGACGTGCCCGCCGGCGAAGGAGCCCATGCCGATCAGGAAGGCCGGGCCGGCGTCGAAGAGCAGGGCCACGTCTCCGCCCCAGCCGAACAGCAGGGCCGCGATCAACAGCCGGGGGGCCGGGCGGCCGGTGCCCCGGGCGGCCTGGACCACGTGGGCCACGAGCAGCGGCATCAGCAGCGGCTTGGCGACGACGTGCCCCGGGTGCCAGCCCGCGAGGAGGGATCCGAGGTCGAGGGCGGTGGCGGCCGCGAGGGCGCCGAGCAGGATCCGGGCGGCGGGGCCGGCGCCCCGCACCACGACGGGGTGCGCCCAGGACGGCGTACGGGACTCGGTGGTGCTCATGCGGCGTGCTCCGATGCCTTCGCGGTGGCCGTGGCGGTGGCTTCGGCGGTAGTGGTTTCGGCGGGCTGCCAGCCGGGGCCGCCGAAGACGCGTCCGGCGCGCTCGCGCCAGCTGCGGGCGGCCTTCACGTCGCGGGCGATGGAGGCGTACTCGTGGGTGGCCACGCGCAGCGGGTTGTACGTGCTGATGTTCTTGGTGAGACCGAAGACGGGCTTGTCGGTCTCTCCCACCCAGGAACCGAACATCCGGTCCCAGACGATCAGGATCCCGCCGAAGTTCCGGTCCAGGTAGCCGCCTTGGGAGGCGTGGTGGACGCGGTGGTGGGAGGGGGAGTTGAAGAGGAACTCGACGGGGCGGGGAAGCTTGTCGATGCGCTCGGTGTGGATCCAGAATTGGTAGACGAGGTTGATGGAGTAGCAGAAGGCGATGGCGGCCGGGTGCACGCCGAGCGCGATCATCGGCAGGTAGAACGGCCAGGAGGTGGCGCTGGTCCAGGGCTGGCGCAGGGCGGTGGTGAGGTTGAACTTGCGGCTGCTGTGGTGGACGACGTGGCAGGCCCACAGGATCCGGATGACGTGGTGGCCGCGGTGCTGCCAGTAGTAGAAGAAGTCCTGGGCGAGCAGCATGAGCGGGACCGTCCACCACAGGACGGGAACCCGGAGCGGGGTCAGTTCGTATACCGCCGTGTAGACGGCGAGGATCGGGATCTTCCAGAGGAAGTCGAAGACCAGGCTGCCGATTCCCATGCCGAGGCTGGTGACGGCGTCCTTGGTCTCGTACCCGGCGGCGTCCTCGTCGGGATGGATGCGGTAGCTCACGAGCTCGATCACGGTGAGCAGGACGAATGCGGGTATGGACCACAGCACGACATCGGGCAGGTTCGGCATGTCCGCACCATAGAGGCGGGTTCGGGGGCTCGGCTAGAGGTTGTTACCGATCGGTATCCATCTGCGTTACCGGCGGTTCGGAGGATGATGTCCGGTCCGAGGGGGAGGGCATGGGAATGACGGCTTTCGAGACGGCCGCCTTACGGGCGGCGAACTTGGTGGCACAGGCGTGGACACCGGCCGGGGAGCGGGGCAGACCCGCCTTACGGAGCTTCGCGCGCGGGCTGGCCGCCCGGCTGGCGGGGGCGAGCGAGGGGCTGCCGGACCGCGACCGGCTGGCAGCGGTGGCGGCGGTCGGCGACGCCTTCGCCGCGCTGAGCCGGGAGGACGCCCTGGCCCTCTTCGCGGCCGACCGGGCCGACGGGGCGGAGCGGGCCGGCCGGGCGGAGCGGGCCGGACGCGGCGCCGACGGGGCGGAGCGGGGCAGCCAGGCCGAGCGGGCCAAAGGGACCGGCCGCGTGCCCGATCTGCTGCCGCCGCCCGGCACGGCCCTGCGCCCGGGGGCCCGGTCCGCGTACCGCGAACTGGTCGCCCTGTGCCGCGCGTACGCCCTGGAGTACGCGGCGCAGTACAGCACGCTGCACACGCCGGCCCGGACCCCCGCGGAGGAGGCCGCGGCGGTCTTCGAGGAGCGGTACGCGCAGTACGTGGCCCAGACCCAGGGACGCGTCCAGCTGTTCGGCCTGACCTTCAGCCAGGGCCGCCAGGAATGGCCGCTGGACCTGGCCTACATCAGCCTCGCCGTCAGCGGGGCGCAGTTCCTCGAAGAGCCCGGCCTCCAGACGCCGATGAAGGCCGAACTGGCCCTGGACGCCGCCGAGCGGGTGCTGCTGCGCGGCCCGGCCGGCTCGGGCAAGAGCACCCTCGTCCAGTGGCTGGCCCTCAACGCGGCCCGCCGCACCTTCGGGACCCAGCTGCGGGCCTGGAACACCCTGGTCCCCTTCGTCCTGCCGCTGCGCTCCTTCAACTCCCCCACCGGGCTGCCCGGACCCGCGGAGTGGCTCCAGGCGACCGGTGTGCCGTTGACGGCGCCCCCGGGCTGGGTCGAGGACCTGCTCTCCGCGGGCCGGGCGCTCGTGCTGGTCGACGGGGTCGACGAGGTGCCGCCGTGGTTGCGCAGCCGGACCAAGTCCTGGCTCCGGGAGCTGCTCACCGCCTATCCCGCGGCCCGGTTCGTGGTCACCACCCGGCCCTCGGCCGTCCCGGAGGACTGGCTGACCGCGCAGGGCTTCTCCGCTCTCGCGCTGCTGCCGATGGAGCGCGAGGACGTCAAGGCCTTCATCACGCACTGGCACGCCTCCGCCCGCGCGAAGGCGGACGCCGACGCCGAGGCCTCGGGCGAGGCCTCGGGCGAGGGTCGGGGAGAGGGCCAGGGCGAGGCCGCGGAGCGGGAGCGGGCACTGCTCGACCGGTACGAGAAGACCCTGCTCGAAGCGGTGGACACCCGCCGGGACCTGGGCAGGCTCGCGACGAACCCGCTGATGTGCGCCCTGCTGTGCGCGCTCAACCGGGACCGGCGGATGTACCTGCCCCGGGCCCGCAAGGAGCTCTACGACGCCGCCCTGGACATGCTGCTGATCCGCCGCGACAGCGAACGGGACATCTCCGGGGTCGAGGGCGTCTACCTCAGCCGGGACGAGCAGACCCTGCTGCTCCAGCGCCTCGCGTACTGGCTGATCCGCAACGGGCAGGTGGAGGCCGCGGCCCACGAGGCGATCACGATGATCGCCGAATCCCTCGACGCCATGCCGCAGGTCAAGGCGCAGGGCAGCGCCCAGACGGTGTTCCAGCACCTGCTGATCCGCAGCGGACTGCTCCGGGAGCCGGTGCCGGGCTCGGTCCACTTCGTCCACCGCACCTTCCAGGACTACCTCGGCGCCAAGGCGGCGGTGGAGGCGCGGGACTTCGGCGCGCTGGTGAACAACGCGCACGAGGACACCTGGGACAACGTGTTCCGGATGGCGGTGGGCCACGCACGGCCCCATGAACGAGCCGATCTGCTACGGGAGTTGCTGAAGCGGGCCGATGAGTCCGAACACGACCGCAGCCGGCTGGTGCTGCTCGCGGCGGCCTGCCTGGAGCACGCTCCGGAGCTGGACCCGGAGGTCTGGCGCGAGGTGGAGTCCCGTACCGCGCGGCTGCTGCCCCCGCGCTCCCCCGGCCAGGCCGAGACCCTGGCCAAGGCGGGCGAGCTGGTGCTGGAGCTGCTGCCGGACCCGGCCGGGCTCACCGAGGGCGAGACGGCCGCGACGATCCGTACGGCCGCGCTGGTCGGCGGCGACCGGGCGCTCCAGGTGATCGCGGGCTTCCGGCGGGACGACCGCTACGAACCGGCCCGCGAACTGTCCGACGCCTGGGGGCGGTTCCCCGTGGAGGTGTACGCGCAGACGGTACTGGCGGACGCCCCCATGAGCGTGGCCCACCTGCACGTGCGCACCGAGGAGCAGCTGGGGGCCCTGGACGGGCTGCGGCACATCCGCCGGCTGCACATCACCTGGGACGGCCCCCTCCCGCCGGAGATCGCGCGACGCCGGGGCATGGAATCGCTGATCCTGCACCGCAATCCGCGGCTGGCCGATCTCTCCCCGCTGGCCGGGCACCCGACCCTGCGGCACCTGGGCGTACTGGACTGCCCGCAGGTGACCGGGATCGAGGTGGTCTCCGAACTGGGCACCGACAGCCTCGCCTTCGGCTACCTGCGCGACGAGCTGTCGCTGGCCCCGCTGGCGGGGGTGCCGGGGCTGCGTTCCCTGGTCATCGGCTTCGAGCCGCGGGAGCTGCGGATCGGGGACGTCCCGGCGGCCGGCTCGCTGACCTCGCTGCACCTGTGGCAGGGCGCCCGGCGGATGACCCTGGACGGGATCGAGCAGTGGCCGGAGGTGTCGACGCTGACGGTGGCCGGGAGCGGCCAGTACCGGCAGCTGGTGCGGGCGCTGCCGCTGCGGGGCCTGGACAGCCTGCAGATCCGGCACGCCGCGCCGGTGTCGCTCGCGGCGCTCCTGCCGTACGAGCGGCTCACCCGGCTGGTGGTGATCCGGTGCGCCCTGGAGGGCTCGCTGGAGCCGCTGCGCGAGTTCGGCGCGCTGCGCCGGCTGGTGCTCAGCGAATGCTTGGGCACCCTGGACCTGTCCCCGCTGGCCGACATGGACGAGCTGGTGATCGAGGTGCGCCGGGGCACGCACGTGACCGGGGCGGAGCGGATCCCGCCGGAGCGGCTCGTCCGCAAGGACTGAGCCGCGCCGGCGGGCCGATCACCGCGCCCCGTCACCAGACCCGGACCGAGCCCCCTCGGGCGAAGGCCGGGCTGGTGGCGCCCGCCGGGACCTCCGTCAGGGGCTCCGCGATCTCCGAGACCAGGGGGCCGTGCTTCGCGGCCACGGCGTCGAGGAGGCCGAGGTCGAAGCCGTACACCCGGGCCGCGTTGCCGCCGACCATGGCGGCGACCTCCTCGCGCGGCAGGCCCGCGTAGGCGATGCGCAGGCCCTCGCGGGAGAACGGGGTGGTGCCCTCGTCGTGGGGGTAGTCGCTGCCCCACATGATCTTGTCGAGGCCGATCCGCTCCCGCAGCGGGACCTCGTGGGGGCGCATGAAGCTCGCTCCCACGAAGCAGTTGTCCCGCCAGACCTCGCTCGGCCCCTTGCCCATGGACTCCGCCAGGCCCGCCCCGAACTTGGCCTCGGCGGTGGCCGAGGCCGCCACCAGACGGCCGTGGTAGTAGTCGAGCATGTCCATCACCCCGGGGATCCAGCCGGATCCCTGCTCCGTCAGGACCAGTTTCAGCCCGGGGTTGCGGCGGAAGGCCCCGCCGAAGATGAGGTGCCACAGGGCCCGGTGGGAGAACCAGGTGGTCTCCACCATGAAGACGGCCCGTGCGGCCGGTTCCTCGCCCAGCGGCGGCGAGGCCGAACCGCCGTGGTGGTTGACCGGGACGTCCAGCTCGTCGCAGACGGCCCAGATCGGGTCGTAGGCCTGCGAGTGCAGCTCGGGGATCCCGGAGCCCGGCGGGACCCCGGGCAGCAGGACCCCGCCGGTGAGCCCGGCCTTCCGGGTGCGGCGGATCTCGCGGACCGCCTCGTCCACGTCGTTCAGCAGGATCTGGACCACGCCCGCGCGCCGCCCCGGGGCGTCCGCGCAGAAGTCGGCCAGCCACCGGTTGTGGGCCTGGAGCCCCGCCCAGCGCAGGGCGAACTCCGAGGGGGTCGGGGGCTGGGCCATCAGCGAGGACTTCGGGAAGAACGGCGGGATGGTGTTCGGGAAGAGGACTTCCGCGACGATCCCGTCGGCCTCCAGCTCGGCCAGCCGGCGCTGGGAGTTCCAGTTGGCGTCCGCCGTGTCCGCGAGGAGGTCCTCGTACGGGTTCACGTAGGTGGCGGCCCAGGCGTCGAACTCCTCGTGGTACCGCTTCTCCAGGTACGGCTTGTAGTCCAGCAGGTCGGCGCCCGCGTGGCAGTCCGCCGAGATGACCGTGTAGCGGTCCTGGCGGTCCTGGCGGTCCTCGCGGTCCGCGCGCCCTTCCGCCGAGGTCATCCGTTCACCCCCAGCACCGGGAAGTCGTTCTCCGTCAGCCAGTGCCGGCCCACCTCGCGCGAGCGCGCCCAGGAGGCTTCGACGGCCGCCTGGTCCTCGCTCTGGCCCAGCTCGGCCGGGGTGGGCCCGATCCGCCGCGCGATCGGCGCCAGCTTCTCGGTGTCGAAGCCGAAGACCTCCGCCGCCGCCAGGCCCAGCATGCGGCGGGTCTCGCCGACCGGGATGTCGTGGAAGGTGTTCTTCAGCCAGTTCCCGGTGTTGGGCCAGGTCCCCTCGGGGTGCGGGAAGTCCGAGCCCCAAAGGATGTTGTCCACGCCGATCTCGTAGCGCTGGGCGAGCTCGCGCCGCTTGGTGTTGGTGGCGCAGACGAACACCTGGCGGTCCAGGTACTCGCTCGGCGGCCGCTTCAGCTCCTCGAAGGGCGAGAGCTTCTTGCCGCCGTGCGCGCCCAGGTAGAGCCGGTCCATGAACCACAGCTGGTTCGGCAGCCACCAGCAGCCCGACTCGGCGACGCCGAACTTCAGCCCCGGGTGCCGCTCGAAGACCCCGGACCAGAGCAGGAACCACAGGGGGCGCGAGGGCCACCAGGTGACCTCGGAGACGAAGATGCCCAGGTGGTCCCCGTACTCGTGGCGCGGCGAGGATCCCGAGTGGGTGACGATCGGCATCTGCGTCTCGGCCGCCGCCGCCCACACCGGGTCGTAACGGCGGTCGTGGTAGGGCGCCTTGTCCACCCACATCGCGGGGATCATCAGGGCGCCGAGCCCCGATTCCTTGGCGCGGTGGATCTCGGCGACCACCTTGTCGGGGTCGCCGGTGATGGGCAGCAGGGCGACCCCGCAGTGGCGTTCGGGGTTCTGAGAGACGAACTCGGCGAGCCACCGGTTGTGCGCCTGGGCGCCGGCCATGCCGAGGACGGGGTCCTGGTCGCCGGAGAGCCCGAGGCCCACCCCGAAGGGGGCCGCGGTCTGGCTGTCCACGGCGTCGGCGTCGGGGAAGACGACCTCGGCGGCCACGCCGTCGCCGTCGAGCTCCTTCAGCCGCTGGGTGACGTCCCAGCCGCCCTTGAGGCCTTCCTCGTGGTCGTGGAACCACTTCTCGGCGAAGGCCTCGTTGCGCACGCCCAGCTTGGTGGCCTCGGCGCGGCGGGCATCGCGCTGGCCGAGGAACTCGTCGAACTGGGGGTGGAACGCGCTGTCCAGGTAGGGGCGGTACTGCTCGGTGGGCAGCCCCGCGTGACAGTCGGAGGAAATGATCAGATACGGATCTTCGTACGTACTCACTGCACTCCCGTCGATTCCTCAGTCGAGGATGAAGCTCTCCAAGTAGGCGGGGTTGGCCCGGTCGAGCATCGACTGCGAGCGGGCGCGGATCTGCCGGTCGCTGTGCTCGCTGTCGGGGAGCATCCAGAAGCGGTCGGCGCGGATGCCGTCCACGACGTGCTCGGCGACGTCCTCGACCGGGGTGAAGTCCACCTCGTGCCCGGCCTGCTTCATGGCGGCCTCGTACTGGTCGAGGCTGCGGTACGGGGACTTGCGCGGGCGCTCCTTCGCGTACCGGTCGGGCCGGTTGCGGTGCGACTCCCACAGTCCGGTGCGCAGCATGTGCGGTCCGGGGAACAGGACGGAGGCTCCAATGGCGGCGCCCTCCGCCTTGAGGTGGGCGTAGAGCGACTCGGTCATGGTGACCACGGCCGCCTTGGTGACCGCGTACACGGAGGCGGTGGGCAGCGGGGCGATGCCGCCGTCGCCCGAGGAGGTGTTGACGATGTGGCCGGGGGCGCCGCCCGCGATCATGCGGGGGACGAAGGCCTGGATGCCGTGGAAGACGCCCCAGACGTTGACGGAGAAGGCCCATTTCCAGTCGTTGGGCTCGTGCTCCCACATCCGGCCCTCGGCGCCGGAGCCGACGCCCGCGTTGTTGCAGAGCACGTGGACGGCGCCGAAGGTCTCGTAGGCGGCGTCGGCGAGCGAGATCACGGAGTCCCGGTCGCTGACGTCGACGAGTTTGGCGAGCACCTCGGCGCCGTCCGCCGCGAGCTCCTCGGCGGCCTTGCGCAGGGCGCCTTCCTCCACGTCGGCGAGGACCACCTTCAGTCCCTCGGCGGCGAAGCGGCGGGCCATGGCGAGGCCGATGCCGCTGGCGGCTCCGGTGACCACGGCCACCTGTCCTGGTTCGAGTCGCACGTCACACACTCCCCTCGGGCGGTCCGTCCAGGATCTGCATGGGGTCGTCGTAGCGCTGGTGGATGTACGGGAGCAGGGCCTGGGCGCTGACCCGCTCGACGACCCGGCCCTTCTGGTCGGTGGTCTTCTCGCCGATGGTGATCTCGACGATGCGGCGTACGGGGAGGTCCGCGATGGGGTCGAACATCGACTCCCGGAGCACCACGTCCCCGGTGATGTGCTCCAGCTTGCGGACCTTCTCGTTGCGCGTGCAGTGCACGAGCACCGGGTCGCAGTCGAAGCCCGAACCGTCCACGGCGGGAAGGAACTTGAAGTAGAAGTCCGTCTTCGTGGTGGGTTCGGGCAGCGGCAGCGCGCGGTCCACCGCCCCGCGCACCTCCACGAAGGCGATCCCGTGCCGGGCCAGGGAGGCCCGTACGACCAGGCCCTCGCGCTCCACGGTGACCTCGCCGAGCTTCTTGGGCTCGCCGAAGACCTCGCGGCCGCCGGTCAGGGCGCGCTCCATGGTCATCGGCATGACCAGCGGGTACCAGCCCTCGACCCCGCCGTGCTGGGCGGCGACGGCCACGGAGCCGGCGCCGAGCGGGTATCCGGGCAGGTCCACCTTGCTGATGTTGGCCCGGACCAGGGGTCGCTCGGCGGGCTTCAACGGCGGCGGCAGGACCGCCGCCACCACGTCCGGATCGCTCTCCCAGACCGCCACCACGCCGGTGGACCAGATGTCGGGGAGTTTGGAACTCTTCTCGCGCGACGCCGCGATCTCCGCCTCGGTGCGCGCTCCGTACCGTACGCGTGCCATGTCCAGCACCACCCTTCGGTAGGTTCGTTCTGTAACACAGTTACACCGGGACCGATGAAGGGTAAAGACCCCTGCACTCACCCGATCTGACGAATCGACAGAAAGTTGGGACGGCTCCCATGGCGAGAACCGCGCTGACCCGGGCCGAGGTGCTGGACACGGCCGCCTCGCTCGTCAAACAGCACGGCCCGGCCGCCCTCACCATGCGCAAGCTCGCCGCCGAGCTGGGCACGGCCGTGACCTCGATCTACTGGCACGTCGGCAACCGCGAGTCCCTGCTCGACGCCCTCGTGGAGCGGACCGTGCAGGACATGGGCGCGATCCGGCCCGCCGGCCGCAACCCCGCCGAGCGGATCCTCTCGGTGGCCCGGATCCTCCGTCGCGAACTGCGGACACGCCCGCACCTGATCGCGATGGTCCACGAACGCGGCCTCACCGAGCGGATGTTCCTGCCCGCGCAGCAGGCCCTGGTGCACGAGGTGCACGCGGCCGGACTGCGCGGCTCACGGGCCGCCGACGCGGTGCGCGCGATCCAGTTCCAGATCATCGGCTTCGTCCTGGTCGAGCGAAATCGCGAACGCTCCCCCGCCCAGTCCCCCGCCGAAAGCGAGCTGTGGGACCCGGCCGACGCCCCGCACGACCCGCCCCTGGCCCGCGCCCTGGCCCGCCCGGTGGACCCGGAACGGCTGTTCCAACTGTCCGTGCGGTCACTGGTACGAGCCCTGCTGACGCCGTCCGCTCCACCGCGATAAATCACTTTGCGGCCATCCGCGCCCGTGGTTGTATCTGCTGCGCGGGGGCGGCTCCGCGACGTGCTTCCTTCTCAACCTCCTACGAAAACCCGTAGCGCGTCCCCTCTCCGCCCCGCCTCGTCCCTCTCCCCGGTTCCGGAGGAATCCCCCTTTTGCCCGAGCTGTCGACCGTCCTGTTGCGCCGTCTGCACACCGTCTACGTCGACCAGGCCGGGCCGCGCCCGGGCGATGCGTCGACGGCCGAGGGCCTGATGGCCCTGGAGGCCGAGCTGCTCGACCGGGGCTTCGCCCTGACGAGCTCCCTGCGTTCGGCGCTCGCATGGCTCGGACCCACCGGACTCGCCGCCGCGGGCGGGCAGTTGATCGGGGACATCGACATCCTGCTGGGGGCCGACCGCACCCACATGCCGCTGTTCCGCACCTTCCCCGCCTCCGTGCCCGACGACACGTACGCCCTGTGGGTCGACCGCGTCTTCACCCTGCTGCTCCAGTGGCCGGACCAGCCCTGTGTGCTGTGCGCGACCCTCGGCGGCGTCCACCCCGTTTCGCCGTGCGCCCACCTGGTCTGCCGCGGCTGCTGGGACGGATCCGACTACGCCGGCTGCCCCATCTGCCACGGGCGGATCGACCCCGCGGACCCCTTCATGCGGCCGGCCCCGCGGCCGGCCGGCGATGTGCCCGCGGGCGGCGGTCCGCTGCGGCTGCTGAACTTCGCCGCCGACCGAGCGGCCGACACGGTCACCGCCCTCGGCAAGCTCCTCGCCCGCCGCACCCCGCTCTCACCTCAGGACACCGAGGAAGCCCGTGTGCTCCTCGCCCACGCACCGGCCGACCTCGGCTGGATCCCGGAATCGATCCCCGTGCGGGAGACCAAGGCGCTGGTGCTGGGCACCCTGCTGCGCGAGCGCCGCACGCGGGAGACCGTACGGGCCCTGCTGCCCGAGCGGCTCACCACCGCCACCGATGTACTGCGGCTGCTCGCCGTGTGGTCGGGCGGGGAGGCGAACCTGCTGGCGCCACCGCGCATGCGGTCCCTGCCGCGCCCGCTGCGGCGCGAGCTGCTCGCCGTCCTGGACTCCCTCGATCCGGCACTGCTCGTCGAGGACGTACTGCGCCACGCGGACCCGTGGAAGCGCGCGGCCGAGATCCTGCACCCCTTCGAGCGGTACGCGCGCCACCCTCGCGCCGCCCTCGCCTTCGCCGTACTGCGCGGGACCGACACCACCGGCACCGAGCTCGGCGCCGCCCTGCTCTCGACGGCCGCCGCCCACCCGCACGCGGTGCGGGTCGACGGCTCGCGCCTGCGCCCGGCCACGTGGACCGGGCGCGCCGAGGAGGCCCTGCGCGGCGGGGACCCCGACCGGGCCCTGACCGTACTCGCCGAGCGGCCGGGGGAACTCGTACGCCGGCTCGACCACCTGCTGCGGCTGTACGCGGCCGACACCCTGCCCGCACGGGTGGCCGGGGTGCTGGCCGAACGGCTGCCGAAGGCGGGCCCCGGACCGCTGCTGTCCGCGCTCGGGCGGCTGCGGATCCGCCATCTGCCCGCCGCCCGGCGGGTGTTCTTCCCGCGCGGCCAGGTCGCGCACTCCTACGCCCGGGACGAGGACCGGGCCCCGCTCGCCGAGGCGGTGACCCGCTCGGTGTGCGAGCTCTTCGAGCGCGAGGTGCTGAGCCGGCTGGCCGCGGCCGAACCGTACGACGTGGCCGTCCTCGACTCCCGGCTCGCGCACCTCCACGTGCCCTCCGCCGAACGGGCCGCCGCCAAGGCGCTGGTCACCGTACCCAAGGGCAGTTTCCAGGCGCTGCCCGAAGGCGAGGTGCTGCGGATGTTCCTGCACTGGATGGAGCCGCCGAGGCAGCGGGTGGACCTCGACCTGTCGGTGGTCCTGTTCGACGCCGACTGGAACTACGCGGGCGTCTGCGACTACACGAACCTGGTGTACGGCGAGCGGGCCGTCGTCCACTCCGGCGACCTCACCTCCGCGCCCGCGCCGAACGGGGCGAGCGAGTACGTGGACCTCGACCTGGACCGGCTCGCCGGCACCGGCGTCCGCTTCGCCATGCCCGTGGTCTTCGCCTTCAACAACATCCCGTTCGAGCTGCTCCCCGACGCCTTCGCCGGGTTCATGGCCCTGCCCGGCCGCTCCGGGCGCACCTCGCGCTACGACCCGAGGACCGTGCGCCAGCGCTACGACCTGGTCGGGAACTCCCGGATCCACGTGCCGCTGCTCGTCGACCTGGAGAGGCGCGGTTTCCTGTGGACCGACGTGCACCTGCCGGACGACGAGGGCTACCACAGTGTGTGGGCGCACCAGGAGGACCTGGCCCGCATCGGGCGGGACCTGTTCCAGTACTTCGCCACCGGCCGCACCACCCTGTGGGAGCTGGCGGCCTGGCACGCCGCCGCGCGCTGCCCGGAGGTGGCCGTGCTGCGGCGCACCCCGCGGTCGGGCGACCCCGACGAGCTGTGGACCTACCGGCGGGGCGCGGACGAGGACACGGCGGCCTTCGCGGCCCGGCTGGTCGCGCTGCGCGACCCGGACGGTGTGAGGTGCGCGACGGATGTCGAGGCCCTGGCCGGCGCCGCCGCCTCGGGGAGGTCCGCGTTCCTCGCGCTGGTACAGGGCGATGTCGCGCCGACCGGGGCACGCGGGTCGGTGTACCGGCTGCTGCCGGGGCCGGTTGACGGCTGCGGGCTCGAACAGCTCGCGGCGGGCGACCTCGTCGCGGCTCTGGGCTGAGCACCGGGAAGGCGGGCCGGTGATGCGCGAGGGAGGCATCGCGGACACGGGTGTCGGTGCGGGCCGATATCCTCTGTGACCATGCTCGCCGACCGTACGACCGCAGAGACGATGTGGCCGACCGCCTACCCACAGGGGTACGCGGTCGTCGACGTGGAGACCACCGGGCTCGCTCGCGACGACCGGATAATCTCCGCCGCCGTCTACCGGCTCGACGCTCAGGGCAATGTCGAGGACCACTGGTACACGCTGGTCAACCCGTTGAGGGACCCCGGACCGGTGTGGATCCACGGCCTGACCAGCGACATGCTCCAGGACGCCCCGCTGTTCAAGGACATCGCCGAGGAGTTCGCCCGCCGGCTCGCCGACCGGGTGCTGGTCGCGCACAACGCGATCTTCGACTGGCAGATGATCGCCCGCGAGTACGCGCGGGCCGCCGCGACCGCTCCGGTCCGTCAGCGGCTGTGCACCATCGCCCTGTCCAAGGAGCTGAACCTCCCGCTGCCCAACCACAAGCTGGAGTCGCTCGCCGCGCACTTCGGCGTGGTCCAGCAGCGCGCCCACCACGCGCTCGACGACGCCCGCGTCCTCGCGGAGGCCTTCCGGCCGTCCCTGCACGCGGCCGCGCGGGACAACGTACGGCTGCCCCTGCTGGAATGCCGTCCGCTGACGGAGTGGTCGGACTCCCCCGCCGCCCCGCGCGTCGGCTACCAGGCCTCCTACGGGGCCGGCGGCGGGAACACGGGCTCCGGCTGGCGGGCCTCGCGCAAGCGGCCGCCGTGCCCGTACCCCAACCCGGGGCGCTACGCGGACGGCGCGCCGCTCAAGCAGGGCATGCGGATCGCCTTCTCCGGGGACACCTCGGTGGACCGGGAGCTGCTGGAGGACCGCGCGGTCGAAGCGGGGCTGCACATCGCGACGAGCGTGTCGCGGCTCACCAGCCTGCTCGTGACGAACGACCCGGACTCGGCGACCTCCAAGACGGTCAAGGCGAAGTCCTTCGGAACGCCGGTCGTCGACGAGGCGGCCTTCACACAGCTCCTGCGGGACGTGGCTGCGGCAGACGGGTGACCGTCGGGCGACTCGCCCGGCTTCCGCTTTCCCGTCCGGCCGGTCCGGTCCCACCCTGTGGCGCATGGCACGTTGCGAAGTCTGCGGAAACGATTACGGCATGTCCTTCGAAGTCCACGCACAGGGTGCTGTGCACGTCTTCGACTGCTTCTCCTGCGCCATTCACCGCATGGCGCCCATCTGTGAGCACTGCCGGGTCCAGATCATCGGGCAGGGCGTCGAGGTCGAGGGGCAGTGGTTCTGCGGAGGGCACTGCGCCCGCGCGGAGGGGAAGGTGGGCATCACCGACCGCGTCTGACCCCCGATCCGCACCCGCTCCCTCCCCTTCACGACCCCGGACGGCCACCCGGCCTCCGGGGTCCTCGTCGCTGGGGGTACCGTCGTGGGCGTGTACCGCTTTGTGCTGACCCGGCAGTGGGTGTGCCTCACCCTCATCGGCCTCGTCCTCATCCCCACGATGATCAAGCTGGGGTTCTGGCAGTTCCACCGCCATGAGCACCGGGTCGCGCAGAACGAGCTGATCGCGAAGAACCTGACCGACGAGCCGGTTCCGATGGGCGAGGTCACCTCCCCCGGCCATACCGTCCCGCGCGCCGACTTCTGGCGGGCCGTGACCGCCACCGGCACGTACGACTCCGCGCACGAGGTCGTCGTACGGATGCGCACCTCGAACGACGGCAAGGTCGGCTTCCAGGTCGTGACCCCGCTGGTGCAGGACGACGGCAGGGTGGTCCTCGTCAACCGCGGCTGGGTGCCGGGCGGCGACGATCCGCGCGCCTACCCGCCGGTCCCCGCCGCGCCCGCGGGCGCGGTGACGGTGACCGGCCGGCTGAAGGCCGACGAGACCAGCGGCGGCAGCGGGATCAAGGACCGCAAGGGCCTCCCGGACCGCCAGGTGATGCTGATCAACAGCGCGCAGCAGGCCGAGTACCTCGGCAAGCCCGTCCTCGGCGGATACCTGGAACTCACCGCCCCCGTCCCGGCGGACGGCAGGCCCGAGGTGGTCGCCGAGCCCGATCACGACTCGATCGGGCCGCACATGGCCTACGCCGTGCAGTGGTGGCTCTTCACCCTCGGCGTGCCGGCGGGCTGGATCATCCTCGTACGGCGCGAGAAGCGCGACCGCGAGGAGGCCGCGGCGAAGGCGGCCGCGGAGCAGGACCAGGAGCCGGCCGCGTCACCGACGGCGTAGCGTATCGGGCATGGATCTTGGACTGAAGGACCGTGTCTACGTGGTCACCGGCGCCACCAGGGGCCTCGGCTACGCCTCCGCCCGCGAACTGACCGCCGACGGCGCGAAGGTGGTGCTGACCGGCCGCGACGCACGGCGCGCCGAGGCCGCCGCGGCGGCACTGGGCCCGAACGCGGTCGGGGTGGCCGCCGACAACTCCGACCCGGACGCCGCCGCCCGGCTCGTCGCCACCGCCCGGGAGCGCTTCGGCCGTTTCGACGGCATCCTCATCAGCGTGGGCGGCCCGGCGCCGGGTTCGGCGGCCGACAACACCGACGCGCAGTGGACGGCGGCCTTCGAGTCGGTCTTCCTCGGTGCGGTCCGCCTCGCGCGGGCGGCGGCCGCGGAGCTGGGCGAGGGCGGGGTCATCGGCTTCGTCCTGTCGGGATCGGTCCACGAGCCGATCCCCGGCCTCACCATCTCCAACGGCCTGCGTCCGGGCCTGGCCGGCTTCGCGAAGTCCCTCTCGGTGGAACTGGGTCCGCGCGGCATCCGCGTGGTCGGCCTGCTCCCCGCCCGCATCGACACCGACCGGGTCCGCGAGCTCGACGCCCTGTCCGGGGACGCGGCCGCCGCGCGCAGCGGCAACGAGTCCCGGATCCCGCTGCGGCGCTACGGCGCCCCGGAGGAGTTCGGCCGCTCGGCGGCGTTCCTGCTGTCCCCGGCGGCCTCGTACCTGACCGGCATCATGCTCCCGGTGGACGGCGGCTCCCGGCACGGCTTCTGACGCCGGTCACGGCATCAGGCCACCCGCCGGGCCCGTCTGGGGGTGACGCGGAGCCGGGCGTCGGCCGAGAGTCCGGACAGCCCGGCCGAGGTGCGGGCCCGGGTCAGGACCGGGCCCGCCAGCGCGGCCAGCGCGTCGGCCGGCACCGCGTGCGGCTCCAGTTCCAGCCGGACCCGCAGGGCCGGGGCCCCGCGCCGCCCCCGCAGGACGACCCGGCAGTCGGCCACCCCGTCCACCGCGGCGCGGACATCGGCCGCGACGGCCTCCTCCAGCGCCCGCCCGCGCAGCACCGCGAACGCCCCGTCCCCGGTGTCCACGAGCAGCGTCGCCGGGCGGGCCCGCCGCAGCTGGGAGAGGAGCCACCACAGCGCCAGCAGCACGCACACGGCGAGTCCGGCGAGCACCGCCCACCAGGGCGGCAGCCCGCGGTGCGGCCCCCGGGCCAGCAGCGGCTCCTCGCGGCCCCCGAGCGGCCGGGACCCGGTCAGCACCACCACCCCCGCCGCCAGCAGGGTCAGGCCGAACAGCGCGAGCAGCGCCCGGTTCACCGCGCCGAGGGTCACCGCCGGTTCACCCGTACCCTCGGCCGCACCTCGTGGGCCAGGCCCAGTTCCCCGATCCCGACGGCCAGCACCGCGTCCAGGTCGGCCCGTACGTCGTCCAGTTCGCGGAAGTGCGACACCGCCCGGACCCCCACGTGGGTCCGGCCCACGCCGACCCGTACCGACCGCACCCCGGACACCTCCATCGCCCGGTCCCGCAGCACCTGCGCGGCGGCCTTGCGCTCCAGACCGGCCCGGACCTCCGGGTCCCCGGACCGCATCGGCAGGATCCCGCGGAGCCCCGGCAGGACGGCGGACAGCAGCAGCGCGGCCCCGGCCGCGGCGAGGACCGCGCCGCCGATCAGGACGCCCGGGTCCGCCGGGGTGTGCCGCTCCAGCTGGTGGACGAGCTCCCGGCGCCAGCGCATCCCGGGCCGGTGGGCCCGTACGGCGGCCAGGTCGTAGAGGAACAGCCCCGCCACCCCCAGCACGGTGGCGGCCAGGGCGGCGGCCGGGATCCGGCGGGACGAACGGAAGCGGGCGCTCACCGCACCCTCCGGTCGCTCCCGGCGGCGGGCAGGGCCCGGGTGGGGCGCAGGTGCTCGATGCCGATGTCCACCTCGGGTACGGACATCTGCGTGTACTCCTCGACGCGCAGGGCGACCTGGCGGCGTACGGCCGCGCACTGGGCGGCGAGGTCGGAGGGGTAGGCCAGGTCCAGGGTCACGCGGACCCGGGCGATGTCGTGGTGCACGGTGACGGCGGCGTGCGGCGGGGATCCGTCCGGCGCGGGGCGCGTGAGCGCCTCCCGCGCGGCCTGGGCGGCGATCTTCGCCACGACCCGGTCGGCGATACGGGTGGCCCCCCGATCGGCGGCGGCCACCCGGGGCGGGGCGGGCCGCGGAGGCGTGGACTTCGCAGGCGTGCTCATCGGTCCCCGCCACGGTCTCGGCGGCCACGTTCGCGCGGCCGGAAGAGGTCGCCGGGGTCCAGGTCCCCGTCGAGGAACCGGCCGACGACGAAGCCGATGGCGCCCAGCGCCGCCACCAGCAGGAAGGCCCCGAAGCCACCGAAGTACCCGGCGAACCCCAGTGCCATGCCGGCCATCAGGCCGACGACCGCCATGCTCATGCGGGCTCCTCTACTGCAGTCGGGACTCCGGCTCCTCGTCGTCCTCGTCGGGCAGCTTGACGTCGCTGACCGCGATGTTCACCTCGACGACTTCCAGGCCCGTCATCCGCTCCACCGCCGAGACGACGTTCTCACGGACGGCACGGGCCACGTCCCGGATGGACACGCCGTAGTCCACGACGATCTCCAGATCGAGTGCGGTCTGCACCTCGCCGACCTCGGCCTTCACGCCCCGGCTGACGGCGGACTTGGAGCCGCCGGGGACGCGGTCGCGGACCGCGCCGAAGGTACGGGAGAGGCCCGTGCCGCTGCCCATGGCGTGGACCCCGGCCACCTCGCGGGCGGCCAGCCCGGCGATCTTCTCGACCACCCCGTCGGCGATGGTCGTCCGGCCCCGGTCGGCGGGCGGCTTGGCGGCGCTGCCGCCCTGGGCGGATTCGGTCATGGCGGATCCCTTCGCGGTGGGCTCCCGACCACGTTAAGACGGGAGCCCACCGACCGCCCTCCGGGCGCCACGACGGCCGATCGCCCGGGGGGGGGTGGGCTCTACACCCCCCCCCCCCGCGGGGGCGGGGGCTGCCGTCTTTCGTGAGCGGGATCAGCCGCGGCCGAGGAGCTTCCACGCGGCGGGCAGCAGCCCCATCGCCAGCGCGGCCTTGAGCGCGTCGCCGATCAGGAACGGGGTCAGGCCGGCCGCGACGGCCGCGCCGAAGGACATCCCGGTGGACAGCGCGAGGTAGGGCACGCCGACCGCGTAGATGACGGCGGAGCCCAGCACCATCGTGCCCGCGGTGCGCAGGACCGAGCGGTCGGAGCCGCGCCGCGCGAGGGCGCCGACGACGGTGGCGGCGAGCAGCATGCCGAGCACGTAGCCGAAGGAGGCCCCGCCCGCGCCGGAGGTGCCGCCCGCGAACCACGGCACGCCGGCCATGCCCACGAGGGCGTACAGGGCCAGCGAGAGGAAGCCGCGGCGGGCGCCGAAGGCGGTGCCGACGAGGAGGGCAGCGAAGGTCTGGCCGGTGACGGGGACCGGGGAGCCGGGGACGGGCACGGCGATCTGCGCGGCCAGCCCGGTGAGCGCGGCTCCGCCGGCGACGAGCGCGATGTCGCGGACGCGGCTCGCGGGCAGCAGATCGGCGAGGACGGCGCCGGGCCGGAAGGAGACGGAAGCAGTGCTCATGACGGGGGCTCCGCGGGGGTCGTGGTGAGAAGGACGATCACCGACGTTAGTCCCGGGACCGGCGCCGCCCCAGGGTCGCCCGGGACAAACCCGCGCTCCCCGCTTTGGTGGGGAGTGCACAAAGACCCTGCTCGACGCCCGAGTTGAAGTGATCCGTATCACGACCCACTAGCGACCAGACGTCCGTTTTGCGCGGATGGGCGCTCTGCGGGGAGACTGTGGGGTCCCTCCAATCCTCGCGGCCCCCACCGCCACCAGGCCACAGAGAGTACGAGCACCCCTCATGCGCGACCGCCTGCCCGACCCGCCTTCCTCCGTGGACGATCCCGTGGACGATCTGCCACCGGAGCCCCTGAGCCACAGCCTCAAGCAGCGCCACCTGACCATGCTGGGCCTCGGCGGCGTGATCGGCGCCGGGCTGTTCGTCGGCTCCGGCGCGGGCATCACCATCGCCGGTCCCGCGATCATCTGCTCGTACCTGCTCGCGGGCGTCCTCGCGATGCTGGTGATGCGGGCGCTCGGCGAGATGTCGGCGGCGATGCCCGCCTCCGGCTCGTTCTCGGTGTACGCGGAGAAGGCGCTCGGCCGCTGGGCCGGTTTCTCGGCGGGCTGGCTGTACTGGTTCCTGCTGGTCGTGGTGCTGGCGGTGGAGGCGACCGGCGCGGCGAAGATCGCGAACGGCTGGCTACCCTCGGTGGACCAGTGGGTCTGGGTGCTCCTGTTCATGGTGGTCTTCACCGTCAGCAACCTGGCCGCCGTGCGGAACTTCGGCGAGTTCGAGTTCTGGTTCGCCGCCCTCAAGGTCGGCGCGATCGTGCTGTTCCTGATCCTGGGCACCCTCGCGGTCTTCGGCATGCTCCCGGACACTGCCCCGGTCGGCATGGCCAACCTGACCGGCCAGGGCGGGTTCTTCCCGAACGGCGCGAGCGGGGTGGTGGCCGGCATGCTGGCCGTCGTCTTCGCCTTCGGCGGCCTGGAGGTCGTCACCATCGCGGCGGCCGAGTCGGACGACCCGGCCAAGTCCGTGTCCCGCGCGGTGCGCAGCGCCGTGTGGCGCATCCTCTTCTTCTACGTCGGCTCGATGCTGGTCATCGTGACCCTGCTGCCGTGGGACTCGCTGAAGCCGGGCGAGAGCCCGTACGTGGCGGTCCTGGACTCCATCGGCATCCCGCACGCCGGTCAGATCATGGACATCGTGATCTTCGTGGCGCTGCTGTCCGCGCTCAACGCCAACCTGTACGGGTCCTCGCGCATGGTGTTCTCCCTGGCGGAGCGGGGCGAGGCGCCCAAGGCCCTGCTGAAGGTCTCCCCCGGCGGGGTGCCCCGCAGGGCGGTCTTCGCCTCGGTGGCCTTCGGGTTCGTCTCGGTGGTGCTGAACCTGCTGTGGCCGGACACGATCTTCCTCTACATGCTCAACGCGGTGGGCGCGGTGCTGCTCTTCGTGTGGACGCTGATCGCGGTCTCGCAGCTGAGGCTGCGGGGGAAGATCCAGCGGGACATGCCGGAGCGACTGACGCTGCCGATGTGGTTCTTCCCGTACGCGACGTGGGCGGCGCTGGTCGGGATGGCCGCGGTGCTGGTCCTGATGCTGTTCGACGATTCGGCGCGGCCGCAGCTGCTGTGGTCCTCGGGGGCGGCGGCCGTGGTGCTGCTGGTGGCGTGGATCCGGGAGATCCGGGCCGAGCGGCCCTGACTCCGGCCGCTTTCGCGGGACGGATGTCCGGATCTTGGACACCGAATGTCCGATAACCGGACAGTGGGCAGACTGGGACACCTCATCCCGTCCACCCGCACACCGGACAGGCACCACTTCCATGAGCCAGAGCACCCTGACCCCGCCCGACACCGGATCCGCCGGACCCACCGGACCCACTGAATCCGGCGGATCCTCGCCGCTCGGCAACGGGCTCAAGCAGCGCCACCTCTCGATGATCGCCCTCGGCGGCGTGATCGGCGCCGGCCTCTTCGTGGGCTCCGGCGCCGGCATCGCGGCCGCCGGCCCCTCGATCGTGCTCGCGTACGCCGCGTCCGGCCTGCTCGTGATGTTCGTGATGCGGATGCTCGGCGAGATGTCCGCGGCCAACCCCGCCTCCGGCTCCTTCTCGGTCCACGCCGACCGGGCCATCGGCCCGTGGGCCGGATTCACCGCCGGGTGGATGTTCTGGACGCTGCTGTGCGTGGGCGTGGCCGTCGAGGCCATCGGCGCGGCGCACATCATGACGAACTGGCTGCCGGGCACCCCCTCGTGGATGTGGGTGCTGATCTTCATGGCGATGTTCTGCAGCTCCAACCTGGCCGCCGTCTCGAACTTCGGCGAGTTCGAGTTCTGGTTCGCCGCCCTCAAGATCGGTGCGATCGCGCTCTTCCTGGGCCTCGGCGTCCTGGCCGTCCTGGGCGTACTGCCCGGCACCGGCTCCCCCGGCTCCGCCAACCTGCTCCACGACGGAGGCTTCCTGCCCAACGGCGTGGACGGACTGATGGTCGGCCTGCTCGCCTCCGTCGTCGCGTACGGCGGACTGGAGACGGTGACCATCGCGGCCGCCGAGTCCGACGACCCGGTCAAGGGCGTCGCCAGGGCCGTGAAGAGCACCATGTGGCGGATCGCGATCGTCTACGTCGGCTCGATGCTGGTCATCGTCACGCTGCTGCCGTGGAACGACCCGTCCGTGACCGCCGAAGGCCCGTACGCGGCCACCCTGAACCACCTCGGCATCCCGCACGCCGGCCAGGTCATGAACGTGGTCATCCTGATCGCCCTGCTGTCCGCGATGAACGCCAACATCTACGGCTCCTCGCGCATGGCCCACTCCCTCGTCTCCCGGGGCCAGGGCCCCAAGGCGCTGGGCAAGGTCACCGGCCGGGTGCCGCGCCGCGCGGTGCTCGCCTCCTCCGGCTTCGGCTTCGTCACCGTGCTGCTGTCGTACTGGTACCCGGACACCCTGTTCGCCTGGCTGCTGAACATGGTCGGCGGCGTCATCCTCGTCGTCTGGGGCTTCATCGCCGTCTCGCAGTTCGTGCTGCGGCGCAGGCTGGAGCGCGAGGCCCCCGAGAAGCTGGTCGTGAAGATGTGGGGCTTCCCGTACCTGACGTGGGTCGCGCTGGCCGGGGTCGTCGCCGTCCTGGTCCTGATGGCCATGGACGACGACACCCGGATCCAGCTGATCTTCACCGGCGGCCTGACGGCCGCACTGGCGGCCACCGGCTACGCCGTGCAGCGCCGGGCGGCGGCCGCCAGGGCCTGACCCGCACGGAACCCCGAGGCGCGCCCCGTGCGACGGCATGGGGCGCGCCTTCGTCTTGCGCAGGCACCCCTTACACGTGAGGTGGAATAGATACTGCTAGCGTGCAGTTGCGCATTGATTGCAATAAGCAGTTGGCACGCCGAGGGGACCGGATCACACGCATGGCCATCTACACGCTTCCTGAACTTCCGTACGACTACGCGGCTCTTGAGCCGGTGATCAACCCGGAGATCATCGAGCTGCACCACGACAAGCACCACGCGGCCTACGTCGCGGGCGCCAACAACACGCTGGAGCAGCTGGCGGAGGCGCGCGACAAGGAGAACTGGGGCGCGCTGAACGGCCTGGAGAAGAACCTCGCGTTCCACCTCTCCGGCCACATCCTCCACAGCATCTACTGGCACAACATGGCCAGCCCGAAGACCGGCGAGGGCGGCGGCGAGCCGACCGCGGCAGACGGCCTCGGCGAACTGGCCGACGCGATCACCGAGTCCTTCGGCTCCTTCGCGAAGTTCAAGAAGCAGCTGACCTTCGCGTCCTCCGCGACGCAGGGCTCCGGCTGGGGCGTGCTCGCGTATGAGCCCGTCAGCGGGCGCCTGGTCGTCGAGCAGGTCTACGACCACCAGGGCAACATCGGTGTCGCCAGCACTCCGGTCCTGGTCTTCGACGCCTGGGAGCACGCCTTCTACCTTCAGTACAAGAACCAGAAGGTGGACTTCATCGAGGCCATGTGGAACGTCGTCAACTGGCAGGACGTGGCCAAGCGCTACACCGACGCCAAGGCGAACACCCCGCTGCTGATCCCCGCCAAGGGCTGATCGCACCCCCGAAAGCCCGCCCGACTCGTGATCGTCTTCTCAACCTTCACTCGCGGGCGTGTCCACCAGAAGGCCCTCGCGAGGACGTGACTCGCGGGGGCCTTCTGCGCTGTCCACCAGGCCGTCCACCTCGCCGACCGCCGTGAACTCCCGGGCCAGCCCCGTCTCGTGCAGCCGCGCGAACGGGGTGAAGGGGATGCCGAACTCCGATTCCCCGCGGTCGAAGTTCCAGCTCTTGTGCACCTGGAACCGGTAGTCGCTCACCACGGACCCGTCCTCGTGGACCCGTACCGTGCCGCTGATCCGGTACTGGGCCCCGCGCAGCGCCAGCCACCAGTCCGCACTGCCGCCCGCGCCGGCCCGCCGGCCGATCAGCACCCCGCGCCAGCCGCTGTCCGCCGCGTACGCGCCCGGCTCGCCCAGCGCCCCGGCGGCCGCCCGCCACTCGGCGAGCCGGTCGTCCACCTCGGCCCGTACGACGGGCACCGCGAGCAGCGCCCGCGCGTCGACCCGGTACGGGCGGCCCGTGCCCCGGAGGTAGTGGCGCAGGGCACCGGCGGCGTGCCGGACCCCGAGCGCCGTCCACAGCGGGGGCACCGCGACGCAAGCTGCCCGCAGCACCCGATCTCGGGGGCGTGCGGGCAGGCTGCCGTGCGCGGCGTTGTCGTTCGGTATCGCGGGCTCCGCCCGACCGCCACCGCGGCCGAGCGGTTCCTCCTGTGCCGGGCTGGTCCCCATAAGGGGACGTTAAGGGAGGAACCGGACCTCTGCTAGTCGAAGATGGGGCCCTGGGTGCGGGTGCGCTTGATCTCGTAGAAGCCGGGGGTGGAGGCGACGAGCAGGGTGCCGTCCCAGAGGCGGGCGGCGGCGTCGCCGCGCGGGGCCGGGGTGACGACCGGGCCGAAGAAGGCCACGTCCTCGCCGTCGGCGCCGGGCACCGAGATGACCGGGGTGCCGACCTCCTGGCCGACCCGCTCGATGCCGTCGTTGTGGGAGTCGCGCAGGACCTCGTCGTACTCGTCGGAGTCGGCGTAGTGGATCAGCTCGGCGGGCAGGCCCACCTCGTCCAGGGCCGCCGCGATCGCCTCGCGGGTCGGGCCCTGGGCCTCGTTGTGGAAACGGGTGCCGAGCGCCGTGTAGAGCTTGCCGGTGATCTCGTCGCCGAACTTCTGCTGGGCGGCGACGACCACGCGCACGGGGGCCCAGCCCTTGGGGCCGAGCAGCTCGCGGTAGCGCTCGGGCAGTTCGTCGAGCTTGTTCTCGTTCAGGACGGCGAGGCTCATCACGTGCCAGCGGACCTCGACGTCGCGGACCTTCTCGACCTCCAGCATCCAGCGGGAGGTCATCCAGGCCCAGGGGCAGAGCGGGTCGAACCAGAAGTCGACAGGGGTCTTCTCTCGCACCTGGGTGTCAGCCATGTCTCTCCTCATATCGGAACGTTCCTCCCTGCCCAACCGCCCCGACCGCACGCCCATTCCCCGTGGGAGGATTCGGTCAGGTATCGCGATCACGCACGAAGGAGTGCACGTGCCCGGAGAGAATCTGTCCCGTGACGAGGCCCGCGAGCGGGCCGAGCTGCTGTCCGTCGACGGGTACGAGGTGGTCCTCGATCTGAGGTCCGCGGTGGACGAGGCCGAACCGGCCGACGGGCCCCGGACGTTCCGCTCGGTGACCACCGTCCGCTTCCGCGCCGCCACCCCGGGAGCCGCCACCTTCGCGGACCTGATCGCACCCTCGGTCAACGCCGTGACCCTCAACGGGCGCGAGCTGGACCCGGCCGAGGTCTTCGACGGGGCCCGGATCGCCCTGGACCAGCTGGCCTCCGAGAACGTCCTGACCGTGGACGCGAACTGCGCGTTCAGCCGTACCGGCGAGGGCATGCACCGCTTCGTCGACCCGGAGGACGGCGAGGTCTACCTCTACACCCAGTACGAGCCGGCCGACGCCCGGCGGGTGTACGCGAACTTCGAGCAGCCCGACCTGAAGGCCCCGTACCGCTTCGAGGTGACCGCGCCCGAGGGCTGGCAGGTCTGGAGCAACGGCGCCGAGGAGTCCCGCGAGGGGCAGACCCGGCGCTTCGCCGAGACCGCGCCGATCTCCACGTACATCACCTGCGTGGTGGCGGGCCCGTACCACTACGTGACGGACACCTACACGCGCGGGGACCTGACGATCCCGCTCGGTGCGATGTGCCGCAAGGGGCTGGCCAAGCACTTCGACGCGGACGACGTGTTCCTCGTCACGAAGCAGGGCTTCGACCTCTTCCACGAGATCTTCGACTACCCGTACCCCTTCGGGAAGTACGACCAGGCGTTCGTGCCGGAGTACAACCTGGGCGCGATGGAGAACCCGGGGATGGTGACCTTCCGCGAGGAGTACATCTTCCGCGGGAAGGTCACGCAGGCCTCGTACGAGCGGCGCGCGAACGTCATCCTGCACGAGATGGCGCACATGTGGTTCGGCGACCTGGTCACCATGAAGTGGTGGGACGACCTGTGGCTGAAGGAGTCCTTCGCGGACTTCATGGGCTCCTTCGGGCTGGTCGAGGCCACCCGCTTCGACCAGGCCTGGGTCACCTTCGCCAACAGCCGCAAGGCGTGGGCCTACCGGGCCGACCAGCTGCCGTCCACGCACCCGATCACGGCCGACATCCGTGACCTGGAGGCCGCCAAGCTGAACTTCGACGGCATCACCTACGCCAAGGGCGCGGCGGTGCTCAAGCAGCTCGTGGCCTACGTGGGCCGGGACGCCTTCCTCGAAGGCGCGCGGCGCTACTTCAAGGCCAACGCGTACGGGAACACCACGCTCGACGACCTGCTGTCGGTGCTCGCGGAGGTCTCCGGCCGGGACATGGCCGAATGGTCGCGGGCCTGGCTGCAGACGGCCGGCGTGAACGCGCTGACCCCGGTGGTGACCTGCGACGCGGGCGGCCGGGTGACCGAGCTGGCGGTGCTCCAGGACGGCGCCGAGCTGCGCCCCCACCGGGTCGCGGTGGGCCTGTACCGGCTGGAGGCGGACGGCGGCCTGGTCCGCTACGCGCGGGCCGAGGCGGACGTGGCCGGCGCCCGGACGGTGGTGTCCGAACTGGCGGGCCAGGAGCGGCCCGCGCTGGTCCTCGTCAACGACGACGACCTCACCTACTGCAAGATCCGCTTCGACGCGGACTCGCTGGCCACGCTCCGCTCCCACCTGGGCTCGGTGGCGGACCCGCTGACCCGCGCGCTGTGCTGGTCGGCGCTGTGGAACCTGACCCGTGACGCGCTGATGCCGGCCCGCGACTTCGTCTCGCTCGTAGTGGCCCACGCGGGCCGGGAGACCGACGTCGGCGTGCTCCAGATGCTGCACTCCCAGGCGCTGACGGCGGTCACCCGCTACGCGGCTCCCGAGTGGCGGGAGCAGGGCGGCCGGGTGCTGGCCGCGTGCGCGCTGCAGGAGCTGCGGTTCGCGGAGCCCGGGTCGGAGCACCAGCTGACGTGGGCCCGGTTCTTCGCGGCGGGCGCGGCGACCGAGGGCGACTTCCAGCTGCTGCTGGGTCTGCTGGAGGGCTCGGCGCGGATCGACGGGCTGGAGGTGGACCAGGAGCTGCGCTGGGACTTCCTGCTGCCGCTGGCCGAGCACGGGGCGGTGGACGAGAGCGTCCTGACCGCCGAACTGGCCCGGGACGACACGGCTTCGGGCAAGCGGCACCAGGTGCGCTGCCTGGCCGCGCGGCCTTCGGCGGCGGTCAAGGACCAGGCGTGGGCGGCCGTCGTGGAGTCGGACGCGCTGTCGAACGCGCTGGTCGAGGCGACGATCGCGGGGATGCAGCAGCCTTCGCAGCGGTCGTTGCTCGCGCCGTACACGGAGCGCTACTTCGCCGCCATCGCGGGGATCTGGTCCGACCGTTCGATCCAGATCGCCATGGACGTGGTGAGGGGGCTGTACCCGTCCCTCCAGGACTCCCGGGAGACCCTGGACGCCACTGACGCGTGGCTGTCGGCGCACGAGTCGGCCCCGCCGGCGCTACGCCGTCTGGTCCTGGAGTCCCGCGACGACCTGGCCCGTGCGCTGCGCGGCCAGGCCTGCGACGCAGCGGCGGGCTAGCCCTGCGGGGCGTCCTCAAACGCCGGACGGGCTGGAAAATCCAGCCCCGCCGGCGTTTGAGGCGCGGGGTCTGGGGC
>NZ_JBHYVM010000054.1:0-11574 GCF_042750105.1 Streptomyces sp. NPDC059443 | reverse complement strand
GGTGGGGTGGCAGCCGCTGTCGCTCCCACCCCCCGGCCGGCGGGCGGCCCCGGGCCGCCCGGGGGGGGGTGGGGGGGGGGGGGGCGGCCCCCCCCCCCCCCGAAACCGGGCCGCACCGGCGCATCCCATCGGCAGTCGAACGTCCGTACTTTAGCCCCGTCTTGTCCCGATTTGCCGACGGATGTGTAACAGGGGTTAGCAAGGCCATGGCCTGAGGGAATCACCGCGTCATGAACCACAACGCACCCCTCCCCCTCGCCCACCTCACCGGCAGCCGCCCCCGCGTGCTCTCGCTGGCCCAGCTCCGCGAGCACGGCGTCTCCGCCTCCGACGCCGCCGACCGCGACTGGCAGCAGATCCTGCCCGGGGTGTTCCTCCTCCACTCCGGCCCCGCGACCAGCGAGGAGCGGCTGCACGCGGCGCTCCTCTACGCGGGCCGCCGCGGCGACGAGGTCATGGTCACCGGGCTCGCCGCCCTCGCGCTGTACCGGTTCTCCGCCGCCCCCGCCCTGGCCGGGCTCCCGCACATCGACGTCCTCGTGCCGAACACCCGCCGGCTGCGGTCCGCCGGTCAGGTCCGCATCGTCCGGTCGCACACCCCGCCCCGGCCGATGGAGGTCACCGGCCTCCCCGTCGCCCCCGTGGCCCGCGCCGTCGCCGACGCCGTCGCCCAGCTCTCCGACGCCGGCACGGTCCGCCGCCTGCTCAGCGAAGCCGTCCGCGGCGGGCACTGCGAACCGGCCGCCGTGGTGCGGGAACTGACGGTGGCCCGGCTGCTGAACCGGCCGCACGTGGTCGACGCCGTCGAATCGCTGCTCGCGGAAGGGCGGGCCATCGCCGAGGACCGGCTGTACCAGCTCGTACGCGGCTTCGAGCTCCCCGAGCCGGTCTGGAACGTGGATCTGCGCCTGCCCGGCGGCCCGCACCTCGGCGGGGTCGACGCGTACTGGCCCGAGCAGGCGGTCGCCCTGGAGATCGACACCCGGGCTCCGCGCCAGGGCGAGGACGAGCAGTGGTCGGAGTCGGTCCGCAAGCGGGAGACGCTGGAGCGGTGCGGGGTGACCGTCCTGCACATCACCCCGCGCAAGCTCCGCGACTGGCCCGAGCAGCAGGCGGCGGTCGTCCGGACCGCCCTGACGGCGTCCGGCGACCGCGAGCCCGCCGCCTACCTCGTCGTACTCCCCCGGTGAGGCGGCGCCGGCCCGAGCAGAGCCGGCGGCGCCGGCTAGGGCAGCGCCGGATTCGCGGGCGAGTACTCCGGGGTGCTCCACCGCAGCCGCCCCGGGTGCACGCTCTCCACCACCGCTTCGACCCGGAACCGGACCCTGCGGGACCCGCCCGGCCCGAACTCCGTCTCGGCCCGCCCGCTGAGCTGGAGCAGCCCCCCGCCCTCCCAGTCCGGGAACAGCAGCCCGGCCCGCTCGTCCGTCAGCAGGTTCCCCAGCGTCAGGAACATCGCGTTCCCGGGATAGTCCGGCCAGGCCAGCTCGGTCGGCGACAGGACCTCCACGAACCCCGGCAGCCCACCCCGGTGACTCGCGTCGGCCCCGTCCGCCTCGGCGGTGGTGGCGACGAAGAAGGTGTCGGCGGCGCGGACGGCCCGCTCCTGGTCGGGGGTGAGCGCGTCCCCGCGCCACACGACACCGGCTCCTTCGGCGGCGAGCTGGACGGGCTGCCGCTTCTGGAGGTACTTGGGGCAGTTCGCGAAGACCTGCTCGACCGACAGCGCGAAGCCGCCCGGAGTCACCTCCAGGGGTCCGTTGAGCCGCATCCGGCGCCGGGTGCGCGGGTCGAGGGAGATCGTCCCGACCCGGGTGCCGCCCGTGGCCAGCGCCCCGGCGAGCGGATCGCCCTCCGGGACTCCGCCGGCGACCGCGATCCGGTCCGGCGCGGTGGCCCGTACGAAGCCGGGGGCGCCGGTCAGCATCGAGCTCCACAGCCGCCCGTGCGCGTCGGCGGCGCCGACGACCAGGTGCGGCTGCTGCGTCAGGAAGGCCGCGGCGACCTCCTTGATCCGCGGTGCGACCGAGCGGCCCACATGGGCCGCGACCTCGCGGACGCCCACCCGGTCCTGTACGGCCAGCGAGCCCCAGTGGTACTCGGGCATTAGAAGAACCCGCAGGTCGGGGCCCCTGTGGTGGGAGCCTCGGCGCCTTCGGCGCCGCTCGGCACGGAGATCTCCAGGCGGGTCCCGTCGGGGTCGTGGAAGAAGATCCCGCCGGAGGACGCACCCTCGCCGTGGGGGACGACCCCCTCGTACGCGAACTCGACGCCCAGGCCGCGCAGCCGCTCCTCGTACGCCCGGACCTCCTCGATGCCGTCCGCCGACAGCGCGAGGTGGTGCAGTCCGGCCGCGGCGGCCGCGTAACCGCTCTCGGCCTGCTGCCACAGCGTGAGGACGAGCTCGCCGTCCTGGCCGAGGAAGGCGAAGCGGCGGCCCTCCTCCTTGCCCTCGCCGAGCACCTCGAAGCCCAGGGCGCCCTGGTAGAAGGCGAGCGAACGGGCGAGGTCGGTGACGTTCAGGCCCACGTGGCCGGTGCGCAGCTTGCTGATGACAGGAGCCGTCATGGCTGGTCCTTTCGGAAGGCCCCTCGCGGGGCGCTCTCTAACCTTCTAAAACTAAGTTAACGGTTAGAGCCGCGGGCGTCAACCGCTCCCGTACGCTTAGGGGGTTAGTAAGACCGGAACCAGGAGGATCTAGAGATGGCGACACCGGCGACGGATCCCCGCCCCCTGACCGGCGAACCGGTGGCCCTGGACCTGATCAACACGCGCTGGATGCACGAGGGCGAGCTCACCGACCTCTTCGGCGGGGCCTTCGGGCTCACCCGCGTCGAGGGACTCGCGATCTGGCTGGAGAGCGCCGGGCTGGCCGGCCGCTTCCGCGCGGACGCGGCCACCCTGGTGCACCTGCTGACCGCCCGCGAGGCGCTGGCCCGCGCGGTCGCGGACCCGGCCGACGCGAGCGCCCGCTCGCTGATCGACGCCGTCCTGGAACACGGCCGGATCCGGATCACCCTGACCGCGGAGGGGGCCGGCGAGCGCTCCGAGTTCGACGACCCCTCGTGGGGCCCCGCCTGGACGGCCGCCCGCGACTACCTGGAGCTGCTGACCTCCGACCCCGACCGGATCCGCAAGTGCGCCTCCGAGACGTGCGTCCTGCACTTCCACGACATCTCGCGCAACGGCACCCGACGCTGGTGCTCGATGGCCGCCTGCGGAAACCGGGCGAAGGCATCACGGCACTACGCGCGCACGCGCGAGCGCTGACCACCTCGAAGTTGTCACACCCGATCCCGGGCAGGGGCGTACTCCGGCCTTGACGGATGGTCGGGAAATCGATAAGTCGATCTTTTAGCCCGAAGGTTCGTACCGCTCTGCCCCGGTACGGACTCTGTGGCGCATCCCGTGAGCTGGCGGGAGTCCGCCATGTCATGTATCGGTCAGTGACAACTCTCCCCAAAGGGCTGTCACTTACGCGAGGCTGACCGGTCATCCGGCACCGAAATCCGGACCGTATCTTTCACTTAGCCAGGGATGCTGATGACCCTCGACTCCCCCAGCTCTATACCCGTGACCCGGCGCGCCGTGCGCGTCGCGGCCGCGGCCGGCCTGGTGGCCGCCCTCGTGGCCACCGGCGCCATGCCCGTCTTCGCGGCGACCGGCACCGATGCCCCCACGGCCAACCCGGCGGTCAAGTCGGCTGACCAGAAGCTCGGCTCGGTCGACGCCGAACTGCTGCAGAAGGCCAAGGACAAGGGTGACCAGAACGTCACCGTCATGGTCGCGACCGCCCCTGGACAGACCCAGCAGGTGGCCAAGCAGCTCGACGCCGTCAAGGGCGCCTCGGTGGGCAAGACGTACGACGACCTCGGTTACGTGCGCGCCACCCTGCCGATCGACAAGGCCGACGCCGCGCTGAAGTCGGCGGCCAAGCTGGACTCCGTGCACGGCATCGACCTGCGCCAGGAGATCCAGCTTCCGGACCCCCGTCCGGACGCGGGCAAGGAGTCCGGCGCGGCCGCCAAGCCCGCCCCCGGGGCCTACCCCGGCCCGGACAAGAACACCCCGGCGAAGAACCCGTACAACCCGTCCTTCGAGACCGGTTCGCTGGACTTCCTCAAGAAGAACCCGACGGCCGACGGCCGCGGCGTGACCATCGGCATCCTGGACTCGGGCGTCGACCTCGGCCACCCGGCGCTCCAGAAGACCAGCACCGGCGAGCGCAAGATCGTCGACTGGGTCACCGCGACCGACCCGATCGCGGACAGCGACGCGACCTGGCGTCCGCAGATCACCCCGGTCACCGCCACCGGCGGCACCTTCACCGCGGGCGGCCAGAGCTGGAAGGCCCCCGAGGGCTCGTACCAGTGGAGCCGTTTCAGCGAGTCGATCACCGCCACCGGTGACATGAAGGGTGACGTCAACCGCGACGGCGACACCACCGACAAGTTCGGCATGCTGTACGACCCGGTGGCCGGCACCGTCCGCGTCGACACCGACCAGGACGGCGACTTCACCAACAACGAGCCGATGAAGCCGTACAAGGACGGTTTCCAGATCGGCTACTTCGGGACGGACAACCCCGCGACCGAGGTGGTGGAGCGGATCCCGTTCACCATCGAGATCCGCAAGGACGTCCCGATGGACCCCTACGGCGGGGACTGGATCGGCAAGAAGGCCGACTTCGTCAACATCGGCATCATCGAGTCCGAGCACGGCACCCACGTCGCGGGCATCACCTCCGCGAACGGCCTGTTCGGCGGCGCGATGAACGGCGAGGCGCCCGGCGCGAAGATCGTCTCCTCGCGCGCCTGCTCCTGGTCCGGCGGCTGCACCAACATCGCGCTGACCGAGGGCATGATCGACCTCGTCGTCAACCGCCACGTGGACATCGTCAACATGTCCATCGGCGGCCTGCCCGCGCTGAACGACGGCAACAACGCGCGCTCCGAACTGTACAAGAACCTCATCGACACCTACGGCGTCCAGCTCGTCATCTCGGCGGGCAACGAGGGCCCCGGCATCAACACCATCGGCGACCCCGGCCTGGCCGACAAGGTCATCTCCGTGGGCGCGGCGGTCTCCAAGGACACCTGGGCCGCCAACTACGGCTCCGGCGTGACGAAGAAGTACAACATGTTCCCGTTCTCCTCGCGCGGTCCGCGTGAGGACGGCGGCTTCACGCCGACCATCACCGCCCCGGGTGCGTCCATCAACACCACCCAGACCTGGCTGCCCGGCTCTCCGGTGAAGGAGGCCGGCTACACCCTGCCGGCCGGCTACTCCATGCTCCAGGGCACCTCGATGTCCTCGCCGCAGGCGACGGGCGCCACCGCCCTGCTGATCTCGGCCGCGAAGCAGCAGCACATCGCCCTCACCCCGGCGAACCTGCGCGTCGCGCTCACCAGCAGCGCGAAGAAGATCGACGACGTCCCGGCGCACGCCCAGGGCTCGGGCCTGATCAACATCCCCGGCGCGTGGGAGTCCATCCGGCGCGGCGCGAAGGCCAACGAGTTCACCGTCAAGGCTCCGGTCGACACCGCGCTCGACCAGTTCCTGAAGACCCCGGGCTTCGGCACCGGCGTCTACGACCGTGAGAGCGGCCTGCAGGTCGGCCAGAAGAAGGTCTACGACGTCGTCGTGACCCGCACCACGGGTTCCAAGTACGGCGCCCCGCACAAGCTCAGCTGGCGCAACAACGACGGTACGTTCAAGGTCCTCGGCGACGACTACGTCATGCTGCCCCTGAACAAGCCGGTCACCATCAAGGTCGAGGCCAAGGCCAAGACCGCCGGTGTGCACAGCGGCATCCTCCAGCTCGACGACCCGTTCACCGAGGGCATCGACAAGATGATCCTCTCCACGGTCGTCGTCTCCACCCCGCTGGCGAAGCCCTCGTTCAGCTACTCGGACACCTCGTCCGTGCAGCGCAACAGCAACAAGTCGTACTTCGTGACCGTCCCGCAGGGCGCCAAGAGCCTTGAGGTCGCCCTCGGCGGGCTCGCGGCGGGCAGCCAGACGCGCTTCATCTCGATCCACCCGTACGGCGTGGGCGTCGAGGACAGCGCGACGACCCAGTGCTACCCGAACTACGACAACCCGGCGAACAAGTGCCGCCCCGACCTGCGCTCCTACCCGAACCCGCAGGCGGGCGTCTGGGAGATCGAGGTCGAGTCGCGCCGTACCTCGCCGCTGCTCGACAACCCGTACAAGCTCGACGTCTCGCTGCTCGGCGCTTCCTTCGACCCCGCGGTCAAGGTCCTGCCCGAGGTCAAGCAGGGCACCCCGGCGCCGGTCCAGTGGACCGTCACCAACAACGCCGCCGCCATCACCGGCGGCAAGCTCCAGGGCGGCGAGCTCGGCTCCGCGAACGTCACGAAGCCGACCATCGCCAACGGTGAGAAGCAGACGTCCACCGTCACCATCGGTGCCGGCGTCTCCCGCCTGGACGTCAAGATCGGCAACACCTCCGACACGGCGGCCGACCTCGACCTCGCCGTCTTCAAGGACGGCGTCCAGGTCGGCATCTCCGCCGGCGGCAGCGCCGAGGAGGCCGTCAGCCTGGCCAACCCGGCCGCGGGCACCTACACCATCGAGGTGACCGGGTACTCGGTGCCGTCCGGCTCCACCACGTACGACTACCGCGACGTCTACTACTCGGCCGCCCTGGGCACCGTCCAGGTCGACGAGGCCGCCGCGGTCAACATCGCCAACGGTGCCTCGGCGCCCGTCTCCGCGAACGTACTGGTCAGCGGGGCCGCCCCGGAGGGCCGCCAGCTCTTCGGCGAGATCAAGCTGCTCAACGCCCGCGGCACCGCCGCCGGCACCGGCAGCGTGCAGATCGACAAGGTCCTCCCGTAACGGAGCGACCGTATGACAGCGTGACCGTATGACCGCGTGACGGAGGGGCGGGTGCCTGGGCACCCGCCCCTCCCGCGTTTCCGCATGCCGGTACACCCGGATATACGCGGCGGCGCCCGGATGCCGTCCGCTCCTCGGACAATGGATTGGACAAGGCTCGTGGGGTCGAACGCATGATGGCTACACGCGCGCCCGCGTCGTACGGATCAAAGGGAGTCACCGTGAGGGTCGGAATCGTCGGAGCCACCGGACAGGTCGGCGGAGTCATGCGCGGCATCCTCGCCGAGCGGAAGTTCCCGGTGGAGGAGCTGCGGCTGTTCGCCTCGGCCCGTTCGGCCGGCTCGACCATCGAGTGGGAGGGCCGCGAGATCACCATCGAGGACGCCTCCACGGCCGACTACTCCGGCCTGGACATCGTGCTCTTCTCCGCCGGAGGCTCCACCTCCCGGGCCCTCGCCGAGAAGGTCGCCTCGCAGGGCGCCGTGGTGATCGACAACTCCTCCGCCTGGCGCGGGGACCCCGAGGTGCCCCTCGTCGTCTCCGAGGTCAACCCGCACGCGATCGCGAACCGCCCCAAGGGCATCATCGCGAACCCGAACTGCACCACCATGGCCGCGATGCCGGTGCTGCGTCCCCTGCACGACGAGGCCGGTCTGACCGCCATGGTCGCCACCACCTACCAGGCCGTGTCCGGATCGGGCCTGGCGGGCGTCGCCGAGCTCAAGGGCCAGGCCTGCGCCGTCTCCGAGGCCGCCGACCAGCTGACCTTCGACGGCGACGCGGTGGAGTTCCCGGAGCCGAAGGTCTACCAGCGGCCGATCGCCTACAACGTGGTCCCGCTCGCGGGCAACCTGGTCGACGACGGCTCCTTCGAGACCGACGAGGAGCAGAAGCTCCGCAACGAGTCCCGCAAGATCCTGGAGATCCCGGAGCTCAAGGTCTCCGGCACCTGCGTGCGCGTACCGGTCTTCGCCGGCCACTCCCTGCAGGTCAACGCCCGCTTCGCCCGTCCGCTGAGCGTGGAGCGCGCCTACGAGCTGCTGCGGGACGCCCCGGGCGTCGAGCTCTCGGACATCCCGACCCCGCTCCAGGCCGCCGGCAAGGACGCCTCGTACGTGGGCCGCATCCGCGTCGACGAGACCGTCGAGAACGGCCTCGCGCTGTTCCTCTCGAACGACAACCTCCGCAAGGGCGCCGCGCTGAACGCGGTCCAGATCGCTGAGCTGGTCGCGCAGGAGCTGCGCCAGGGCTGACCCCGGCGCGCGTACGGCTGAGGGGCGCCACCGTGACGGTGGCGCCCCTTCCGTGCATCTAGAGCGCCAGATGGCGCCGCAGCGCGACGTCGATCTCCGTCATGCGCTGGCGCGGCACCACGCCCACCCTCTGGCGCAGGCGTTCCGCGGCGACCGCGCGGACCTGCTCGCACTGCGCCTTCGAGTCCTTGGGCATGCCGCAATCGACTGCCGGCAGGAGGACCTGGAACGTGAAGACACGGGCGGTGTTCGACGTCAGGGGCACCACCGTGACGACCCCGCGGCCATTGCGCACCACCGACTCGTTGGCGGCGTTGTGCGACACGATCACGGCCGGCCGGACCTTGTTGGCCTCGCTGCCCCGCGCGGGGTCGAGGTCCACGAGGTAGATGTCACCACGCCTCATCGGTGACCCCGTCTCCAGCCGTCCGGTCCCAGAGGGCCGAGTCCTCATCCGTGTCCCACTCGGCGAAGGCCTCGGCGTACTCGGCTTCCAGTTTCGCGGCACGCAGCAGTTCGATCGCTTCGTGTATCACCGCCGAGCGCGAGTCGGCGTCCGTTCTGGTCGCGTACTCGTCGACGAAGGCGACATCCTCCTGCGGCAGGCTCACACTGATCTTCATACCCTCAATGCTACCGAGGTAGGACAAGGCGCGCCACCGAAGTGGCCGGGGGTCGCGTTCGCCCGTGGATTACTCCCACCCGGCAAGCCGATCCACGTGGAAGGATGGGCCGGAACGTCACCATCGAAGGAGATGACCGCGTGCCAGGCACGAATCTGACCCGTGAAGAGGCTCAGCAGCGCGCACAGCTGCTCACCGTCGACTCGTACGAGATCGAACTCGATCTCAGCGGAGCGCAGGAGGGCGGCACGTACCCCTCGGTGACCACCGTGCGCTTCGAGTCCGCCGAGGCCGGCGCCGAGACCTTCATCGACCTGGTCGCCCCGGCCGTGCACGAGGTCGTCCTCAACGGCAAGGCGCTGGACGTGGCCGCCGTCTTCCGGGATTCCCGGATCGCGCTCGGCGACCTCGCCGCCGGCGCCAACGAGCTCCGCGTCGTCGCGGACTGCGCGTACACCAACACCGGTGAGGGCCTGCACCGGTTCGTCGACCCGGTCGACGAGCAGGCGTACCTCTACACCCAGTTCGAGGTCCCGGACGCGCGCCGCGTCTTCGCCAACTTCGAACAGCCCGACCTGAAGGCGACGTTCCGGTTCACCGTGACGGCCCCCGAGGGCTGGACGGTCATCTCGAACTCCCCGACGCCGGACGCCGCCGACGTCAAGGACAACGTCTGGCGCTTCGAGCCCACCCCGCGCATCTCCACGTACATCACGGCCCTGATCGTTGGTCCGTACCACGCGGTGCACAGCTCCTACGAGGGCCCGGACGGGCAGTCCGTCCCGCTCGGCATCTACTGCCGGCCCTCCCTCGCCGAGTTCCTCGACGCCGACGCGATCTTCGACGTCACGCGGCAGGGCTTCACCTGGTTCCAGGAGAAGTTCGCCTACGACTACCCGTTCGCGAAGTACGACCAGCTCTTCGTGCCGGAGTTCAACGCGGGCGCGATGGAGAACGCGGGCGCGGTCACCATCCGCGACCAGTACGTCTTCCGCTCGAAGGTGACGGACGCGGCGTACGAGACCCGCGCCGAGACGATCCTCCACGAGCTCGCGCACATGTGGTTCGGCGACCTCGTCACCATGGAGTGGTGGAACGACCTGTGGCTGAACGAGTCGTTCGCCACCTACACCTCGATCGCCTGCCAGGCGTACGCCGAGGGTTCGAAGTGGCCGCACGCCTGGACCAGCTTCGCGAACTCCATGAAGACCTGGGCGTACCGGCAGGACCAGCTGCCCTCCACGCACCCGATCATGGCCGACATCCGTGACCTGGACGACGTCCTCGTCAACTTCGACGGCATCACGTACGCCAAGGGCGCCTCGGTGCTCAAGCAGCTCGTGGCCTACGTCGGCCAGGACGCCTTCTTCAAGGGCGTGCAGGCGTACTTCAAGGCGCACGCCTTCGGGAACACGCGCCTGTCCGACCTGCTGGGCGCGCTGGAGGAGACCTCCGGCCGCGACCTGACCGCCTGGTCGAAGGCGTGGCTGGAGACGGCCGGCATCAACATCCTGCGCCCCGAGATCGAGACGGACGCCTCCGGCACCATCACCGCCTTCGCGATCCGCCAGGAGGCCCCGGCGCTGCCGGCGGGCGCCAAGGGCGAGCCCGTCCTGCGTCCGCACCGCATCGCGGTCGGCCTGTACGACCTGGCCGACGGCAAGCTGGTGCGCACCGACCGGATCGAGCTGGACATCGACGGCGACCTGACCGCCGTGCCCGAGCTGACCGGCCGTACCCGCCCGGCCGTCGTGCTGCTCAACGACGACGACCTGTCGTACGCCAAGGTCCGCCTGGACGAGGTGTCCCTCGCCAACGTCACCGCGCACCTGGGCGACTTCACCGAGTCGCTGCCGCGCGCGCTGTGCTGGGCCTCGGCCTGGGACATGACCCGCGACGGCGAGCTGGCCGCGCGCGACTACCTCTCCCTCGTCCTGTCGGGCATCGGCAAGGAGTCGGACATCGGTGTGGTGCAGTCGCTGCACCGCCAGGTGAAGCTGGCCGTCGACCTGTACGCCGACCCGGCGTGGCGGGACCAGGGCCTGGCCATCTGGACGGAGGCCTCGCTGGAGCACCTGCGCGCGGCGGCTCCCGGCAGCGACCACCAGCTGGCGTGGGCCCGTGCCTTCGCGGCGACGGCCCGCACCGAGGACCAGCTGACCTACCTGTCGGCCCTGCTGAACGGCTCGGCGGAGATCGAGGGCCTGGCCGTCGACACCGAGCTGCGGTGGGCGTTCCTGGAGCGCCTGGTCGCCACCGGCGTCGCCGACGAGCCGGCCATCGCGGCCGAGCTGGAGCGGGACAAGACGGCCGCGGGTGAGCGCCACGCGGCGACCGCCCGCGCGGCGCGTCCCACGGCGGAGGCCAAGGCCGAGGCGTGGGCCTCGGTCGTCGAGGGCGACTCGCTCCCGAACGCGGTGCAGGAGGCGGTGATCGGCGGCTTCGTCCAGACCGACCAGCGCGAGCTCCTCGCCCCGTACACCGCGAAGTACTTCGCGGCGGTCAAGCAGGTCTGGGAGACCCGTAGCCACGAGATCGCCCAGCAGATCGCGGTGGGGCTCTACCCGTCCCTCCAGGTCTCCGCGGAGACCCTGGCGGCCACGGACGCCTGGCTCGCCTCTGCCGAGCCGAACGCGGCCCTGCGCCGTCTGGTCTCGGAGTCCCGCGCCGGTGTCGAGCGCGCGCTGAAGGCCCAGGCCGCGGACGCCGCCGCCGCCTGATCCTGCGGCTCCGCTCCCGGCGGCTCCGCTCCCGGCGGCTCCGCCCCCGGACCCCCGCGCCGCAAACACCGGGCGGGCCGGATTTTTAACGCCCCCCCGCGCTACCCCGGGGGC
>NZ_JBHYVM010000053.1:3152-46535 GCF_042750105.1 Streptomyces sp. NPDC059443 | reverse complement strand
GCTGCGACTGTTTTTAAAAAGATCCCGGGGCGGCCCCCCGCACCCGGGCCCGCAGGGGCTAGCGCTGCGTCTGCGTGTGGACGTAGTCCACCAGGCGGGTCAGGGCGTCCGGCGGGGTCGTCGGGAGGACGCCGTGGCCCAGGTTGAAGATGTGGCCCTCCAGGCCGGACGCCGCGGCGAGGACCTCGTCCGTCTTCGCGCGCACAGCGGCCTCCGTGGAGAAGAGGACCGCCGGGTCCAGGTTCCCCTGGAGCGCCTTGCCGGGGCCGACCCGCTTGACGGCCTCGTTCAGCGGGACCCGGTAGTCGACGCCCATGACGTCCGCACCGGCCTCGCCCATCAGGCCGAGGAGCTCGCCCGTGCCCACGCCGAAGTGGATGCGCGGGACCCCGTACGAGGCCACGGACTCCAGGACCTTCGCCGACGCCGGCATCACCGAGCGGCGGTAGTCCGCCGGGGCGAGCGCGCCGACCCAGGAGTCGAAGAGCTGGACGGCCGAGGCGCCGGCCTCGATCTGGACCTTGAGGAAGGCCGAGGTGATCTCGGCGAGGCGGTCCAGCAGGTCGGCCCAGAGCTCCGGGTCCCCGTACATGAGGGCCTTGGTGTGCTCGTGGTTCTTGGACGGGCCGCCCTCGACGAGGTAGCTCGCGAGGGTGAAAGGCGCGCCGGCGAAGCCGATCAACGGCGTGGAGCCCAGTTCACCCGTGAGCATGCCGATCGCCTCGGTGACGTACGAGACGTCCTCCGGGGTGAGGTCGCGCAGCTGTGCGAGGTCCTCGCGGCGGCGGATCGGCTGGGCGACGACCGGGCCGATGCCCGGCTTGATGTCCAGGTCGATGCCGATGGCCTTCAGCGGGACCACGATGTCGGAGAAGAAGATCGCCGCGTCCACGTTGTGGCGCCGCACCGGCTGGAGCGTGATCTCGGTGACCAGGTCGGGCCGCATGCAGGATTCCAGCATCTGCGTGCCCTCGCGGACCTTGCGGTACTCGGGAAGCGAGCGACCCGCCTGCCGCATGAACCACACGGGGGTGTGCGGCACCGGCTCGCGCCGGCACGCCTTGAGGAAGGCGGAATCGTACGTCTGGCTCGGCGTGCCCGTCGGGCGGTCGTTGGCGCTCACGACTCAAATCTTCGCACGTATGACGAAGTGCCCGGCCCTGCCCGGGTGTCCCTGCGCCGTACGGGCGCTCGTTCCGCCTAGTCTTCCCCGCATGGCTGCGGCTCAGGGACGATTTTCAGATGGCGCTGACGGTACGGACAGCGCGAAGGAGAGCTCCGTCCCGCTCCCGTTCCGGCGGGCGGTCGACGGCTTGAAGAAAGCGAGGCTACGGGCGGGGATCGAGATCGACCCCACGAAGCCGCCACAGAGACTGGCACCGCACGCCTACGCACTGGAGGCGGCGGTAGTGGACGGGGAGGAGGATCTGGCCGACGGCCGGCTCATCCTCCTGCACGACCCGGCCGGGCACGACGCCTGGCAGGGCACCTTCCGGCTGGTGACGCTCGTACGGGCGGAACTGGAGCCGGAGATGGCCGTGGACCCGCTCCTCCCGGAGGTGTGCTGGTCCTGGCTGACGGGGGCGCTGGACGCGCGCGGGCTGACGTACGGGGAGGCGAGCGGGACCGTGACCATGGCCGCTTCGCACTACTTCGGCGGGCTCGGCGAGCGGCGTCCGGCGACACAGATCGAGATCAGGGCGTCCTGGACGCCGCGCGAGGGAGTGGGCGGGGTGCCCGACACCTCGGCGCACCTGGCGGCGTGGTGCGAACTGCTGTGCCAGATCGCGGGGCTGCCGCCGGTCGGGCCGACCGAGGCGGTGACCGGTGTGGTCTCCCTGCCACAGCGGCGCGGCCCGCACCACCCGCAGGGGTAGGACCGCAGGACTCCACGGGGCCCGTACGGCCGTGCGCGCACGGCCGTACGGGCCCCCGGCATCCCGTCTCCCACGGGCCCGCTCCGGCACCCCCGCAGATGCGACCAAACCGGCACCGGAGTGTCGGAACGGGACACCCGTTGCGGGCTTCTGATCACCCTATGATCGATCATGCGTCCGAATTGCCCGAATTGTTACTCACCAAATCGTGATCATTCCCTAAAGCCGGGCGGGTGACGTGCCGAAGGAGTCAGTGACCATCCGCACGGTTCGCACCGGCTCCTCTTCCCCGAGCCGGCCGTCCCGCCACTCCCCCCAGGAGGCCTAGGTGTCCGTTCTTCTCGAGCAGCCCGCAAGCCTGGTCGCCTACCGCCCGAACAAGCCGACGGCCATGGTCGTCGTGGCCGACCCGCGCGTGCGTTCCACCGTGACCCGCCATTTGTGGGCCCTCGGAGTACGCGACGTGATCGAGGCGTCGTCCATCGCGGAGGCCCGTCCACGCATCGGCAGCCCGCGCGACATCTGCGTGGCCGACGTACACCTGCCCGACGGTTCCGGTCTCACCCTGCTCTCCGAGACCCGCGCCGCCGGGTGGCCGAACGGCCTGGCCCTGTCCGCCGCCGACGACATCGGCGCCGTACGCAACGCCCTCGCGGGCGGAGTGAAGGGCTACGTCGTCACCGGCACCCGGACCAACATCGGGCTCCCTTCCCGGCCCGGCGCCGCCCCCATCGGCGCTGCCGCCGCCCGTATGCACCGCCGCCCCCCGGGTGCCCCGAGCCACCCGGGCGGCTACCGAGAGCTCTCCGGCCGCGAGGTCGAGGTCCTGCGCCTCGTCGCGGAGGGCCAGTCCAACAAGGCCATCGGCGTCTCGATGGGCCTGTCCGCCCTGACCGTCAAGTCCCACCTCGCCCGGATCGCCCGCAAGCTGGGCACCGGCGACCGGGCCGGGATGGTCGCCGTCGCCCTGCGCACCGGGATCATCCACTGACCCCGCCGATACCCCCCGGAGGACCCCGGGCCAACGCCCGGAAAACCCGGGGAAACGCCCACACTTCCCCCTCGCGCCCCCGGCGCCGCCCCCGCCACCCCCGCGGGGGGCGGAAAACACGAACAAACAAGAGACACACCCCCCGCCCCCCAACACCCCCAACCCCCCGGGCGCCCCCGCGCCCACCCCCCTAAACCCCGGGCAACCCCCCCACCCTCCCCCCGCCCGCCGGCCGCGCAACGTTCGGGCCCCGGGGCGCGTCGTATCCACGGATACCCTTGACCGGTGACCGACGCCCAAGAAACCGCAGCAGACCTGCGCACCACCACCGGGGGCGGCCCCCCGGACGACGAGGTTTCGTCCGATGGGCTGCCCGTTCCCCTGCTCGAACCGCGTGAGGGCATCCCCCCGGTGGTCGCCGACGCCGAGGCGCTCGCCGAGGTGGTCGCGGCCTTCGCCGCGGGCACCGGCCCCGTCGCGGTCGACGCCGAGCGCGCCTCCGGCTACCGCTACGGCCAGCGCGCCTACCTCGTACAGCTACGCCGCGAAGGCGCGGGCTCCGCGCTGATCGACCCGGTGGGCTGCCCCGACCTCTCCGCCCTGGGCGAAGCCCTGTCCGGCACCGAGTGGATCCTGCACGCCGCCACCCAGGACCTGCCGTGCCTCCGTGAAATAGGCATGGCGCCCACCTCCCTCTTCGACACCGAGCTGGCCGGCCGCCTCGCCGGCTTCCCTCGCGTCGGACTCGGCGCGATGGTGGAGAGCGTCCTCGGCTACACGCTGGAGAAGGGGCACTCCGCCGTCGACTGGTCCACCCGTCCGCTCCCCGAGCCGTGGCTCCGCTACGCCGCGCTCGACGTGGAGCTGCTGGTGGACCTGCGCGACGCGCTGGAGAAGGAGCTGGACCGGCAGGGCAAGCTGGAATGGGCCCGCCAGGAGTTCGACGCCATCGCCGCGGCGCCGCCCGCGCCTCCCCGCAAGGACCCGTGGCGCCGTACGTCCGGCATGCACAAGGTGCGCCGGCGCCGGCAGATGGCCGTCGTGCGGGAGCTGTGGGAGTCCCGCGACCGGATCGCGCAGCGGCGGGACGTCTCACCGGGCAAGGTGCTCGGTGACGCGGCGATCGTCGAGGCCGCCCTGGCCATGCCGCTGAACGCGCAGGCCCTCTCCGCCCTGCCCGGCTACGGGCAGCGCATGGGCCGCCGCCAGCTGGACCAGTGGATGGCCGCCGTGGAGCGGGCGAAGGCCCTGCCCGAGAGCGAGCTGCCGCAGCCGGGCGCGACCCCGGCCGGTCCGCCGCCGCCGCGCTCCTGGGCGGACAAGGACCCGTTGGCCGCCGCCCGGCTGGCGGCCGCGCGCACGGCCGTGTCGGCGCTCGCGGAGGGTCTGAACCTGCCGCAGGAGAACCTGATCACCCCCGACACGGTCCGCCGGCTGTGCTGGGAGCCGCCGCTGCGGCCGGAGGCCGACGAGGTGGCCGAGGCCCTGGCGGGCTACGGGGCCCGCCCGTGGCAGATCGAACTGGTGACGGACGCCCTGGTCGCGGCCCTGGCCACGACCCTGCCGGAGCCTTCGGCAGAGCCCCTGCCCGAGACCGACTGACGCGGCCGGTCCTCGGCAAGCGTGTGCGGGGTCCTCACTCCAGGGGAGTGAGGACCCCGTCCTCGTCCCTGGCGTAGCTCCCACTGGTCGCACCCTCGATCTTGCCCTGGTTGAGCCAGTGATCGGACATGGTGTGCAGCTGCTTCGCCTGGCTCTCCCAGGGTGCCTGGTGCCCCATGCAGGCCATCCGGATCATCAGCTTGTTCGGCCCGGGGATGGCCTTGTACAGCTCGGGGACCGAGAAGTACAGCAGGCCCAGGTCCGGCGCGGTGTTCACGATCGAGTCGTGCTCCCCGTACACGAGGCACACGGGCACCGATCCGCCGAGGATCCCGTGCAGCGGCACGGTGGTGGAGTTCCATCCCCACCAGTACGAGTTGCGGACGCGGTTCAGCCCCTCCGGGGCTCCGCCCACAGCGGGGCCCCAGGTGGCGCCCACCGCGTCGGTGGCCATGATCGCCGTCCAGACCGCGTCGACCATGCCGGGCTCGCGCTGGCCCGGGCACTTCAGGTCCTTGGCCCACGCCGCCTCCAGGCCGGCCTTCGTACTGACGGTCATCGGGTAGCCGAAGGCCGCCGCCGGGGTGGACACCGGCAGCGGCACCGGTGCGTCGAAGTCGGTGCCCGGCGCGCTGGCCCTGCCCTTCGGCGGGAAGATCGGCGCCAGCAGGAAGAGGCTGCGGACCTTGCCGGGATGCTGGATGGCGTAGGGCCCGAGCTGCTGGGAGGCCGCCGACCAGCCAATGAGGTCGATCTTGGAGGCGCCGGTCTCCGAGAGGACGTAGTCGACCACGCTGTCGACCTCGTCCCAGTCGCTCTGTGAGTTGTTCAGCTGGGCGGCATAGTTCGGGGGACCCGTGTACAGCGTCGCGTTCGGGTTGGGCACGAGGAGCTTCTGCTGTGCCGGGTTGACGTTCCTCGGGTCGTCCATCATGGGGCGGGTCGACTGCCCGGAGCCCTGGAGTTCCATCACGAAGACGTCGAAGTCCGCCTTCGCCAGCTCCTGGGCCCAGCTGTACTTCCCGACGGGCAGGTCGAAGCCCGCCATGGCCGGGACGCTCCTGCCGTGCAGCATCAGGACGGGCCTGCGCGGATGGCCCGTGTGCGTGCCCTTGTACTCCCGTACGTAGAGCTGGACGAGGTCGCCGGCGTTCGCCGGGATGGTCGATTTGTGGTCCACGAGGTGGTTCTTGGGGGTGATGGCCGCCATCGCTGTGGTCCGTTCCGTCGGTCGGGTCCGGGGCGGGCGCCCGGGACCGGGCCAGAATCCGCAAGGGTGCGGGCCCTGCGGCGCCGACGCGGCCGTGGGGACAGATGTACGACCCGTTCGAGTAACCCCGGTCGCTCCGATCGGCCGGGCGCACGGCGGGGCGCGAGGGGGCACACGCGGTGCGGGGCCGGTGTGACCTTCGCCGCTCCTTCCAGGAGGGCTGTGCATGCCGGTTACTGGCAAGTAGCATGGAGAGGTGAGCGGGCGCTCAGTAATGGGCACGCCCCCGCGCAGCAGTGCACACCCGCACCTGGAGGAGAGCCAACGTGCCTCGTACCGTCAGGGACGTCGTCTTCGTCGACGGCGTCCGCACCCCGTTCGGCAAGGCGGGCCCGAAGGGCATCTACAACGAGACCCGCGCCGACGATCTCGTCGTGAAGGCCATCCGGGAGCTGCTGCGCCGCAACCCGGAACTGGACCCCGCGAAGATCGACGAGGTCGCCATCGCCGCCACCACGCAGATCGGTGACCAGGGGCTGACCCTCGGCCGTACGGCCGGGATCCTCGCCGGGCTCCCGCAGTCGGTGCCCGGGTACTCCATCGACCGCATGTGCGCCGGTGCGCTCACCGCCGTGACCGCCGTCGCGGGCGGCGTGGCCTTCGGTGCGTACGACGTCGCCCTCGCCGGCGGTGTCGAGCACATGGGCCGCCACCCCATGGGTGAGGGCGTGGACCCGAACCCGCGCTTCGTCTCCGAGAAGCTGGTCGACGAGTCCGCCCTGTTCATGGGCATGACCGCCGAGAACCTGCACGACCGGTACCCGACGATCACCAAGCTCCGCGCCGACGAGTACGCCGTGCGCTCGCAGGAGAAGGCCGCCAAGGCGTACGCCGACGGCAAGATCCAGGCGGACCTGGTCCCGATCTCGGTGCGCAACACCAACCCTGCGGCCGGCGAGACCGGCTGGGGCCTGGTCACCTCCGACGAGCCGATGCGTCCGGGAACCACGCTGGAGAACCTGGCGGGCCTCAAGACCCCGTTCCGGGTCCACGGCAACGTCACCGCGGGCAACGCCGCCGGTCTCAACGACGGTGCCACCGCCGCGATCATCGCCTCCGAGGACTTCGCCCGCGCGAACAACCTCCCGGTCAAGATGCGCCTGGTCGCGTACTCCTTCGCGGGTGTCGAGCCGGAGGTCATGGGCTACGGCCCGATCCCGGCCACCGAGAAGGCCCTCGCGCAGGCCGGTCTGACGATCGAGGACATAGGCCTCTTCGAGGTCAACGAGGCCTTCGCCGTGCAGGTGCTGGCCTTCCTGGAGCACTACGGCATCGCCGATGACGACGCCCGCGTGAACCAGTACGGCGGCGCCATCGCCTTCGGCCACCCGCTCGCCTCCTCCGGCGTGCGCCTGATGACTCAGCTGGCCCGCCAGTTCGAGGAGCAGCCCGAGGTCCGCTACGGCCTGACCACCATGTGCGTCGGCTTCGGCATGGGCGCCACGGTCATCTGGGAGAACCCGCACTTCACCGAGGGAGAGTCCAAGTGAGCACCACCACTGAGCTCCTGAAGGGCGCGGCCGAGCTGTTCCCGGACGAGGTCGTCACCCAGGCGCACGTGCGCCACCTGGACCTGCCGTTCGGCGCCGGGCGCTTCGCGCTCGTCACGCTGGACAACGGCCTGGACCACACCAAGCCGACCACCTTCGGCCCGCAGTCCCTCGCCAACCTGAACGCGGCGATCGACCAGGTCGAGCAGGAGGCCACGGCCGGTTCCATCGTCGGCGCGGGCATCACCGGCAAGCCGTTCATCTTCGCGGTCGGCGCCGACCTCAAGGGTGTCGAGCTGCTGAAGAAGCACGACGAGGCGCTCGCCGTCGGCAAGGGCGGCCACGACGTCTTCAAGCGCCTCGCGGCGCTGGCCGTCCCCACCTTCGCGTACTACAACGGCGCGGCGATGGGCGGCGGTGTCGAGGTCGGTCTGCACTGCACCTACCGCACCGTCTCCAAGGCCATCCCGGCGTTCTCCCTGCCCGAGGTCTTCCTCGGCCTGGTTCCCGGCTGGGGCGGCTGCGCCCTGCTGCCGAACCTGATCGGCGCGGACCGCGCGGTCTCGGTGATCATCGAGAACTCGCTGAACCAGAACCGCCAGCTCAAGGGCAAGCAGGTCTTCGAGCTCGGCATCGCCGACGCGCTGTTCGAGGGTGCCGACTTCCTGGAGCAGTCGCTCCTGTGGACCGCCGGCGTGCTGAACGGCACCACCGAGGTCTCCCGTCCCGAGATCGACCGCGGCGAGGGCTGGGACGCGGCGGTCGCCCGCGGCCGTGCCATCGCGGACTCCAAGGTGCACGGCGCGGCCCCGGCCGCCTACCGCGCGCTGGAGATCATCGAGGCCGCCAAGGACGGCGACCTCCAGAAGGGCTTCGACGCCGAGGACGCGGCCCTGGCCGACCTCATCATGGGCGGCGAACTGCGCTCCGGGATCTACGCCTTCAACCTGGTCCAGAAGCGCGCCAAGCGCCCGGCCGGTGCTCCGGACAAGTCGCTGGCCCGTCCGGTCACCAAGGTCGGCGTCGTCGGCGCGGGCCTGATGGCCTCGCAGCTGGCGCTGCTGTTCCTGCGCCGCCTGGAGGTGCCGGTGGTCCTCACCGACATCGACCAGGAGCGCGTGGACAAGGGTGTGGGCTACGTCCACGCCGAGATCGAGAAGCTGCTGGGCAAGGGCCGCATCAACCAGGACAAGGCGAACCGCCTGACCGCCCTGGTGACGGGCGTCCTGGACAAGGCCGAGGGCTTCGCGGACGCGGACTTCATCATCGAGGCCGTGTTCGAGGAGATGTCGGTCAAGCAGAAGGTGTTCGCGGAGGTCGAGGCGGTCGCCCCGGCGCACGCGATCCTCGCCACCAACACCTCCTCGCTGTCGGTGTCGGAGATGGCCTCCAAGCTCCAGCACCCGGAGCGCGTGGTCGGCTTCCACTTCTTCAACCCGGTCGCGATCCTCCCGCTGCTGGAGATCGTCCGCGGTGAGCAGACCGACGACGCCTCGCTGGCCACGGCCTTCGGCGTCGCGCGCAAGCTGAAGAAGACCGCGGTCCTCACCAAGGACGCCCCGGCGTTCGTCGTGAACCGCATCCTGACCCGCTTCATGGGCGAGATCCAGAACGTCATCGACGAGGGCACCCCGGTGGTCACCGCCGAGAAGGCCATCGAGCCGCTCGGCCTGCCGATGTCCCCGCTGGTGCTGCTGGAGCTCGTGGGCCCGGCGATCGGTCTGCACGTTTCCGAGACCCTGAACCGCGCCTTCCCGGAGCGCTTCACCGTCTCGGCGAACCTGGCGGCCGTGGTCAAGGCCGGCAAGCGCGGCTTCTACGTCTACAACGCCGAGAACGGCTTCAAGCCGGAGCTCGACCCCGAGGTCGCCGCCCTCCTCGTCCAGGGCGATGTCGTCCTGACCGAGGAGCAGGTCCGCGACCGCGTCCTGGACGCGGTGGCGCAGGAGATCGGCCTGATGCTGGAGGAGGGTGTCGTGGCCGAGGCCCAGGACATCGACCTCTGCCTCATCACGGGCGCCGGCTGGCCCTTCCACCTGGGCGGCGTCACGCCGTACCTGGACCGCGAGGGTGTCTCGGAGCGCGTGAACGGCAAGAAGTTCCTGGCTCCGGGCCTGGCCAGCGTCCCGGTCTGAGGTCTCCGCGCGCGATGATGCCGACGCGCTCCGGGCGCCCGTCCCCCTCACCGGGGGGCGGGCGCCCGCCGTTTCGGGCGGCGCGCCGCCGCCGGGGGACGGAGGGAGCCGGGTCCGAACCGTCTTCGAAGGGCTGGCAGAATATCGGCGTGGCGGGCACCAGAGCACCTTTCAGCCGCCGGACCCTCCTGTTCGCGGGCGGTACGGTGGCCGCCGGGGTGGCCGTGGGCGGCCTCGGCTGGAAGCTCCGTACCGAGACCGGCTCTCCCGAAGACGACTCTCCGCCGATGGCCGGAGTGTTCGACATGCGGACGGCCGCCGAACGGCTGGCGCCTTCGCCGCTTTTCAACACCACCGGGCCGCAGTCGTTCGCGTTCGACGACTCAAAGGGAATGATCTACACCCTTCAGGGTATTCAGGGCGGCCTGCGGCTCGACGGCGAGAAGGAGCCGGCCAGTTCCGCCGACCGCAAGGCGGCGGGCGATATGTGCCTGACCCGGATGAGCAGTTCCGGGGAGCCGCTCGGCCACATGTATCTGCGCGGCTTCGGACACGGCATTTCCTTCGGCGTCGAGCCCGTGGGCAAGTCCACGCTCATATGGGTGGAGAGCAAGCCCGACCCCGAAAGCGGCTACGGCCGCTCGGTGGCCCGCGTCCTCTTCAGGGACGGCGCCCTGCTCGACGGCGACGACCCGACCGTGGCCCACTACGACCCGGTCCCGGGTTCCTCCGAGGTCTCCCCCGCGCTCGACCTGGCCGGCGGCCGGGTCCTGGTGAGCCACCAGGAAGGGGAGGAGCACCGGTTCTCGGTGTACGGGATGACGGACTTCCTGGCGGGCCGCTTCGAGGCCGCGCACACCCTCGAAGCCGGCGTGCAGGTAAGGGAAGAGGAGTGGTTCCAGGGCTGCGCGCTGCACGGCGACTTCGTCTACGTACTGACCGGCGAGCCGTACACCGGAAAGAACGGCGATAACCCACCCAAATCGGACGGCAATACCTATGTGTCCGCAATTGACGTCCGCACGGGCGAGGCCCAGGGCCGCCACCTCGTAACGGTGGCGCGACACCTCCCCTACCGGGAGCCGGAGGGAATCGCGGTCAGCACGACGGGGCCGGGCCCGGCTTTGTGCGTGGGGTTTTCCGTAAAGTCCAGGGACGCGAGAGAGCTGACGGTGTACGGCTTCGCCCCCTGAAGGACCCCAATCCCGAGGGCCAAGGTCACCACTTGCGACACGCCCCAGAAATCCTTGACCTGAGGTTCACCCGACGTTCTTAAGCCATCCATTTGGCTGCTTATACTACTCCGACACTCCAGCAGAATCCTTATACCTCCATGGGAGAGGCTCCCAACGATGGGCTCGAGCAGACTGCACGCCACCAATGGCGTACTGATCACTTCTGCGCTCATCCTCAGCTTCCTCGGCATGATGGTGGCCGTCGCACTGACGTCCGTCACGCTGTTCGCCTACTGCGCGGCCGCCAGCTACCTGGCCGACCTGCTGCTCCACAACACCGATTCGACCACCCTGGTCCGGCTGCGCGACTCGCGCTTCGGCCTGACCATGCGCTTCCTCATACGGCAGTTCCTGCTGCTGGGTCTGTGCGGGGCCATCGCCAACATCGAGTCGTTCGTGGCGCAGATGACGACCATCGGCCTGCTCCTCCTCTTCGTGCTCCAGCTCGCGTACGGCGCGCTCCTCAAGCACGTGCGCAAGCAGCGCAACGATCTGCCCTTCACCACCCGCGGACTGGACCTGGAAGCACTCGGCATCCGCCGCATGCCGCACCCGTTCCTGGTGGACAAGCACGTGCGCAAGACCCTGCACCTGGACATCCCGCTGGTGGGCGGCGCCCTCGCCACCATCGAGACGGACAACTGGCGCTTCGTCACGTACGGCATGATCGCCACCGTCTTCCTCGCGTACCTCTCCCTGCTGGTGCTGGTGCCCGACGCGCGCAACGCGCTCAAGCTGCCCACCCACGACGAGGCCCTGGACGAGCTCAACCTCCAGCTGGCCGAATACCGCCCTCAGGTAGCGCTCTACTTCACCTTCGCCGCCATCTCCAAAGACTTCATGTACCAGGTCAACATGTGGCTGGAGTCCCTGGAGTCGCTGGAGCTGCGGCCCATCATCGTGCTGCGCGAGCGGGCCACCCTGCGCTACCTCGACGCGACGTCCGTGCCGGTGATCTGCGTCCCGAAAGCGGACAATCTCGCACGTATAGAGATGAACGAACTACGTGTGGCCCTCTACCCCGGCAACGCGGGCAAGAACGTGCACATGCTCCAGCGCGCCGAGGTCAAGCACGTCTTCATCGGCCACGGAGACAGCGACAAGCTCGCCAGCAGCAACCGCGTCAGCAAGGTCTTCGACGAGATCTGGGTGGCCGGCCGCGCCGGACGCGACCGCTACGAGCGCATCAAGCACGCCGTCACGCACAACCAGATCGTCGAGGTCGGCCGCCCCCAGCTGATGCCCCTCCAGCGCTGGACCGGCAAGGCCACCAACCCCGTGCCCACCGTCATCTACGCCCCCACTTGGGAGGGCTGGACCGACGACTCCTGCTACACCTCGGTCATCCCCGCCGGCGAGAAGCTGATCAAGGCCCTGCTCGACCACGAGCTCGACATCCGAATCATCTACAAGCCGCACCCGCTCACCGGCTCGCGTTCCGCCGAGGCCGCCGCCGCGCACCGGCGCGTCATCGCCCTCCTCGAAGAGGACAACGCCCGGCGCTTCGGCCGCAAGGTCACCGACTCCAAGGCCGCGGCCAAGAAGCTGGCCCGGATCGACCAGCGCATCGCGGACCTCTCCGAGCGCGGTGTCCGCTCCAAGTACCCGGACCTCACCGAAGAGGAGCGGACCGCCCGCATCCGGCGGAGCCGCAACCAGGCCGGAGCACTGTACTGGAGCGCGATTCCCGAGGGCGCGCACCACGTGGTGACCGAGCGGATCCCGAGCCTGTACGACTGCTTCAACCATTCCGACCTGCTGATCGGCGACATGTCGAGCGTCGTGTCCGACTTCATCGCCACCCTGAAGCCGTACGCGATCTTCAACCTCGACGGCCTGCCCGACCAGGAGTTCCGCAACGAGCAGCGCACCGCGTACGCCTCGTACCTCCTGGACGCCGACTGCGACGGTCTGACCCAGGCCATCGAGGCGATGCTGAAACCGGCCGAGGACTTCATGGCGCCCTACCGGGAGCAGCTCAAGGAGTACCTCCTGGGCGAGGAGTACCCGCCCTCGATCGTCCGCTTCGACGCCGCCGCGAACAACCTTTACCGGCGCGGGCTCCTCGACTTCCCCATCGAAGAGCCCGACGGGGCGCACCACCTCGCATGACCGGCGGCTCCGCACTCCGCCCGACGCTCTCCACCGCCATGGCCCGTTCAGCTCAGGAAGAAGGCGACCGTGTCGTCCAGCCCCACTCCCCGCCGTACCATCGCCGTCGTTCTCGCCGGGGGCACTGGCCAGCGCATCGGGCTTGAGATACCGAAGCAGTTGCTCAAGATCGCCGGGAAGCCGATCCTGGAGCACACCCTTCACGTCTTCGAGACGGCGCCGGACGTCGACGAGGTCATCCTCCTCATGACCCCCGACTACGTGGAGGACGCGCGGCGCATCGTCGAGCGGGCCGGGCTGAACAAGGTCACCCGGGTGCTGGCCGGCGGTGCCACCCGCAGCGAGACCACCCGCATCGCCATCCGCGCCGCCGCCGAGGGACTGGGCGAGGGCGGGGACTGCAACCTCCTCTTCCACGACGCGGTGCGCCCGCTGCTCTCGCAGCGCGTGGTCCGCGAGTGCGTCGAGTCCCTGGAGCGCTACCTGGCCGTCGACGTCGCCATCCCGTCCTCCGACACCGTCATCGTGACGCGGACCCACGGCGACGACGGCGAGTTCATCACCGAGGTGCCCGACCGCTCCCGGCTGCGCCGCGGCCAGACCCCGCAGGGCTTCAGGCTCTCCACCATCCGGGCCGCGTACGAGCGGGCCGCCTCGGACCCGTTCTTCCAGGCGACCGACGACTGCTCCGTGGTGGTCAAGTACCTGCCCGACGTCCCGGTCCACGTGGTCACGGGCGACGAGTACAACATGAAGGTCACCCAGCCGGTCGACGTCTTCATCGCCGACAAGCTCTTCCAGCTGGCCTCCCACGCCGCCCCCGCGCAGGCCGGCGAGGCCGCCTACCGCGAGCAGCTGGCCGGCAAGACCATGATCGTGTTCGGCGGCTCGTACGGCATCGGCGCGGACATCGCGCGCATCGCCGAGGGCTTCGGGGCCCGCGTCTTCCCCCTGGGCCGCTCCACGACCGGCACCCACGTGGAGAACCTCGACCACATCGAGGAGGCGATGGCCGCGGCCTACGCCGAGACCGGCCGCATCGACTTCGTCGTCAACACCGCCGGCGTGCTGCGCGTCGGGCGCCTCGCCGAGACCGACAACGAAACGATCCGCGAGGCGCTCGAAGTCAACTACCTCGCCCCCGTCAACATCGCGCGGACCGCGTACAAGTACCTGAGCGAGACCGAGGGCCAGCTGCTGCTGTTCACCTCCAGCAGCTACACCCGCGGCCGTGCCAAGTACAGCCTGTACTCCTCGACGAAGGCCGCCATGGTCAACCTGACCCAGGCCCTCGCCGACGAATGGGCCGAGGACCACATCCGCGTCAACTGCGTGAACCCGGAGCGCACGGCCACCCCGATGCGGACCAAGGCCTTCGGCCAGGAGCCCACGGACTCCCTGCTGACCTCCGAGGCGGTGGCCCTGACCTCCCTGGACGTCCTGCTGTCGGAGATGACCGGCCACGTCATCGACGTGCGCAAGCAGGACCCGACCACGAACGCGGCGCAGCGCTCCGCGTTCGAGGCGGCGCTGGCCTCGGTTCTGGTCCAGTCCACAGAGGAGCAGGAACTCTAGGCATGACCTACGCACCCGGGCAGCAGCGCGGCACCCGCCACAGGATCTTCGTGGCGGGTGACTCCATCGCGGTCGACCGGCCCTACAGCTACCTGCCGATGGCGGGCTGGGCACAGGCGCTGCCGCTCTTCCTCACCGACGCGGTCGAGGTCGTCAACTGCGCCCGCGCCCGCGCGAGCTCGAAGAGCTTCCGCGAGCGCGGGCGGCTCCAGTGGATCCTGGACAGCATGGAGCCGGGCGACTACCTGGTGTTCGGCTTCGGTCAGATCGACTGGAAGCCGGACCCGGGTCTGCACACCGATCCGTTCTCCACGTTCCAGGAGCAGCTGGCCGCCTACGTGCACGGCGTGCGCGCGCGGCAGGGCCACCCGGTGATCCTGCTGCCGTACGAACGCCGGCGCATCGACCGCCACGGCAACGTGGCCCGCTTCCTGGGCGACTACCCGCTCGCGGCCCGGCAGCTGGCCGAGGACGAGCACGTGCCGGTCGTCGACCTGTACGGCCAGAGCGTGCGGTGGTGGGAGGAGCTCGGGCCCGAGGCGTCCAAGCGCGTCTTCACGTACTTGCGGCCCGGTGAGCCCCTCCAGCAGAACATCCAGGACGGGGACAACGTCCATCTGCGGGCCGAGGGCGCGATCGAGTGCGCCCGGTTCGTCGCCCGCAGCATGCTCGAACAGGGCGTCATCCCGTCCCACTGGGGCCGGGACCTCGACCGCCGCTCGTTCGGTTACGAGGAGATGGGCTGGCTGGACGAGGAGACCTTCGCCCATCGCACCAAGTCCCGTGTTTCCATGCGGTCTGAGGAGTCCGGCGCGTGAATCTCCTGTGCAGGGGCCAGGCCCTCGGCAACGACCCTTCGCTGGGCGCGGTCTACGCGGCCCTGTACAGCTCGGCCGACCCGCGGCACGGCGTCGCGACCGGCGAGACGTTTCAGCTCGCCCTGTCCGTGATGCCCGACCGCGGCGCCTCGCGCGGCTGCGCGTACCTGCCGGGGGCGCCGCTCACCGCGGTGGCCGACATCCTCGCCGTGGAGGGGCTGGAGTTCTTCCCCCGCCAGGGCTGGTTCCGGGCCCGGGCCGAGGCCGGCGAGACCGTCACGGGCGTCGTGCACCTGCGGGTCCACGACTCGGTGACCGCGCCCCTGCTCCGGCCCCAGATGGTGGTGGGCGTCCCCGACGCGAGCGGCCGCAAGCTCGTGCGGACGGGCAAGCTGGCCGACGCGGCGCTGGTGCTGCGTCCGCCGGCCGCCCGGAGTCTGCGCGCCCTGACCGAGCCGGGCCGGCCGTGCACGGTGAACGTGCTGTCGGCGGCCCCCGTGGGCAGCAGGGCCGTCTCGGTGGCGCAGCCACGGGGCGGCGACACCCAGCTGTCGCACGACGGCTGGGTCACCTACACGCCCTCCCCCGGCTTCACCGGCTACGACCGCTTCGACTACGAGGTGGTCACCCCCGCGGCGGCGAAGCTGACCTCGCACGTGAACGTCTTCGTGGGGTCGACCGCGCACGCCCCCGGCGTGTTTCCGCAGCACACGGCGGACGTCGCCTTCCGCCCCTGGCAGTGGCCCGAGCTCAGCGGGGAGATGCCGTGGCCGCGGCCCGGCCCCTCCGCGCGGAACCGATGAGGACCGACCGAACATGAACGAAGCAGCAGGGTTCGCCGCCGGCGTCAAGGACGTGACGGTCGCACTGCGGGTCTGCGACCAGGGCGGGGTGCTCGAAGCCTGTCTGTCCTCCCTCCTCGCCCAGTCGATCGGGACCGACCGGCTGGAGGTCATCGCCGTCGACGACGGTTCTACGGACGAGAGCGGGGAGCTCCTGGCCCGCGCGGCCCACCAGTACCCCGCGCTGCTGCGCGTCGGGCACCTCTCGCGCGGACTGAGCCCGGCGGGGGCCCGCAACTGGGCGCTCAGCCAGGTCACCGGACGCTACGTCATCTTCCTGGAGGCCGCGGACCGGCTGGCGCCCGACGCGCTGGAGCGGATGGTCGCGGCGGCCGACGCGTACGAGGCCGACATCGTGCTCGGGAAGCTGGAGAGCTCGGGCCGGCACACGGTCGCGACGGCCATGTTCCGCAAGGACCAGGCCTACACCGACGTGTACGCCTCGCGCGCCTACTGGTCGCTGACCCCGGACAAGCTGTTCCGCACCAGTCTCCTGCAGCGGCGCGGCCTGGCCTTCCCGACCGATCTGCGGATCGGCGACGACCAGGTGTTCACCGCGGCCGCGTACATGGCGGCCGACAACGTCTCGGTGATCGGCAGCGCGACCTGCGTCGTCAAGGGCCCCGCGAAGACGCCGGAGGTGCCCCTGACCGACCGGGTCGCCCTGGTCTCGCGGCTGCTGGCGCTCGTCAGCTCGCGGCTGCCGGAGGGACCGCGCCGCGACCGGCTGCACTCCCGGCACCTGGAGGTGGAGCTGGGCAAGGCGACCTCCACCGCGCTGCTGACCGCCGTCGACCCGGCCGAGCGGGAGCAGACCCTGTGGGCCGCGGCCGAGGTGCTGCGCACCCAGGTCTCCCCCGGGGCGCTGGCGCTGCTGCCGCGCATGGTGGCGGTGCGCTTCGCGCTGCTGGCGCTGGGCCGCTTCGCCGAGGCGGAGCGGATGGCCGCCTTCGAAGCCGACAAGGACCGACCCGGCGTACGCAAGACGGTCGAGAACGGCAGGGTGTACACGACGCTGCCGTTCTTCCGCGATCCGCAGGTCGGGCTGCCCGACGAACTGTTCGACATCACGGGCGACATGACGGTCACCCACCAGCTACAGAAGATGAGCTGGGACGGGCCGACGCTGCTCCTGGACGGCTTCGGCTTCTTCGAGCAGCTGTCGACGAAGGACCGCGCCACCCGGCTGGTGCTGCGGGAGCGCGTCAGCGGCGCGTCGGAGAGCTTCTCCGTGACCGCCCGCCGCGACGAGACGTTGAAGAACGCCAAGGGCAACCCCCGGGCGATGGGCCGCTTCTCCACCCGGGTCAACCTGGCGCAGACCTCCGGCGGCTGGCCGGTCCCGCCGGGCGTCTGGGACCTGTACCTCGCGGTCGGCTTCGAGGGGGTGACCCGGGAGGTGCGGCTCGGCCCCCGGCGCTCCGCCGACGTCGACACGACGGCCCGGATGCCGGTACGGATCGCGCCGGTGCCCGGTGCCCCGGGGATGGAGCTGGTCGCCACCCCCTACTACGAGCAGTCCGGCGGTCTCAGCATCGAGGTCGCCCAGCGCACACCGCTGCCGGGCGGTTCCTGACCCCTAGGCCGGCTCAGCCCCCGGCTCGGCCCGCGGTGTGCCAGGGGCCGAACGCCAGGCCCTCCCGGGTGGTGTCCTGGCGGGCGACGACCAGTGCGCCGTCCTCGTCGAAGGCGGCCACGACGATGCGGCCGGCCGGGTCGACGGCCACCTGGGGCGCCTCGGCGCCGCGGCCTCCGAGGGGGGCCCACCAGGTGCCGTAGCCCTCGTTCTCGGTGACGTAGGCGGTGAGTTCGACGCCGCCGTCCGCGCCGGTCTGCGCGATCACCGTGCAGTCGTAGCCGCCGATGAAGGCCCGGACCACGCCCGGCGCGCCCCGGCCCCCGGCGCCGCCGAGGCCCATCAGGCCTCCCTGGATGCCCGGCCCGGCCGCCCGCCAGGCGACCAGCGAGTCGTCACCCGGGTAGCGCCAGAAGTACGTCACCCTGCGCGGGCCCGTCTCGCAGACGGCCGGGCTGCCGGGGACCACGGGCGAGGAGACGCGGTCGGCGAGCTGGAACCGGCCCCCGCTGATGCCCGTCCAGCGGTCACCGCCGGCCGGTCCGAGGGCGAGCAGCTCCAGTGGGCCGCCGGCGGGCATCAGCGGGGTCACGTGGCCCTCGTAGGACTGCGGGGACAGCTGTTTCCAGCCACCCCACACGCCCGCCTCGTTGCGGCTGCGGCGCAGGATGCCGCCGTACCGCAGGGAGACGATGACGTGCGTGGAGCCGGAGTTCTGGTTGACGGCGATGCGCGGCGGGCCGGCCAGGCCGTCGCCGGCGGGGCCGCCGGATACGGCGGGGGTGCCGAGGCGGTGCCATTCGGTGATGCCGCGGCCGGACTGGAACTGGGTGGCCACGGATATCTCCGTGGCGCCCGAGCCGTCCGGCGCCTGCGTCGCGGCCACGAAGTGCACGTACCCCTCGCGGCTCTGCGCCATGGCCACGGGGCCGGTCCAGCCGGGGACTTCGAAGGTCTCGGGGCCCGTCCAGCCGGTGAAGGGGGCGGGTGCCTCGGTCCAGCGCAGGAGGCCGCGCGGCCCGGAGGCGTAGGCCGTCAGGCGGCCGTCGGTTCCCTGGAACAGCCAGTTCCCGGACGGGGGCGAGGACCACGAGGGGTCCGGTCCACCGGAGCCGGAATCCCTGGTCCCGCGAGCGGGATAGGAGGCCCGGCCACCACCCTTGCCTCGGTTCACACCGCTTTCCACCCTTCCGACGAGTGCTGTCCGCCGTGCGAGCGGGGGGTAATTCACCCCAATGAATTCAGCCACTAGAAAGTATGTCTTATGATGCACCCCATCAATAACAGAAGGACGCTGCCCCCATGACCGACCAGTCCCCGGCTCCCTCCCGCTCAGACCGGCGTCGGCCGAGGCGCGGCAGGCGCGTCCTTCGGATCGTGCTGCTGGCCCTGACGGTCCTCGTCCTCGCGGGCGGCGGCGTCGGCTGGTGGGCGTACAGCCACCTCAACGGCAACATCGACAGCGTCGACCTGGACCAGGCGATCGGTGTCGACAACCGCCCGGCGAAGGTGGCTCCCAACGCGCAGAACGTCCTGGTCCTCGGCTCGGACTCGCGCGCCGGAGCCAACGCCGACCTCGACCACGGCGATGTCAGCGGGGCCCGCTCGGACACCGCGATGCTCGTGCACATCCCCGAGGGCCGCAAGAAGGCCACCGCGGTGAGCATCCCCCGCGACACCCTCGTCACCCGGCCCGAGTGCAAGGACGGCGACGGCAAGACGGTCAAGACCGCGAACCGGGTCATGTTCAACTCCGTCTACTCGATCGCCGGCCCGGCCTGTGTGGTCAAGACCGTCGAGCAGATGTCGGGCATCCGCGTGGACCACTTCGTCGAGGTGGACTTCGCCGGGTTCAAGGACCTGGTGGACGCGCTCGGCGGGGTGAGCATCACCATCGACAAGCCGATCAGCGGCGGCAAGGGCGGCCTGCAGCTGGACGCCGGCACGCACCGCCTCGACGGCACGGACTCGCTCAAGTTCGTGCGCACGCGCTACGGCTACGGCGACGGCAGCGACCTCGGACGAATAGGCCTGCAGCAGCAGTTCATGATGGCGATGCTGGCCGAGATCAAGAAGCAGGACGCCCTCGGCAACCCGGCCCGGCTCTACAAGCTCGCCGACGCCGGCACCAAGTCGCTGACCACCGACTCCGACCTCGGCTCCCTCAAGGGCCTGGCCGACTTCGCCCAGAGCATGAAGGGCGTGGACCCGGACACCATGGAGACGATCATGATGCCGGTCGCCTACGACAAGGTGGACCCCAACCGCGTCATCGTCGCGGAGCCACAGGCCGGCCAGTTGTGGGAGGCCCTGCGCAACGACCAGCCGATCCCGGCCGCGGCCAAGAAGTCCCCCGCCACCGGCGGCTGAGCCCCGGCGCACACCCGCGCGACACGGTCCCGGAGCCTTCACGGGCTCCGGGACCGCGCTGTTCCTAGACTCCTTCGGCTCCGCCGAGCACCGCGCGCCAGTTCCCGCTCGCGTGCCACTGCCCCGGCGGGTACTCGAACTCGACCTCGCCCAGGAGTACGAAGCCGGCCGCTCGGCAGACCGCGCCGGAGGCCGCGTGGTCGACGGAGGGGAAGGCGTGCAGGTGACGGCGGGTGCCGTGGACGCCCGCGTGGGCGATGAGCGCACGGGCGGCCTTGGCCGCGAGCCCCCGCCCCTGGAACTCGGGGAGGATCCCCCAGCCGGCCTCGTAGACCTCCTCGTCCTGCCAGACCCGCTCCCAGAAACCGGTGCTGCCCACGCTCTCGCCGTCGGCGACGACCCGGAACATCCGTCCGGCCGCCGGCTCCCGGGCGCTCAGAGCCAGGTAACGCCGGTGCCGTTCCTCCAGCTTGGCCTCGGTTTCCGGACCCCCGAGGTGCTCCGTCATGGCCGGCTCGTTCTTGCGCAGCAGCAGCCAGAAGTCGTCTTCCGCCCAGGGCTCCAGGGCTATCGTGATCTCCATGCCGCCACCATAGGGGTCGCGGTGCTCAGCGGCCCTCGCGGGCCGGGTTCGCCGTCATGCCCTCGCCGCGCCCCAGCCGGCTGTGCTTCTTCCCGTACAGGAAGTAGACGAAGAAGCCGATCACCATCCAGATCCCGAACCGCAGCCAGGTCTCGGCCGGCAGGTTGAGCATCAGCCAGACCGAAGCGGCGATCGACAGGACGGGGACGAGCGGCACCCACGGGGTGCGGAAGGACCGGTGCAGGTCGGGCCGGGTGCGGCGCAGGACCATCACGCCGAGGGCCACGACCACGAAGGCGAAGAGCGTGCCGATGTTCACCAGGGTCGCCAGTTCGTTGATGCTGGTGAATCCGGCGACGACCGCGATGATCCCGCCGAGCAGGATCGTCGGCCGGTAGGGCGTACGGAACTTCGGGTGGGTCCGCGAGAAGAACCGCGGCAGCAGTCCGTCGCGGCTCATCGCGAAGAACACCCTGGTCTGGCCCAGCAGCAGGATCATGCACACGGTGGTCAGGCCCACGGCCGCGCCGAAGCTGATGATGCCTCCGTAGATCGGATGCCCGGCGGATTTGAAGGCGTCGGCCAGCGGGGCGCTGGTGGACAGCTTCCGGTAGTTCTCCATGCCGGTGACCACGATCGAGACCGCCACGTAGAGCACGGTGCAGATGACCAGCGAGCCGATGATGCCGCGCGGCATGTCCTTCTGCGGCAGCTTGGTCTCCTCGGCGGCGGTGGCCACCACGTCGAAGCCGATGAAGGCGAAGAAGACCACGGAGGCCGCGGTGAAGATGCCCATGACTCCGAAGTTGGTGGGCTGGTAGCCGAAGATCAGCTGGACGAGCGGGGCGCTCAGTCCGGAGCCGCCCGGCTGGGGCTCGGCCGGCGGGATGAAGGGGTGGTAGTTGGCGCTGTTGATGAAGAACGCGCCGGCGATGATCACGATGAGCACCACCGTGACCTTGATCGCGACGACGACCGCGGTGATCCGGGCCGACAGCTTCACCCCGATGACGAGGATCGCCGTGAGGACCAGGACCAGGATGAAGGCGAGCAGGTCGAAGGTGCCGCCCGGAACGTCGGGGCCCTGGAGGCCGGCCGGCAGGTGGATGCCGGCGTTGTCCATCAGCGAGCGGACGTAGCCCGACCAGCCGACGGCGACGACCGCGGTGCCGAGCGCGAACTCCAGCACCAGGTCCCAGCCGATGATCCAGGCCGGAAGCTCGCCGATCGAGGCATACGAGAAGGTGTACGCGGACCCCGCGACCGGCACGGTCGAGGCGAACTCGGCGTAGCAGAGGGCGGCCAGCGCGCACACCACGCCGGCGGCCACGAACGCGAGGGCGGTGGCGGGTCCGGCACTCTCCTTGGCGACCTTGCCCGTGAGGACGAAGATGCCGGTGCCGATGATGACGCCGACACCGAAGACGGTCAGGTCCCAGGCGGACAGCGACTTCTTGAGCGCGTGTTCCGGCTCCTGCGTGTCGAGGATGGACTGTTCGACCGACTTGGTACGGAAGGGGCTGTTCAGATCCGAACTCACCGACGCACCTCCGAACGGTGGGCGTAGCGAAAGGGCCGGGTCGGCCACCCTTCAAGGGTGACCCTCCCGGCCCGTCGCGTGCAACCGCACGAATCGGTCGGAGCGATCAGTCGACGGTGGCCGCCGGCTCGCTCTCGTAGCGCCCGTCCAGCTTGGACACCAGACCGGTGACCTGCCGCGCGATGTCGGGGGCGGTCAGGCCGATCTCGGCCATGACCTCCTTGCGCGTGGCGTGGTCCAGGAAACGCTGCGGGATGCCGAAGTCGCGCAGCGGTACGTCGACACCCGCGTCCCGCAGCGCCTGCGAGACGGCGGAGCCCACGCCGCCCGCGCGGCTGTTGTCCTCGACGGTGACGACCACGCGGTGGCGGTCGGCCAGCGGGGCCAGGGCCTCGTCCACCGGCTTGACCCAGCGGGGGTCGACCACGGTGGTGGAGATGCCCTGCTTGTCGAGGAGGTCGGCGATCTCCAGGCACATCGGGGCCAGTGCGCCGACCGAGACGAGCAGTACGTCCGGCCGGGTGACCTCGGGGGCCGGGGTGCGCAGGACGTCCATGCCGCCGATCCTGCCGACGGCCGGGACGGCCGGGCCGACGACGCCCTTGGAGAAGCGCACGACGGTCGGCGCGTCCTTGACCAGCACGGCCTCGTTCAGCTGGGCGCGCAGCTGCTCGGCGTCGCGCGGGGCGGCCAGGCGCAGGCCCGGGACGACCTGGAGGATGGACATGTCCCACATGCCGTTGTGGGAGGCGCCGTCGGTGCCGGTGACACCGGCCCGGTCCAGGACGAAGGTGACCCCGCACTTGTGCAGGGCCACGTCCATCAGGACCTGGTCGAAGGCGCGGTTGAGGAAGGTCGCGTACACCGCGAAGACCGGGTGGGCGCCGGCCGTGGCCAGGCCCGCCGCCGAGGTGGCGCCGTGCTGCTCGGCGATGCCCACGTCGAAGATGCGGTCCGGGTAGGCGTCGGCGAACTTCTTCAGGCCGACCGGCTGGAGCATGGCCGCGGTGATCGCGACGATGTCCTTGCGGTCCCGGCCGAGCTTGACCATCTCGTCGGCGAAGACGGAGGTCCAGCTGGCGGCGTCGGTGGTGACCGGAAGACCGGTGTCCGGGTGGATCACGCCGACCGCGTGGAAGCGGTCCGCCTCGTCCTGGACGGCCGGCTCGTAGCCCCGGCCCTTCTGGGTGAGGCAGTGCACGATGACCGGTCCGCTGAAGCGCTTGGCACGCTGCAGGGCGGATTCCAGGGCCTCGATGTCGTGGCCGTCGATGGGCCCGATGTACTTCAGGCCCAGGTCCTCGAACATGCCCTGCGGGGCGATGAAGTCCTTGAGGCCCTTCTTGGCGCCGTGCAGGGTCTCGTAGAGCGGCTTCCCGACGACCGGGGTGCGCTCCAGGATGTCCTTGCCGCGGGCCAGGAAGCGCTCGTAGCCGTCCGTGGTGCGCAGGGTGGCCAGGTGGTTGGCGAGGCCGCCGATGGTGGGGCCGTACGAGCGCTCGTTGTCGTTGACGACGATCACCAGGGGGCGGTCCTTGGCGGCGGCGATGTTGTTCAGCGCCTCCCAGGCCATACCGCCGGTGAGGGCGCCGTCGCCGATGACCGCGGCGACGTGGTGGTCCTCCTTGCCGAGCACCTCGTTGGCCTTGGCGATGCCGTCGGCCCAGCCCAGCACGGTGGAGGCGTGCGAGTTCTCGATCACGTCGTGCTCGGACTCGGCGCGCGAGGGGTAGCCGGAGAGGCCGCCCTTGGTGCGCAGGCCGGCGAAGTCCTGGCGGCCGGTGAGCAGCTTGTGGACGTAGGCCTGGTGGCCGGTGTCGAAGAGGACCTTGTCCTTCGGCGAGTCGAAGACCCGGTGCAGGGCGATCGTCAGCTCGACCACACCGAGGTTGGGGCCGAGGTGCCCGCCGGTCTTGGAGACGGCGTCGACGAGGAAGGACCTGATCTCGGCGGCGAGCTGGTCGAGCTCCTCCTGGCTGAGCCGGTCCAGATCGCGCGGTCCCTTGATGCGGGTCAGCAGCACCCGTGCCTCCTTGCAGTTGCTTGCTGGTCTGTCGAGTCTAATGTTCCGCTCGCGGCGGGCATCATCGGGCGGTCCCGGTCGGGTCACACCTTTGTCATACCTGTACACCCCGCCACGAAGTCACACCCACCAAACGGGCGTATACCCGTACAGATGTACATACGCACACACGCACACGTGCCCGGCGCCACACGGGGTGGCACCGGGCACTGTGACGGTTCTTACCGCTTCTTACCGCTTGATTCTTACCGCTCGACCGGTCGGGCGGTGACCACCGCCGGACCGGTCAGGCGCGGCCGGCCGTCTTCTGCGTCTTCCGGGTGACCGAGTCGATCACCACGGTGGCGAGCAGCACGGCGCCGGTGATCATGTACTGGATCGGCGTCGCGATTCCCTCCAGGGCCAGACCGTACTGGATGGACGTGATGACCATGACGCCGAGGAGCGCGTTCCAGGTCCGGCCGCGGCCGCCGAAGAGGCTGGTGCCGCCGATGACGGCCGCCGCGATGACGTTCATCAGGAGGTCGCCGGCGCCGGCGCTCTGGTTGGCCGCCGCGATCTTGGAGGCCCAGAAGAGGCCGCCGATCGCCGCGAAGGTGCCGGCGATCGCGAAGACCGTGATCCGGACCCGGTTGACGTTGATGCCGGCGCGCCGGGAGGCCTCGACGCTGCCGCCGAGGGCGAAGACCTGGCGGCCGAAGGTGGTGCGCCGCAGGACGAAGTCCGTGGCGACCAGGGCCAGCAGGAAGAGCACCACCGCGAGCGGCAGGCCCTTGTACTGGTTGAACACGACCGCGGGGCCGAAGGTGAACACCGCGAGGAGCCCGGTGCGCAGCACGATCTCGCCGAGCGGACGGGAGGGGACCCCGGCGACCTCGCGGCGGCGGGCGTCGAAGAACGTGGCGAGGAAGTACCCGGCCACGGCGACGGCGGCGAGCCCGTAGCCGACGGCCACGTCCGAGAAGAAGTACGTGGTCAGCTTCCCGACCACGCCCTCGGAGTCGATGTTGACCGTGCCGTTGCTGCCGAGGATCTGCAGCATCGCGCCGGACCAGAAGAGCAGGCCCGAAAGGGTGACGGCGAAGGCCGGGGCACCGATCTTGGCGAAGAAGAAGCCGTGGAGCGAGCCGATCAGGGCGCCTCCGGCGACGGCCGCGCCGATGGCGAGCCATTCGTTGACCCCGTGGGTGACCGCGAGGACGGCGACTATCGCGCCGGAGACCCCGCTGACGGAACCGACCGAGAGGTCGATCTCGCCGAGCAGCAGCACAAAGATGATGCCGACGGCCATCATGCCGGTGGCCGTCATCGTGATCGCGATGTTGGTGAGGTTCTCGGGGCCGAGGAAGTTCGAGTTCAGGCTCTGGAAGATGCTCCAGATGATGATCAGGCCGAGGACGACGGGTACGGAGCCCAGGTCGCCGGACTTGAGCTTGCGGCCGAACTCGCTCACGTACCCGGCGAGGCCCTGTTCGCGAACGAGCAGCCGGGGGTCGACGGCCGGAATGGCGTCGTGCGCGGCGGCCGGGTTCACCGGGTCGATGTGCTGCGCCTGGCCTGCCGGGACCTTGCCCAGTGGACCGGCGGCATGCTTGTGGGTGCTCACTTGCGGGCCTCCCCGGTGCGGGCCGCCCGGCGGGTCACGGCGTTGTCCGTGGCCCCGGTGATGGCGGAGATGATCTCTTCCTGCGACGTGTCCTTCACGGAGAAGACGCCGTTGTTGCGGCCCAGCCGCAGTACCGCCACCTTGTCGGCGACAGCCTTCACATCGGCCATGTTGTGGCTGATGAGGATGACGGCGTGACCGCGCTCGCGCAGCCGCTCCACGAGGTCGAGGACCTGTGCGGTCTGCTCGACGCCGAGGGCCGCGGTGGGCTCGTCGAGGATGACGAGCTGGGGCTCGCCCAGCATGGAGCGGGCGATCGCCACGGTCTGGCGCTGGCCGCCGGAGAGCGAGGCGATGGGGATGCGGACGCTGGGGATCCGGATCGACAGGGTGGTCAGGAGCTCGCGGGCGCGCCGCTCCATCTCCACCTCGTCGAGGATGCCGCGCCTCTTGAGCTCGCGGCCGAGGAAGAGGTTGCCGACGACATCGATGTTGTCGCACAGCGCGAGGTCCTGGTAGACCGTCGCGATGCCCAGGTTCTGGGCGTCGTGGGGCTTGGTGATCGAAACCGGGCGGCCCTCCCACTCGATGACTCCGTCATCGATGGGGTGCACGCCGGCGATCGTCTTGACCAGCGTGGACTTACCGGCGCCGTTGTCGCCGACGAGGGCGACCACCTCGCCTGAGTGAATCTCGAGTTCTACGTCGGTGAGGGCCTGAACGGCGCCGAACCGCTTCGAGACCCCTCGCAACGCCAGTACGGGCGCAGCGGACACATGAACCATCTCCTTGCCGCCTGACCGGCGGGGATGTCGTGCAAAAGAGCAGGACCACAGGGGTATTGGGATGAAGACCCGAATGAAAACCGGGATGGAGAAACGATTCTGTCCGGCGCCCCGCCAGTGGCGGGATGGAGGCGGGAACGCCGGACAGGAATGGGGGGCCGGCTCGGATCGCGCCGAGCGGCGGGGGCCTTACTTCAGGCCGAGGGTGGCGCAGGCGGCCGCGTACTTGTCGGTGCAGATCTCGTCGGCCGTGTAGACGTTGTCCCGGATGACGGTGTCCTTGATGTTCGCCTTGGTCAGCGAGACGACCGGGATCAGCAGGGACGGGACGCCCTTGGTGGTGGGGCTGTCGACCTTGGCGGTGGCGATGGTCTCGATGCGGTCGCCCTTGGCGAGGGCGATGGCCATCTTCGCGGCGGCCTCGGCCTCGGGAGCGTACGGCTTGTAGACGCTCATGAACTGCTCGCCCGCCACGATGCGCTGCACACCGGCGAGTTCGGCGTCCTGGCCCGTGACCGGGGGCAGGGTGGTCAGACCGGCCGCCTTGAGGGCGGTGATGATGCCGCCGGCCATGCCGTCGTTGGCGGAGTAGACGCCGACGACCTTGTCCTTGCCGAGCGCGGTGAGCGCGGCCGCCATGTTGGTGTTGGCGTTCTCCGGCTTCCACTCGACCGTGTCGTACTCCTTGCCGATGTTCACCTTGCCGTCGAGGACGGAGTGCGCGCCCTTCTTGAACAGCGCGGCGTTCGGGTCGGTGACGGAGCCGTTCATCATGACGATCTGGCCGTCCTTGGCCTTGTCGCCCAAGGCCTCCAGGAGAGCCTTGCCCTGGACCTTGCCGACCTCTTCGTTGTCGAAGGAGGTGTAGGCGTCGATCGGGCCCTCGGCCAGTCGGTCGTAGGCGACGACGGGGATGCCCGCGTCCTTGGCCTTCTTGACCGAGCCGGCGATGGCCTTGGAGTCCACCGCGTCGACGATCAGGACGTTCACCTTGTTGGTGATCATCGTGTCGACCTGCGAGTTCTGCGTGGTCGCGTCCTGCTTGGCGTTGGCGTAGACGACCTCGCCCTTGCCCGCGGTGAGGTCCTTGACCGTCTTCTCGATGAGCGGCTTGTCGAACTTCTCGTAACGCGCGGTCTGGTTCTCCGGCAGGAGCAGACCCACCTTGATCGCGTTGCCCTTGACGGTGGCGGTGGAGTTCGCCTTGTCCCCGGACTCCTTCGCACTGCCGCAAGCGGCCAGCGAGACGGCCATGGCTCCGGCGGCGACAGCTACGGCGGCTCTGCGCATCTGCGTGTTCATTACTTGAACCTCCCTGACGAGGCCGCAACACTGCGGCCGAGGTGGATGTGAGTCAACCCCGGCCGCAAGTTTGCCGTCAAGGAGTGAATCCTTAACGAGATGACAACGGTGCCATCCGTTATCTAACTGAAGACAAGACGGCTGGTGCTCGCACTCCACTCCCATTTTCTGCCAAAAGCGTCGAATCGCCCATCTCGCTCAGTACGAGTGCCAGGGCCCCCAGCACCTCGGCACGCCCGCCCAGCGACCCTGTGAGCACCGACAATTGCCGGGCCGCGCTGGGAATCGCGTACCTTCCGACCGACTCGCGGATGGGGGCCAGCACCAGCTCCCCGGCGTCCGCGAGCGAGCCGCCCAGGACCACCCGGCTCGGGTTCAGGAGGTTGCACAGACTGGCCACGCCGCTGCCGATGTGGCGGCCGACATCGGTGATGACCCGACGGCAGCCGGGGTCCCCGCCCCTGGCCAGCTCGACCACCCGTTCCATCGTCAACTCCGGTCCGTGGCTGCTCTGCAGGAGCGGCAGCACGTACCGGGCGGCGGCGAAGGTCTCCAGGCATCCGCGGTTGCCGCAGCGGCAGACCGGGCCCGATTCGTCCAGCGTGATGTGGCCGATCTCGCCGGCGGTGCCACCGGGTCCGCGGTAGATCTGACCGTTGATCACCAGCCCGGCGCCGACCCCGCTGGCGACCTTGATGTACGCCAGGTCCTTCACTCCCCGGCCACTCCCCCAAACGAGTTCCCCCAGCGCTCCGAGGTTCGCGTCGTTGTCCACGTACACGGGCACGCCGAGGCGCTGCGAGAGCTCCTGACGCGGGTTGATCCCGGCCCAGCCCGGCAGGATCGCGGTGGAGCCGAGGGTTCCGGATTCCACGTCGATGGGGCCCGGGACGCCGAGCCCGACGCCGATGACCTTGTCCCGGCCGACCCCGATCCCCGCGATGAGCCGTCCGACCAGGGCCTCGGCCCGGTCGAAGCCGTCCACCCAGGAGGCGTCCACGTCCAGCGGCTCGGCCTCCTCGGCCAGCACCTGGTGGGCGAGGTTGCCCACGGCCACCCTCAGATGGGTGTGCCCGAAGTCGACGCCGATCACGATGCCCGCGTCACCGCTGAGCGAGACGCTGCGCGCCCGCCGGCCGCCGGCCGAGGTGTCCGTGACCTCGACGGTCCCGGCCTCCTTGAGCTCGCGCACGATGTTGGAGACCGTGGCCGCCGACAGTCCGGTGGTCCGGGCGATCTCCGCCTGGGTCAGCGAACCCGCGAGCCGCACCGCCCGTACGACGCGCTCCAGATTCGCGCGATGCAGTGAAGACTGCGATCCGGGAGTCTGCACGACTCATCCACTCCTGCCCATAAGCAACGGCAAGCCGTCGCCCCCCGGCCGGTGCCCTCAGGGCTGTGCGCTCCGAGACCCCGGCGTCTCTCCAACTTGTGAACCTTAAGTCGAGCCTTTGGTCCCCGCGACGTCAAGAGGCCGACGCGGCACGAATCGGCCACTACCGTCCATAAGTACGAGAGAAATATCCATAGGCATCGTGTTACGGTCGGTGAGGCGCCGATCTTCTACGGCCTTTCCGGCCGGATCGGGCGCCCTCTGTCATGACAGCGCTACGCAAGGAGGTGTTCGGGATGAGTCCCGATCGAAGTCCTTGCAGCGCTCTCTTCAGCTGATCAGCCGATCCCGAGGCGTCCAGACCCGTTCTGCCCTCCTGACCTGCTGATCTCTCTTCGAGTGTGCACGGCCGCGGCCCTTCGCCGCCCCCGTGTGTCCCTGCATTCATCTTCGTAATTCCCAGCCCCTTCCGCATGTCCCGGCCCCCGTGCCGGACACGCGTCATCCATGCCCATCGGCGTGCCCCGTGGCCTTACGTGCCCCGCCGCGCCGACCCATGATCACTCCACGTGACCGGGCGGCTTCGCGCTGCCCGGACACCGTGGAGGGAGGATTCGTCATGACCATGCTCACCCCTCGCACCCCCACGAAGCTCGCACCCCCGGGCAAGGCCCGCCGCGAGCGCAAGGCCGCCGAACTGGAGGCCCGTACCCGGATCGTCGGCGAACGGCTCGCCGAGGTCAGCGCCCGACCGGGCGTCCAGGTCCTCCAGGAAGTGGACGCCTCCCCGGCCGGCCTCACCCACACCGAGGCCGCGCTGCGCCTGGAGCGCCACGGCGCCAACGTCGTGGCCCACGAGCGCGCGCCCCTGTGGTTCGTCCAGCTCGCCAAGGCGTACTGGAACCCCTTCATCGGGGTCCTGGTCTTCCTCGCCGCCGTCATGTACTGGCAGGACCCCGCCGATCCCGGCGTGATCATCCTCTCGGTGATGGTGGGGATCAGCGGACTGCTGCGCTTCTGGCAGGAATACCGCTCGGGCCGCGCCGCCGACGCGCTGAAGCAACTCGTCACCACCACCTGCGCGGTGCAGCGCCGGGCCGGCAGCGGCTCGGGCCCCACCACCTTCGAGATCCCGATGGACCAGGTGGTCCCCGGTGACGTGGTCAAGCTGGCGGCCGGCGACCTGATCCCGGCCGACCTGCGGCTCATCACCTCCAAGGACCTGATGGTCAGCCAGGCCGCGCTGTCCGGCGAGTCCCTGCCGGTCGCCAAGGCCGACACCCGGGCGGAGGACCTCGGCCAGCGCGAGACCACCGACCCCGTCGAGGCCGACAACATCTGCCTGATGGGCACCTCGGTGACCTCCGGCACCGCCACCGGGGTCGTCGTCGCCACCGGCTCCGACACCTACTTCGGCTCGATGGCCGGCTCCCTGGTCGGCGAGCGCCCGGAGACCAACTTCGACACCGGCGTGCGCAAGGTCAGCTTCCTGCTGATCCGCTTCATGCTGGTGATGGTCCCCATCGTCTTCATGGTCAACGGCTTCACCAAGGGCGACTGGGAGGCCGCCTTCCTCCTGGGCATCGCCGTGGCGGTCGGCCTGACGCCCGAGATGCTGCCGATGGTGGTCTCGGCCAACCTGGCCCGCGGCGCGGTCGCGATGTCCAAGCGCAAGGTGGTCGTCAAGCGGCTCAACGCGATCCAGAACCTGGGCGCCATGGACGTGCTGTGCACGGACAAGACGGGCACCCTCACCGAGGACCGGATCGTCCTGGACCGCTACCTGGACGTGCACGGCGACGAGGACAACGAGGTCCTGGAGTACGGATACCTCAACTCGCACTTCCAGACCGGGCTGAAGAACCTGATGGACCAAGCGGTCATCGACCGCGTGGGCGAAGCCGAGGAGGTTGTCGTCGACGCACGGTTCTCGATGGTCGACGAGATCCCCTTCGACTTCGCCCGGCGCCGGATGTCCGTGGTCCTCAACCGCAACAGCATCGTGGGCGAGCTCGGCCGCTCCGAGCACGTCATGATCACCAAGGGCGCCGTCGAGGAAGTCCTCGCCCTGTGCACCCACATGACGGACCGCGGCCAAAAGGTCGAGCTGACCGAACAGCTGCGGTGGCACGTCACCCGCATCGCCGAGGACAACAACCGCAAGGGCCTGCGCGTCCTGGCCGTCGCCACCCGCACGATGAGCAGCCCGCGCGACACCTACACGGTCGCCGACGAGGACCGGCTGACGCTGGTCGGCTTCCTCGCCTTCCTCGACCCGCCGAAGGCCGACGCCGCCCGGGCCCTGCAGGGCCTGGCCGACAAGGGCATCGCGGTCAAGGTGGTCACCGGCGACAACGAGCTCGTCGCCGCCCGGGTCTGCGCCGATGTCGGCCTCACCGTCGGCCATGTGGTGGGCGGCACCGAGATCGACGGCCTCGACGACATGGAGCTGCGCGAGCTGGCCGCCCGTACGACGGTCTTCGCCAAGGTCAACCCGGTCCAGAAGGCCCGGATCGTGCGTGCCCTGCAGGCCGACGGCCACACGGTCGGCTTCCTCGGGGACGGCATCAACGACGCGGCGGCGCTGCGCGACGCGGACGTCGGCATCTCGGTCGACACCGCCGTCGACATCGCCAAGGAGTCGGCCGACATCATCCTGCTGGAGAAGGACCTCACCGTCCTGGAGCAGGGCGTGATCCAGGGCCGGACCACCTTCGGCAACACGATCAAGTACATCAAGATGACGGCCAGTTCCAACTTCGGCAACGTCTTCTCGGTACTGGTGGCGAGCGCCTTCATCCCGTTCCAGCCGATGCTGGCGATCATGCTGCTGGTCCAGAACCTGGTCTACGACATCGCCCAGCTGGCCACGCCGTGGGACCGGATGGACGAGGAGTACCTGCGCAAGCCCCGCAACTGGGACGCCAAGGGCATCGGCCGCTTCATGCTCTGCATCGGCCCGATCAGCTCGGTCTTCGACATCGCGATGTTCGCCATCATGTGGAACGTGTTCGCGGCCAACAGCTTGGAGCACGCCGCGCTCTTCCAGTCCGGCTGGTTCATCGAGGGCCTGCTCTCGCAGACCCTGATCGTCCACATGATCCGTACCCGCAAGATCCCCTTCATCCAGTCGCGGGCGTCCTGGCCGGTCATGGCGATGACCGTCCTCGCGGTGCTGACCGGGCTCTTCCTGCCCTTCTCGCCGCTGGCCTCCTCGCTGGGCTTCGTACCCCTGCCGGCGAGCTACTTCCCGTGGCTGATCGGCGTGCTGCTCGCGTACTGCACGCTCACGCAGCTGCTGAAGACCGTGTACATCCGCAAGTTCGGCACCTGGCTCTAAGAGCCCCGCAACGAAGAAGGGAGAGGGCCGATGATGCTCACGGAATGGGAGATGGCCGGGCACCTGGCCGCGGCGCTCGGATTCGGGGCGGCGATCGGCCTGGAACGGCAGTGGCGGGCCCGGATGGCGGGCCTGCGGACCAACGCCCTGGTGGCGGGCGGCGCCGCGCTCTTCGTACTGCTCTCGCAGTACGGGTTCATGAGCGAGGTCTCGGAGGTCCAGTACGACGGCTCGCGGGTCGCCGCCCAGATCGTCTCGGGGATCGGCTTCCTCGGCGCCGGCGTGATCATGCGCGACGGGCTCAGCGTCCGCGGCCTGAACACGGCCGCCACCCTGTGGTGTTCGGCTGCGGTGGGCTGCCTCGCCGGGACCGGGATGTTCGTCCTGGCGGCCTGCGGCACGGCGGGCGTGGTGGGGGCCAACCTCCTGCTGCGCCCGCTGGGCCGGCGCATGGACCGCGAACCGCGCGGCGGGGCCGAGGTGGCCACCGACTTCCACTTCGAGGCGGTGTGCCTGGAGGCGGAGGAGGCCCACATCCGCCACCGGCTGGTCGACGCGCTCGGCCGGCCGGGCTACCAGCTGCGTTCGATCCGCAGCCAGGACGGCCCGGAGGCCGGCCTGGTGACGGTGTCCGCGCTGCTGACCGCCGAGGGCGAGGGGGGCCGGATGCTGGAGGAAGCGGTCAGCAACCTCTCCCTCGACCCCTCCGTCTCGGCGGTCAGCTGGTCGGTGGTCCCCGACCCGTCGGTCTCGGCTTCGGCTACTTGAGCGTGGCCGAGGTCAGGCCGGCCTGGATCTGCCGCTGGAAGGACAGGTAGACCACCAGCATCGGGATCATCGCGATGGTCACACCGGCGAACAGCACCGGCAGGTCCGTCTCGTAGCCCATCTGGTACTGCAACTGGATCAGGCCCTGGGTGAGCATGTAGCGCTCGGGGTCCGATCCCGTCTGCGGCTGCATCAGCACGGACGGCAGGATGTACTGGTTCCACTGCCCCAGGACATTGAATATCCCGACGCTGATCAGGCCGGGCTTGGCCATCGGCATCATCACCTGGAAGAAGATCCGGGTGTGCGAGGCCCCGTCGATCACCGCCGCCTCGTGCACGGCCGTCGGCAGCGTCCGGAAGAACGAGTGCATGAAGAAGACGGTGAACGGCATCGAGTACGCCACGTACACCAGGATCAGACCTTGGTACGTGTTGAGCATGTCCAGCCGCTTCACCATGAAGAACAGCGGGACGAGCGCCAGGAAGACCGGGAACATGGCCCCGCTGACGAAGAAGTAGTAGATCGCCCGGTTGCCCCGGAAGGGGTAGCGGGCCAGGACGTACGCGGCCATCGAGCCGAGCAGCATCGTCAGCGGAACCGAGAACACCATCACGATCAGCGTGTTGGCGAAGTAGCTCCCGATGCCCTTGTTCCAGGCGCGGGGGAAGGCGTCGAAGTGCCAGTTGGCCGGCCAGCTCAGGGCCGATTCGCCGATCTGGACGTCGGTCTTGAACGAGCCGAGCACCAGCCAGATGAGGGGAAGGATGATCAATATCCCCCACACGGCGAGGAAGCCGTGCGAGAAGACGTTGAGGACCATCCCGTCGGAACCGCTCTTCTTGCGGCCGCGGGGCTGCCCGGAGGCGGCGGAGCGCTTCTCGGCCGCCGCCTCGCCCGGTGCTTTGATCACAGTGGTCATCGTGGTCTCCCGCTAGAACTCGACGTGCTCGCGGCGAGTGGCCCGCAGCGTGATGGCGGAGAGGATCAGGGTCAGGACGAGCATGACGACCCCCATGGCGCAGGCGTAGCCGGCCTTGCCGAAGTAGAGGAAGTTACGCATCAGCACCGTCGCCATGACCTCGCTGTGGTGGTCCGGTCCGCCGCCGAACTGGCCCGAGGTCATGGTCGACACGAGGACGAACATGTCCATCGCGGCGATGCCCAGATAGACCGCGGAGGTCTGCACAGAATCCCACAGCAGGGGCAGCGTGACCTTGAAGAAGGTCTGGGCGCGCCCCGCGCCGTCGAGCAGTGCGGCTTCGTAGATGTCCCTGGGCACCGACTGCATGGCGGCCGAGAAGAGGACGAGGTAGAAACCGACCCCGTGCCAGACGACGACGAGCAGCAGGCACCAGAGGACGAAGTTCGGCTGGTTGAGCCATTCGATCGGGTGCGCGGGGTCGACCAGGTTCAGTTTGCTGAGGAATCCATTCAGCAGCCCTCCCTCGTCACTGCGGTACACGGCTCCGAAGAGCACCGCGAGGATCGCGAGGGAGAGGACCTGCGGGAAGAAGTAGATCACCTTGTAGAGGGCGGAGCCCGCCACCCCCTGGACCCCGCCGGCTCCGCCGCGCCCTCCGGCGTTCAGCATGAAGGCGAAGAACAGGGAGATCAGGATGGTGACCGTCGGGACGAACACCAGGAGCAGCAGATTGTGCAGCAGCGCGCCGCGGAAGACCTCGTCCTTCAGCAGGGCCGAGTAGTTGTCCAGTCCGACGAAGTCGAAAGTCGGTGACTGACCCGTCCAGTTGGTGAAGGAATAGCCGAACGTCTGAATGTACGGCCAGATGACAAAGGTCAGGTACAACGCGAGGGGCAGGATGAGGAAGCCGGCGATGAAGCCGCCCCGCCCCTTGCTGTTTGCTACGTGGCTCATGGTGTCCGTCCCTGGTGGTTCCGGGTGACCGGTGGACGCGGGTGTCAGGTGCGCTTGTTGTTCTTGGCGTTCGGGTCCTTGGTGGCCTTGTCTACCGCAGCCTGGGCCCGCTTGATCCATTCCTTGGGCTGGATGCGCTTGGCCATCAGCTCATTGGACGCGTTCTCGATCTCCGTGCCCATCTCGCTGTACCAGTCCGCGTAGCGGTAGTTGAAGGTATTGTCCCCGGCGGCCTTGAGCGCCGCTACGGCCGACTGCGTACCGGAGCGGAGCTTGACGGCCGGGTCCACGCCGTCCTTGAGGATGGTGAGGGAGTTGGCCTGCTGGGCGAACAGGGTCGACCACTCGCGCGACAGCATCGAGCGGAGGAACTCCAGGCCGGCGGCCTTGTTGGCGGCCTTCTCCGGGACGATGAAGGGCTCGCCGGCGCCGGCGCGGATGGCCTCGAAGGGCAGCTTGCTCCCGGGCAGCACCGGCATCGGCAGGAACTGCATGTCGAAGTCTTCCGGGGTCTGCTTGAGCTGCTCGTTCTCCAGCCAGGAGCCCGAGGTGATGAAGGCGGCCTTGTACTGGTTCCACTGGGTCTGGGACTCGGTGTGCGTCAGGCCGTTGGTGCCCGGCATCAGCAGGTCCTTCTCGACGACGTCGTAGATCGCCTCGACGGCCTCCAGCGCCACCGGGTTGTCCGCGAAGGCGTTCGGCTCCAGGTTGTCGATCGCCTTCATGGCATCCAGGCCGCCCTTCTTGGCGATCAGGTCCATGATGGCGACGTTGATGTAGTACGGGTACTTGCCCTGGTGGGCGAGGCCGCCGATGCCGGCTTCCTTGGCCTTCTTGCAGATCTCGATGAACTCGGGCCAGGTCTTCGGCGGGGTCCAGCCCTTCTCCTTGAAGAGCTTGCCGGAGTACCACAGGCCCCAGACGGTGTAGACGTACTGCAGGGCGACGAACTTGCCGCCGACCATGCCGCCTTCGACGGCCCCGGGCATCAGCGTGTCCCGGACCTTCTTGGTCGGGTCGTCGAGCGAGGGGGCGTCGAGCACCGCGGTGAGGTCGGCGACCTGACCGCCCTTGACGAGCACGTCCAGCTTGATCTGCTGGGCGCCGGAGTCGTCGACGACGTCCGGCGGGTTGCCGCCGTTGAAGCGCGGCTGCAGCTTGGAGGTGATCTCCTGGGTGGAGAGGTGGGAGGTGGTGGTGCCCCACTTCTTGTCGAACGCCGCCTCCCAGGCCTTGGCGTAGTCGTCGCCGTAACCGCCCTTGAAGACGACCACGTCGAGCTTGCCGCCCTTGGCGACGCCGAACGGGTTCTCCTTGGTGACGGCCGTCTTGGACTCATTGCCCTTGGTCGTCGTGTCCGAGCCGGATGCGCACGCGGACAGGAAGCTCATCGTCGGTACGGCGATCAGGCCGAGTGCCGCGGAGCGCTTGATCAGGTCCCGGCGGCCGAGGCCCTCACCGTTGCTGTTCTCGCCGTGGGCGGAGGTGGATCCCATGCTCAAGTCCTCGCCTTCGTCAGGAGTGTGAAGGAGGAAGGAAAGTACGGCTGTTGCCGCGCATGCGGACATCACCGCAGGTCCCCGCCGTCCCCCCGTCCGGGGCCGCTCATTTCGCGGTGATCCGGACGGGCACAGGTATAGTCCACTTCCGCTCCTGTGAGCAAGATCATGTACCGGTATGAGCCCCGGCTTTTCCGAGTTGAGACCTCACCGTCACCTGACCAGGACCGTCGGAGCCGCCCGCAGAAACGGAAGGGCCGTACCCCCTTAACGGAGGTACGGCCCTTTGGTGCCGGTATGCGCTTAGCCGCGGCGGTGCTTAGCCACGGATGAGGTTGCGGAGCACGTACTGCATGATGCCGCCGTTGCGGTAGTAGTCCGCCTCACCGGGGGTGTCGATGCGGACGACCGCGTCGAACTCCACGCCGGTCTCGGTGGTGACCTTGACCGTGCGCGGGGTGGTGCCGTTGTTCAGCTCCTCCACACCGGTGAACGAGAAGGTCTCCTCGCCCGTGAGGCCCAAGGAGGCCGCCGTGGCGCCCTCGGGGAACTGCAGCGGGAGGACACCCATGCCGATCAGGTTGGAGCGGTGGATGCGCTCGTAGGACTCCGCGATGACGGCCTTGACGCCGAGCAGCGCGGTGCCCTTGGCCGCCCAGTCGCGGGACGAACCGGAGCCGTACTCCTTGCCCGCCAGGATGACCAGCGGGATGCCGGCGGCCTGGTAGTTCTGCGAAGCGTCGTAGATGAAGGCGACGGGGGCGCCCTCGACGGTGAAGTCGCGGGTGAAGCCGCCCTCGGTGCCCGCCGCGATCTGGTTGCGGAGGCGAATGTTGGCGAACGTACCGCGGATCATGACCTCGTGGTTGCCGCGGCGGGAACCGTACGAGTTGAAGTCGCGGCGCTCCACGCCGTGCTCCGTCAGGTACTTGCCGGCCGGGGTGTCGGCCTTGATCGCACCGGCCGGGGAGATGTGGTCGGTGGTGACCGAGTCGCCCAGCTTCGCCAGCACGCGGGCGCCGGCGATGTCGGAGACCGGGGTGGTCTCCATCGTCATGCCCTCGAAGTAAGGGGGCTTGCGGACGTAGGTGGACTGCGGGTCCCACTCGAAGGTGTTGCCGGTCGGGATCGACAGCGCCTGCCACTGGGCGTCGCCCGCGAAGACGTCCTGGTAGGACTTGCTGAACATGTCCTCGCCGATGGCGCTCGCCACGACGTCGTTGACCTCGGCCTCGGAGGGCCAGATGTCCTTCAGGAAGACCGGCTTGCCCTCGGTGTCGGTGCCGATGGCGTCCTTGGTGATGTCCACCTTCATGGAGCCCGCGATGGCGTACGCGACGACCAGCGGCGGGGAGGCCAGGTAGTTCATCTTGACGTCGGGGTTGATGCGGCCCTCGAAGTTGCGGTTGCCCGAGAGGACCGAGGTGACCGCGAGGTCGTGCTCGTTGATCGCCTTCGAGATCTCCTCGTCCAGCGGACCGGAGTTGCCGATGCAGGTGGTGCAGCCGTACCCGACGAGGTTGAAGCCCATCTTGTCGAGGTACGGGGTCAGGCCGGCCTTGTCGAAGTAGTCGGTGACGACCTTCGAACCCGGGGCCAGGGTGGTCTTGACCCAGGGCTTGCGGGTCAGGCCCTTCTCGGTCGCCTTCTTGGCCACGAGCGCCGCGGCGACCATGACGTAGGGGTTCGAGGTGTTGGTGCACGAGGTGATCGCGGCGACGGTGACGGCGCCGTGGTCGATCTCGAAGGAGGTGCCGTCGGCCAGGGTGACCAGCGTCGGGCGGGTCGGCACGCCGTTGGTGGCGGCCGGGGCGTCGGAGGCCGGGAAGGACTCCTTGCCCGCCTCGTCGTCGTCCTCGACGTAGTTGCGCACGTCCTGGGCGAACTGCTGCGAGGCGTTGGCGAGGACGATGCGGTCCTGCGGGCGCTTCGGGCCGGCGATGGAGGGGACGACCGTGGAGAGGTCGAGCTCCAGCTTCTCGGAGAAGTCCGGCTCGGCGGCCGGGTCCAGCCACAGGCCCTGGGCCTTGGCGTACGCCTCGACCAGGGCGACCTGCTGGGCGTCGCGGCCCGTCAGGCGCAGGTACTTCAGCGTCTCGTCGTCGATCGGGAAGATGGCGGCGGTGGAGCCGAACTCCGGCGACATGTTGCCGATGGTGGCGCGGTTCGCGAGCGAGGTGGCGGCGACGCCCTCACCGTAGAACTCGACGAACTTGCCGACGACGCCGTGCTTGCGGAGCATCTCGGTGATGGTCAGCACGAGGTCGGTGGCGGTGGTGCCGGCCGGCAGCTCGCCGGTCAGCTTGAAGCCGACGACGCGCGGGATCAGCATGGAGACCGGCTGGCCGAGCATCGCGGCCTCGGCCTCGATGCCGCCGACGCCCCAGCCCAGTACGCCCAGGCCGTTGACCATGGTGGTGTGCGAGTCGGTGCCGACGAGGGTGTCGGGGTACGCCTGGCCGTTGCGGACCATGACGGTGCGGGCCAGGTGCTCGATGTTGACCTGGTGGACGATGCCGGTGCCCGGGGGGACGACCTTGAAGTCGTCGAAGGCGGTCTGGCCCCAGCGCAGGAACTGGTAGCGCTCCTTGTTGCGGCCGTACTCCAGCTCGACGTTCTGCGCGAAGGCGTCCTTCGTGCCGAACTTGTCGGCGATGACCGAGTGGTCGATGACCATCTCGGCGGGCGAGAGCGGGTTGATCTTCGCCGGGTCGCCGCCGAGGGCCTTGACGGCCTCGCGCATGGTGGCGAGGTCGACGACGCAGGGGACGCCGGTGAAGTCCTGCATGATCACGCGGGCCGGCGTGAACTGGATTTCCTCGCTGGGCTGGGCCTGCGAGTCCCAGTTTCCGAGCGACCGGATGTGGTCGGCGGTGATGTTCGCGCCGTCCTCGGTACGGAGCAGGTTCTCCAGCAGGACCTTCAGGCTGTAGGGAAGGCGGGCAGAGCCCTCGACCTTGTCCAGCTTGAAGATCTCGTACGACTCGTCGCCCACCTGCAGCGTGCTGCGGGCGTCGAAGCTGTTCGCCGACACGACAGTCTCCTTCATGCATGAATTCGCGCGTATTACCGCAATCCTGCCGCGCGGCACTCGGGCCAATCCGCTAAGGTGAGGCTAAGTTAGGTAACCCTTACCAGCGGGACGGCTGCGGTACGTCCGGGGCAGATATCTCGATGTCGAGATAACTCTAGTACATGCGAGGGGCCCGGGACGAGGCACGCACCCGCAGCCCCGCCGGTACCGTCAGCTGGCCGGTCGATTCCGCATGTCCGGATTCGACGAGCTTGACCAGCACTGCGACCGCCGTGACGGCGATCCGGTCCGGATCGAAGGTGACGGTGGTCACGGAGGGTTCGTTCTCGGCGTACGCCGGGTCCTCGCTGGCACAGACCAGCAGCAGCCCCTTCTCCCGCGTCCCCTCGTCCCGAATCCCTCCGCCCCCCGGTGCGACGCCGTCCATCGGGCCGGGTACGGGGATGCCGTGGCGCGCGGCGGCGGCCAGCACCTGGCGGCCCCCCGGGTCGTACACGCAGTAGACGGCGTCCGGCCGGTCCGGTCCGGCGAGGGCGGAGTCGAAGGCGTGCCCGGCCGCGTCGTTCGGGTCGAAGGGGACCACGCGCGGAGCCTGGCCGTGCAGGGCGCACCAGTGTTCATAGGCTGAGGTGACGGCCTCCGTGTAGAACTCCCGGCCGTACCCCGAGTGCAGGGCGATCCGCCGGGCGCCGGATTCCGCGAGGTGGTCCAGCACCTCGCGGGTGGTGGCCGCGTGGTCGTTGTCCACCCACACGTCCTGCGGCCGGGGATCGGGCGGGCGCCCGTCGAAGACCACCGGCAGACCGCGCGCCCGCAGCGCGCGCAGCACCGGGTCGTCGGCCGGGCTGTCGAGCAGCAGCATCCCGTCCACCGCGAGGTTGTGCCACAGCGGCTCGGCGCCCCGGTCGGCGGGGAGCGTGGTCAGGGCGTAGCCGTGGGCGTGCGCGGCCGAGGTGGCGGCGGTGAGCCACCGGGAGAAGTAGGCGATCCGCGCGAAGTCCCAGGCGAACCCGGCGTACGTGGTCACCGCGACGCCGAGGCTGCGGTTGTGCGGGCCGCGCCGGGCTCCGTAGCCGAGGGCCCCGGCCACCTCCCGCACCCTGCGGCGGGTCGACTCGCCGAGGCGGCCGGTGCCGTTGAGCGCGTGCGAGACGGTCGCGGTGGAGACCTCGGCGGCGCGCGCGATGTCGGCCAGCGTCGGACCGGGCACGGGCGCGGGGGCGGGCATGGGGGTGGGCACGGGGCCGGGGGTGGGGACGGGCGCGGGGGCGGGCACGCCGTCATCGTACGGATTTCGTCGTCGGCGGCGGGTTCTGGTTAAGCCCTTAATCAAACAGCGTCCTGCCCACACCAACGTTTGGAGTGGGCATGCAGTCTTCTTCCTCCCCTTCCTCCCCCTTGTCCCGCCGGAGGGTCCTCGCCGCCGGGGTCGCCACCGGGGCCGCCGGCGCCGCGGGTCTGTTGGGCGCGGCCCCCGCCTCCGCCGCGCCTTCCGGCGGGCGGGGTTCGGCCGCCCTGGTGGTCCACCACGCCTCGGTGTTCACCGGGACCGGCGGCCGGGCGCCCGTCGAGGCCGTCGCGGTCGGCCGGGACGGCAAGATCCTCGCCACCGGGACGAACGCGGCGGTCCGCCGCCACGTGGGCCGGGACACCGAGGTCGTCGACGCCCGCGGCAACACCGTCATGAGCGGCATCCACGACGGCCACGTCCACCCGCTCGGCGCCGGTGAACGCTCGCTGTCCCCCTCGCTGGACAGCGCCGAGACCACCCTGGCCGACCTCCAGGCGATCCTGACCGGCTTCCTCGCCGACACCGGCGGCGCGGGCGCCGAACCCGACGGCTGGCTGGTGGTCGAGGACTGGAACCCGGTCGGGCTGCTCCCCACGGGCACCAGCCCGCACCACTCGATGCTGGACGCGCTCCCGACCCGGCGGCCGGTCGTCCTCGTCGGCGGCGACGGGCACAACCTGTGGGCCAACCAGCGGGCCCTGGACATCGCCGGGATCACGGCGGCCACCCCCGACCCGGTCGGCGGCAAGGTGGTCAAGGGCGCGGACGGCAAGCCCACCGGCGTCCTCAAGGACGACGCGCAGGGCCTGGTCAAGCGGCACGTACCGGAGCCCACCCGGGCCGAGCTGGTCGCGGCCTGCGCCAAGGTGCTGGAGCTGGCCGCCGCGTCCGGGGTCACGACGATGATGGACGCCCTGGTGGGACGGCACGAGCTGGAGCTGTACCAGGCCCTCTCGGCGGCGGGGAAGCTGCCGCAGCGGATCGTGCCGGCGATCCGGCTGGACGCGGAGCAGGCCAAGGACCCGGCCGCCTCGCTGGCCTACGCGCGGGGCCTGCGGCGGGAGTTCGAGGGCGTGCGGGGACTCCGGTTCGGGATGATCAAGGTGTTCCTCGACGGGGTCATCGAGTACCCGGCGCAGACGGCCGCGCTGCTGGAGCCGTACCTCGACGGGCACGGCAAGCCCACCGCGAACCGGGGCGAGCTGTACACCTCGGCGGCGGACTACGGCCGGCTCAGCGCCGCCTTCAACCAGGCGGGCTGGCAGATGCACGCCCACGGGCTCGGGGACCGGGCGGTGCGCACCGCTCTGGACGGGTACGCGTACGCCCGGCGGGTGACGGGCCGCAAGGACGCCCGCAACGCGGTGGCGCACCTGCAGATCGTGGACCCGGCGGATCTACGGCGCTTCGCGCAGCTGGGTGTCGCGGCGTGCATGCAGCTCCAGTGGGCCACGGAGGACACCTGGACGATGGAGGCGCTGCTCCCGTACATCGGGCCCGAGCGGCACCGGTGGATGTACCCGGCGCGCAGCCTGGAGAAGGCGGGGGCGCGGCTGACGGGCGGCTCCGACTGGCCGGTGGACGCCCTTCAGGTGTGGAACCAGCTGCGGACGGCGATCGACCGGCAGGGCGCCTTCGGTTCGGGCGCCCTGTACCGGGAGAAGGAGGCGCTGAGCCGTGACACCACGTTGCGGATGCACACTTCGGGAACGGCCTGGCAGCTGCGCCAGGAGGAGCTGACGGGCACGGTGGAGGCAGGGAAGGCGGCGGACCTGGTGGTGCTGGACCGGGACGTGACGCGCTGCCCGGTGGCCGACATCAGCGGGACGGGGGTCCGGCTGACCCTGGTCGGTGGCCGCGTGGTGCACGACGCGGATTCGGCGTCGGGACGGGCGGCTTCGGCACGGGTGGCGGGCGCCGCTTCGGGGCCGCGCCCGGCCGCGTACGCGTCGGTGCACGGCGGAGGTCGCCACCACGCCTGTGGGCACTGAGGCGTCAATTCCACTTAATACGCTCACCCTTTGAGGTGGAGATTGCGGTAGCGGAGAGTAACCACTCTGGGGTCTGAGCACATTGCCGGTGACAGAAAGTGAAGGAACCGGCAATGGGGGGCCACCATGGAACCGCTTTTCCGCATCTCGCTCATGCGTCCGCCGATGAGCCAGGACCCGGTCAGTCCGAGCATCGCACTGGCCCAGTCCTCGGACTTCCAGACCGCGTTGGCGACGGCCTCGTCCGCACCCGATCCCCGGGCCGCGGTCCGCGCGGTCGCGGGCGCGTTCGTCGCCTCGGCCCGGTTCGTGGGGGATCCGGCCAAGACCCCGCTCGCCGGGGCGAGCGCCGCCTTCTCCGCCGCCCTGGACTCCCTGGCAGGCCCGGTGGCGGACTCGGCCGCCACCGGGCCGGGGGGGGCGCGGGGCGCCGCCCGCCCCGTAGCCGGGGGGCGGCGCGGGGGGGGGGGCCCCCCCCACCCCGGGGGGGGGGGGGGCGGGGATCTCATACCGCGC
>NZ_JBHYVM010000053.1:0-3142 GCF_042750105.1 Streptomyces sp. NPDC059443 | reverse complement strand
CGGCCCCGCGGCTTCCCGAGCCGCGGCGGGCTGCGTGACGCCTACCCCCCCGGCCCGGGGGGTGCCGCTGCGCCGCTCCGCGCTGAACGCGGTGCGCGACGCGTACGGCGGCACCCCCGAAACGGTGGTGGCCGGGGCCGAGTTCAAAGAAGCCCTGGCCCGGCTGCGGGACAGCCTGCTGGCGATCAAGTACCTGCCGGAACAGCACGGCCGGCCGATCGAGGAGCTGACCCGCCAGCTGCGCCACCTGGAGCTCGTGGTCCAGCTGACCCGGACCACCGATCTGCCGGCCTTCCCGGCGACCACGCAGGAGCTGCGCCGCGCCCGCAAACGCTCGCTCGAACTCCCCGGGCCGGTCCTCCGGGCAGAGATGGGCGGCGGCGCCGCAGTACTCGGTCTCCAGCGCCGAGATGTTCCGCGCGCACCACTCGACCTCCCGCGGGCCGATCATCAGCGTGGGCGAGCCGTCGAAAGTGAGGAGCAGCTTGGGGACTTCGGGGCTGGCGGACAGCCAGGCGTCGTACTCCTTTACCCGGCTGACGACGTCGACCGGTTCACCGTCGAGCGGCATGGAGCGGGCCCCCTGGAGCATGGGCCGACGGCTGTCAGGGGTCGGGTAGGGGGCGGCGTAGACGGCATGGTCGGCCTCGGCGAGCGGGCCGGTCAGGATCGTCCTGGACAGGCCGTCCTCAATGAAGAGGTTCTGGTCGAGCACCATCTCCTCCCCCACTCCCGGTATGCGCAGCGCCTCGAACCGGGAGCGGGCGGCCGGCGGGAACTCCTCCCAGCTCATCGGCCGCAGGATCGTCTCCATGAAGGCGACGCCGCGGACCCGCTCCGGGTGCCGGGCCGCCCGGTCGAAGGCGAGAGCCCCGCCCCAGTCCTGGCCGACGAGGACGACCTCGTCGAGTCCCAGGGCTTCGAACCAGGCGTCGAGGTAGCGGGCGTGGTCGGCGAAGCGGTACGCGCCGCCCGGCTTCCCGGAACGACCCATTCCGATGAGGTCGGGAGCGAGGACCCGGACCCGGCCCCCGGCCACACCGCCGATCCGGGGCAGGACCCCGCAACCGCCTGCTCGCACAGGCCTCGGCACACGCCCAGCGGCTCGTCATCGAGGGACCGAACGGGGCGGATGCCCACAAATGGCACTACGCGGCCCTCGTCGCCCCGGACGAGTTCGGCCCGGCCAGCCAGGCCACCCTGAGCGGCCGCACCGGCATCCACCGCAGCGACCCGGTCGCCGTCATCAACGAACTCGCCGAACGCGAACTGGTCGAGCGGACCCCCGACCCCGCGGACCGGCGCCGCAATGTCATCACCCTCACACCACTCGGCCGGCGCAGGCTGCGCAAGCTGGAACAGCTGCTCGGCGCGGCCCAGGAAGAGCTGTTGTCCCCTTTGTCCATGTCGGAGCGCGAGCAGCTCACCCGGCTGCTCGGCCGGCTCGTCGCCCACCACGCGCACTCCGGCCCCGGCATGGGAGCTGACGCCGGGTAACACCCGTCCGCCACACCCAGCGCGAGCGGCATCTCATATCTGAGATACGGTGCAGCCATGGGAGACGACTACCTCGTACGCATCGGCAAGCTCATCCGTGACGCCCGGCAGCACCGGGGCTGGACACAGAGTCAGCTCGCCGACGCGCTCGGCACCAGCCAGAGCGCCGTGAACCGGATCGAGCGCGGCAACCAGAACATCAGCCTTGAAATGATCGCGCGCATCGGGGAAGCCCTCGACAGCGAAATCGTCTCGCTGGGCTACGCCGGTCCGATGCACCTGCGCGTGGTCGGCGGCCGTCGCCTGTCCGGCGCGATCGACGTCAAGACGAGCAAGAACGCGTGCGTGGCCCTGCTGTGCGCCTCCCTGCTCAACAAGGGCCGCACGGTGCTCCGGCGCGTCGCCCGCATCGAGGAGGTCTACCGCCTCCTGGAGGTCCTGAGCTCCATCGGCGTCCGCACCCGCTGGATCAACGACGGCGTCGACCTGGAACTCGTACCGCCGGCCCGCCTCGACATGGACGCCATGGACGCGGACGCGGCCCGCCGCACCCGCAGCATCATCATGTTCCTGGGCCCCCTCCTCCACCGGATGGACCACTTCAAACTGCCCTACGCGGGCGGCTGCGACCTCGGCACCCGCACCATCGAGCCGCACATGATCGCCCTGCGCCGCTTCGGCCTGGACATCACCGCGACCGAGGGCATCTACCACGCCCAGGTCGAGGCCGGGGTCTCCCCGGACCGCCCGATCGTGCTGACCGAGCGCGGGGACACCGTCACCGAGAACGCGCTGCTGGCCGCCGCCCGGCACAACGGCACCACGGTCATCCGCAACGCCTCCTCCAACTACATGGTCCAGGACCTGTGCTTCTTCCTGGAGGCCCTCGGCGTCCGGGTGGACGGCGTCGGCACCACCACCCTGACGGTCCACGGCGTCCCGAACATCGACGTGGACGTCGACTACTCCCCCTCCGAGGACCCGGTCGAGGCGATGAGCCTGCTGGCCGCGGCCGTCGTCACGGAGTCCGAGCTCACCATCCGGCGGGTCCCGATCGAGTTCATGGAGATCGAGCTCGCGGTCCTGGAGGAGATGGGCCTCGACCACGACCGCTCGGCGGAGTACACCGCCGACAACGGCCGCACCCGGCTGGTGGACCTCACGGTCCGCCCGTCGAAGCTCGAAGCCCCGATCGACAAGATCCACCCGATGCCCTTCCCCGGGCTGAACATCGACAACGTCCCGTTCTTCGCGGCCATCGCGGCCGTGGCCCAGGGTCAGACCCTGATCCACGACTGGGTGTACGACAACCGGGCCATCTACCTGACGGACCTCAACCGCCTCGGCGGCCGCCTCCAGCTCCTGGACCCCCACCGCGTCCTGGTCGAGGGCCCGACCCGCTGGCGCGCGGCGGAAATGATGTGCCCCCCGGCCCTGCGCCCGGCAGTGGTCGTCCTCCTGGCGATGATGGCGGCCGAGGGCACCTCGGTCCTGCGCAACGTCTACGTCATCAACCGCGGCTACGAGGAACTGGCGGAACGCCTCAACTCGGTGGGCGCCCAGATCGAAATCTTCCGCGACATCTAGGAAGCGACCGCCGCGCGGAAATGACGCGGGCCCCGTCACCCTCCGTGGAAGGTGACGG
>NZ_JBHYVM010000052.1:26319-48949 GCF_042750105.1 Streptomyces sp. NPDC059443 | reverse complement strand
GCCGGGGGCTGGCCAAATCCAGCCCCGCCGGCGTTTGAGGCGCGGGGTCTGGGGCGGAGCCCCAGGGGCCCGCGCGGAGCGCTGCCCCCGGAACTGGGCGCGGCCCGCATGGGCCTCGCAGGCTGCGAGAATGGCCCTGTGATCGACCCCCGCCGGCTGCGCATCCTGCGGGCCGTGGCGGACCACCGTACGGTGACCGCCGCGGCCGCAGCCCTGTACCTCACCCCCTCCGCCGTCTCCCAGCAGCTCGCGGCGCTGGAGCAGGAGACCGGGCACTCACTGCTGACCCGCAGCGGGCGGGGCGTACGGCTCACCGCCGCCGGGGAGATCCTCCTCGGGCACACCCACGAGGTGCTGGCACAGCTGGAGCGGGCCGAGGCCGAACTCGCCGCCTACGCGGGCGGCTCGGCGGGCGAGGTCACCGTGGCCGCCTTCGCCACCGGCATCGCCGAGGTGTTGGCCCCGGCCATCACCCGGCTCGCCGTGGACCACCCCGGGATCCGGCTGCGCGTGCGCGACGCGGAGGGCGACCAGAGCCTCCCGCTGCTGCTCGACGGCGAGGCGGACCTCGCGCTGGCCGTCGAATACCGGGGCGCCCCGGGCCCGGGCGACAGCAGGCTCTCGGTGCTCCCGCTCTACGCGGAGCCCTTCGACGCGGTCCTCCCCGCCGGGCACCCGCTCGGGGACCTGCCCGAGGTGTCGCTGGCCGACCTCTCCGATTCGGACTGGGTGGGCCAGTATCCCGGCAACCCCTGCCACGACGTGATGCAGCTCGCCTGCGAACTCGCCGGGTTCCAGCCGCGTTTGGTGCACTCCTCCGATGACTTCAGGGCCGTGGTCGCGCTGGTCGGCGCGGGGGCCGGGGTCGCGCTCGTGCCGCGCTCGGCGCTGCGCGGCATGGAGCTCAAGGAGGTCCAGGTCCGCCCGGTGGCCGGCCCGGCGGCGACCCGCCGGGTCTTCGCCGCCACCCGGCGCGGAGCCGAGGCGCACCCGCTGATCGCCCCGGTCCTGGCGGCCCTGGTCCGCGAGGCGGGCCGGCTCCCGGCGCACTGAGCGCGAGCCGCGCGGGCCTGGCCCTGCCCCTCAGGCCCGGATGACCTCGACGCCCGCCGCCTCGAAGGCCTCGGCGACCGACGGGGACAGGCCGGTGTCCGTCACCAGGACGTCCACGGCGTCGGTGGCGACGATGCGGGCGAAGGCGCGGACGCCCAGTTTGCTGGAGTCGGCCGCGATCACCACCCGGCGGGCCCGCTCGCAGAGCAGGCGGTTCATGGCCGCCTCGTCCTCGTGGCGGGTGGCGGCTCCGTCGACCGGGTCGAAGGCGTCCACGCCGACCACGGCGGTGTCCACGGAGAGCTGCCCGAGCACCTCCATGGCGAGGGGGCCGGTGAGCTCGTAGGACTGGGGCCGGGCCACGCCGCCCGTCAGCACGATCTTGAACTGCGGTCTGATGACCAGCTCGCCCGCGATGTTGAGGGCGTTGGTGACGACGGTGAGGGCGGGGGAGCCGGTGGCGAGGTCGGGGCGGGCGGCCAGTGCCCGCGCCACCTCGGTGGTCGTGGTGCCGCCGGTCAGGCCGATCACCTCGCCCGGCACGATCAGCGCCGCGACCGTCTCGCTGATGCGCCCCTTCTCGGCGGCCCGGCGCGAGGTGCGGTAGCGCAGGGGGAGTTCGTAGGAGACCCCGTGCAGGACCGCTCCGCCGCGCGTGCGGACCAGCAGCTGCTGTTCGGCGAGCTGGTCGAGGTCGCGGCGGATGGTGGCGGCGGACACGCCGAGGGCCTCCGCGGCGGGTTCCACTTCCAGCTCGCCCCGCTCCACCAGCAGGTCCAGCAGTGTCTGCCAGCGTTCCTTGCGGGTCATCGGCCGCCCCTTCGGTATTCGCTTCACTGTTCGCTTCGATGGTCTCTCTTGGCCCAAGCGCCGGTGCACGCCGGGTGCGCGGCGGCCTACGTATCGACATTAACGCAGGAGATCATCCCCAAGATGCTTGAAGTTGCGCGAAAGAGCCCACTATCTTGCAAGAACACGCATTCAGGGGTGCACGCACCGCGCTAGGGAGCCGCCATGAGCCATGTCGCGTACGAGTTGGGCACGCAGCCCGCATGCTGGGAGCGGGCCGCCGAACTGGCCCCGGAGCGGCGGGCGGTGCTGCCGCGGCCGGGGGAGCGTACCGCGATCGTCGGATGCGGGACCTCGTACTACATGGCCCAGGCCGCCGCCGTGCTGCGGGAGGAGGCCGGGCAGGGCGAGACCGACGCCTTCCCCGCCTCCGAGTTCCCCCACCACCGCCGCTACGACCGGGTCGTCGCGCTGACCAGGTCCGGGACCACCACCGAGGTGCTCGACCTGCTGGCCGGCCTGCGGGACGCGGGCGTACCCACCACCGCCGTCATCGGGGATCCGTCCACCCCCGTGATCACCTTGGCGGACGAGCTCGTCGTACTGGACTTCGCGGACGAGCGGTCCGTGGTCCAGACCCGGTTCGCCACCACCGCCCTGACCCTGCTGCGCGCCCACGTCGGACTGCACACCCCGTCCGTGGTCGCCGACGCGCGCGCCGCGCTCAACGCCCCGCTCCCGGCCGAGCTGGAGACCCGGGGGCAGTTCACCTTCCTCGGGCGCGGCTGGAGCGTCGGACTCGCCAACGAGGCCGCGCTGAAGATGCGCGAAGCGGCCCTGGCCTGGGCCGAGTCCTACCCGGCCATGGAGTACCGGCACGGGCCCATCAGCGTCTCCGCGCCCGGCACCGCCACCTGGTCGATCGGCGAGGCCCCGGCGGGGCTCGCCGAAGAGGTCCGGGGGACCGGGGCCCAGTGGGTGGCCGGACACCTCGACCCGCTGGCCGAGCTGGTCCGCGTACACCGCCTCGCCGTCGCCGTCGCGGCCCACCGGGGGCTGGACCCGGACGCGCCGCGCAACCTGACCCGCTCGGTGATCCTCACCACGGGCGAGGAGGCGGTCCGATGAGCCTCGTCTCCGCCGGAGCCCTCGTCCGGGAAGCGGCCGCCGAGGGGCGGGCCGTGGCCGCTTTCAACATCATCACGCTGGAGCACGCCGAAGCGGTGGTCGCGGGCGCCGAAGCGGCCGGAGTGCCCGTGGTCCTCCAACTCAGCGAGAACGCGGTCAAGTTCAGGGGCGGGCAGCTGCTTCCCATCTCCCGTGCGGCGGTGGCCGTGGCCGAGGCGGCCGGGGTTCCGGTCGGCCTGCACCTGGACCACGTCAAGAGCTCCGAGCTGCTGCGCCAGGCCGTGGACGCCGGATTCAGCTCGGTGATGTACGACGCCGCGCACCTCCCCTACGCCGAGAACCTGGACGCCACCCGCTCCGCCGCCGACTGGGCACACGTCAACGGGCTCTGGATCGAGGCCGAGCTGGGCGAGGTCGGCGGGAAGAACGGGGCCGCGCCGCTGGACCCGCACGCACCCGGCGCCCGTACCGACCCGGACGAGGCGCGGCGGTTCGTCGCGGACTCCGGAGTGGACGCGCTGGCCGTGGCGATCGGCAGCAGCCACGCCATGACCATCCGGACCGCAGCCCTGGACCACGCGCTGCTCGCCCGGCTGGCCAAGACGGTCGACGTGCCCCTGGTGCTGCACGGCTCCTCGGGGCTGCCGGACGGGGAACTCGCGGCAGCCGTCGCCGGCGGCATCCGCAAGGTCAACATCGGCACCGCGCTCAACGTGGCGATGACCGAAGCGATCCGCACCCATCTGACCCCGGCGGACCCGCGCCCGTACCTGACCGCCGCCCGGGAGGCCATGAAAGCGGCCACGGTGGCCATGATCAGAGCCCTGAACTGACCCTCTGAACTGACGCCCCGCCGACCCTTCCGGATTCTTGCAACAGGTTCTAGTCTGCCCCGGCATCGGCGATGGACGCCCGCGCGACGACCAGCCACGAGAGACCCGGAGGGGCCGTGCACCTCGAATACACGCCTGAGCAGCAGCAGTTGCGCACCGAGCTGCGCGCCTACTTCGCCGAGCTGGTCCCCGAGGACGTCTACGGCCGGTACGAGGACCCGGCCGCGCAGAAGCGCTTCTACCGGGAGACCATCCGCCGGCTCGGGGCCGACGGCTGGCTCGGAGTCGGCTGGCCGAAGGAGTACGGCGGCCGAGGGATGTCGCCGATGGACCAGTTCATCTTCTTCGACGAGGCCGCGCAGGCCGTCGTACCGCTCCCGCTGATGGCGCTCAACACCGTCGGGCCGACCATCATGCAGTTCGGCACCGACGAGCAGAAGGCGTACTTCCTGCCCAAGATCCTCGCCGGGGAGATCGACTTCGCCATCGGCTACAGCGAGCCCGACGCCGGCACCGACCTCGCCGCCCTCAAGTGCAAGGCCGTCCGCGAGGGCGACGAGGAGACCGGCACCTATGTGGTCAACGGACAGAAGATCTGGACCACCAACGGCGACACCGCCGACTGGGTCTGGCTCGCCGTCCGCACCGACCCGGACGCACCCGCCCACAAGGGCATCACCATGCTCCTCGTCCCGACATCGGACCCCGGCTACTCCTGCACCCTCATCAACACCCTCGCCTCGCACGACACCACCGCCAGCTACTACGAGGACATCCGCGTCCCCGCGAGCCGCCGCGTCGGCCAGGAGAACAAGGGCTGGCGCCTGATCACCAACCAGCTCAACCACGAGCGCGTCACCCTCGCCGCCCACGGCACGATGGCCATCCGCGCCCTGCACGACGTCCAGCGCTGGGCCGCCGACACCAAGCTCGCCGACGGCCGCCGCGTCATCGACCTCTCCTGGGTCCGGGGCCGCCTGGCCCGCACCCACGCCCGCCTCGACGCGATGAAGCTGCTGAACTGGCAGATGGTCAACGCCGTCCAGGACGGCACCCTCACCCCGCAGGACGCCTCGGCCGTCAAGGTCTACGGCTCCGAGGCGCGCAGGGACGCGTACGCCTGGCTGATGGAGGTCGTCGGCGCGGCCGGCGCCCTCAAGGACGGCTCCGCGGGCGCGGTCCTCCACGGCGAACTGGAGCGCGGCTACCGCAGCGCGGTCATCTTCACCTTCGGCGGCGGCAACAACGAGATCCAGCGCGAGATCATCTCGTGGATCGGCCTGGGCATGCCGCGCGTGCGGCGCTGACACCCCCCCGGCGGTGCCGGATGTGCCCCCGTCCGGGGAGGACGGGGGCACACGGAGTTCAGCGGGTCGTACCGGCTATCCGTGGTAGATCATTCCCATGAGCTTGTCCTCCAATTTGTCCTTCATCCAGTTGCCTGAGTCCTCAATTACTCCGTTGACTGCATTCTTCGTCCAACTAGTGGTTATCGCGCCGTAGATAGTGCCTGCGGCGGTTCCGGCCCCCGTTCCGACGGCCTCGCCCATAGGGCCGAACGGAGTGCCGATCAGTGCCCCGATCCGCCCGCCCACGGACGCGGTGCCGAGCACGTACCCCACGTCGAACGCGGTGTCCCTGGCCGTTTTCACGACCCTGGCCGCGGTCCCGTTGCAGTCGTTCGCTTGCCAGTTGGTGATGAGGGAGGCCAACGCCCCTGTGACGAGAGAGCCCTTGCTGACCACATCCAGCAGCTTGGGCACGGTCTTCCCACTTGAGTCGAAGGCGTAGGTGTAGAAGGCGATTCTTCCGTCGGCCGCCGCCGCGAAGGTCGGGGCCGCCATGTTGGCCGAGGAGCACGCCGTTCTCAGCATGGCGCCAGGAAGGCCGCAGTTCGGGTCGTAGTGGAAGTAGCTGCTCGCCGTCTCGGTCAGGAGGACCTGGAACTCGTTTTCGCCCTTGGGCACGATGGTCACCTTGTAGGTGCCGTTGGGCAGGGGCTTCGGCCCGGCGAGGGGCTGAGGCAAGTACGGTCCCAGCTTGACGCCCTGCCCGGGCTCGGTCGGGCACGGTTGCCCACCACATCCGTTCACGCTGTTGTCCCCTGTGCCGCCGTCCCCGATGGTGCCGCCCTTCGGGTCGCCGCAGTCGCCCGTCTCGAAGCAGGGAAGGCCATAGATGAGGCCGGTCGGGTCGCTCTTGGTGACCGGGTTGGCGTTGGCGTAGGTGTAGCCGTGCATCTGTTGGGGGTCGGCCAGGTCCGCCACCGGGTCCACGCTGATGAAGCGGCCCAGCGCCGGGTCGTACTCTCGGGCGCCGATGTGGGTCAGGCCCGTGGTGTCCTGGGGTTTGCCCAGGAAACCCTTGTCGTCCGGCCATGCGGCCGGAGCCGGGCCGCGGGATTCGCCGTACGGCTTCTGTGCTCGGCGGGTGATCGCCAGGGTCGACGCGTCGAGCGAGGTCGTGGCCGTGCCGTGATGGTCGCTGGCCTCGTAGGTCAGGCCCGTCGGGGTGCGCACGATCGAGGGGCCGCCGGCGATGCCCGGGATGGTGCGGACCCCCGAGACGCTGCCCGAGGCGGTGGTGAGTGTGAGCTCGTCCGTACCGAGGTAGAGCGTCACCTTTCCGGGGTCGCGGCGCAGCAGGCGTGAGCCCTGCGCGTCGTAGAGGTACGTGCTCCCGGTGTTGGAGGCGAGGTGGCCCTCTTGGTCCCAGGCCAGGGTCTGGCCGCCCGGGCGGGTCAGGGTGTTGCCCGCGGCGTCGTACGTGTAGGCGGTGGAGGCTGCCCCCGCCGGGCCGCTCCGCGAGGTCCCGGTGACCGTGTGCGGGAGGGCCGCGCCGGGCGCGGGCGAGGTGTACGTGGTGACGGTGTCGCGGCCGCCCGTGGCGTCGGCCGGATCGTGGTCCACCAGCTTCGTCCGGTTGCCCGTGACGTCGAAGCCGTAAGACTGCCAGTACGGTGCCGGGCCTCCCACGTCGGAGGTCTTCGGCGGCGCGGTGGTGCAGGCGTTGTTCTTGTCGGTCCAGGCCTCCGTCATCCGGTCCAGGTAGTCGTACGTGAAGCACTGCCGGTCGGTGGTGAAACCGGCCGCCCCCTCGTCGCGGCGGGTGGCGACGGAGGTGATGTCGCCGGAGGGCTTGTACGTGTAGGTGGTGGCGTCGACCGATCCGGTGACCTGGGTGTCGCCGGGGCCGGTCTGGCGGTCCAGGTTGGTGGCGGCGAGGCGGCCGGTGGCCTCCTCGTACCGCGGGGTGTAGGCCACCTGCTTCGGGACATCGCCGTAGGTGACGCGGCGGGCCCGGCCGAAGGGGTCGTACGCGGTGCGGTTGACGTAGTCGGACTCCTCGCTCCACAGGGTGACGGGGAGACCGTTGTCGCTCAGGCCCGTGGTGATCGTCTCGCCCGGCAGGCCGCCGGCCGCCGGGAGGGTGACGGAGACGGGCTTTCCGGTGACGGGCGTGTAGCTCACGCTCTGGGTGTAGGCGCCGGCGAGCTTGCCCTCCGCCGCGGGGATCGTGACCTTGGTGCCGAGGGGGTGGTACTGCGCGTCGAGACCGGTGACCTCGCTGCTGTACGCCGCCCCGGTCTTGCCGCCGACGTAACGGGTGGAGCCGTCGGCCTGGCCGCGGGCGAGGCGGTCGAAGGACCAGCTCGCCAGCAGGTTCGCGTCCGAGACCGGTCCGGCGTACAGGCCGGTCTTGCGGGAGAGCTTGTCGTACGTGGTCGACAGGACCTGCCCGCGGGCGTCCTTCGTCCACGCCACCCGGCCCACGGCGTCGTAGTGCGTCTCGCCGGTCCCCTTGTCGGGGTCGCTCGCCGAGATCTGACGGCCCAGCAGGTCGTAGGTGTAGGACCAGGAGTTGCCCGCCGCGTCCGTCACCGTCTTCAGCTGGGCGCGCGGATCGTATGTGTACGAGGTGGCGGTGAAGGCGGCCGCGACGTCGCTGCCCGCTTGCGCCTGGTCCTTGTACTGTCGCAACTGGGCGGTCTTGCCCCGGGCGTCGGTGATGACGGTGGTGGCCGTACCCCCGTCCGGCGGGAGCGTGCTGGTCTTCTCGGCGCCCGCGTACACGGTGGTGGTGCGCCACTGCTCGACCGCGTGCGAGGACAGCGCCTCGGCGGTCTTGCGGCCCTGGCCGTCGTAGAAGGTCCCCGTCTGCGCGGGTACTTCGGTGTCGTTGGCCAGGAATCGGCTGCCCGAGGGGCCTGTGGTCTTGTCCCAGTAAGGCTGGTTGGTCTTCACGACCCGCCCGAGCGAGTCGTAGAAGGTGTCGGCGAGGATCCGGCCGGGGGATTCGTCGACCGGCGCCTCCTGGGTCTGGCGGACCTTGAGGAACGCGTCGAGGATCTGGTAACTGGCGCGGTAGGCACCGTCGTCGCGCAGGGTTCGGGTGGTGACCACGCTCGGCGCGGTCTTGCTCAGGTCGTAGGCGAACTGCAGGTTCGGGCTCTGCCCGGCGGCCCGGTCGCGGCCGGGCTGCCAGACCCCGGTGAGGCGGCCCGCGGCGTCGTAGGCCAGCTCCGTGACGTGGTTGTTGATGTCCGAGGTCTTCACCGGCAGGCCGCGCGCGGTCATGAGGTCGGTGGTGGTGGTCCACCCTGTTGGCCCCGTGACCGCCACTCGGGTGGGCAGGGCGCCGGAGGCCGGGGTGTAGCCGGTGGTGCTGGTGTTGCCGAGGGTGTCGGTCACCTTCACCGGCCTGCCGTAGGCGTCGTACTCCGTGACCGTGTCGAGGGTGTGCGAGGGCGAGGCGCCGTCGTAGCCGTCGATCACCTGCGCCGTGGTGGCCGCACCGACCGTGCCGATCTGCCCGAAGGGCAGCCCGTCGTACAGGGTCCGGGTGTGCGAGGTGGTGGTACCGGCTCCGGGAGCCACCGAGCAGTCGCCGGCGAGGGAGACCGACTCGACCGGGAGCGCGATGATGTTCAGGGCGGTGTTGGAGGCGTACGTCTTCTTCGTGCAGAAGTCGGGCAGCCCGGCGGCACTGTCGAGTTCGCTGGTCGCCGCTCCGGTGGTCTCGTCGAAACCGGTCGTCTTGCTCATGGCGCGCCAGGTGCCGTCGGACAGGAGCGCCGAAGAGGTGCTCCTCGTGGACCGGGTCAACTGGGCCGTCTGGTCAGGCAGTCCGGTGCCGCGCCCGTGGCGCGCGACGACCGGCCCGGTCCACGGGTCGTTGACGGTGGTGGCGGTGACGGTGCCGCCGTCGCCGCTGTACGTGCGGCTCTCGCGGACGAAGCCGGCCAGCGGCGCGGAGTCGGCGGCTTGGCCACCGGGGATCGCGACGGAACGGCGGGTGCCGTCCGCCTTGTAGTCGCCGTCCATTCCGCGCAGGTAGACGGTCCCGGTCTGGGTGGTCTTGTCGGCGGGGTTCGCCTGCGTACCGCCCTTGCGGACGATCACCTCGCCGTAGCCGCGGAACTGGTTCCACGTACGGGACTTGGCCTCGGTGAGCTCACCGTCGTCGCGGTGCCAGGCGGCGGCGCCGACGTACTCGTACCGGGTGGTGCGGGCCGGTGAGGGGTCGGCTCCGGCCGAGGTGGCGTCGGTCTCGGAAACCCCGGCGACCACGTACTTGTGGAACCAGTCGATCGTGGGATCCATGGTGGTGCCGGGGTCCGGGTTCCAGAACACCGGGTAGCAGCGGCGGGTGTTCGCGTCGGGCGCCGGGAAGGAGCCGGCCGCGCAGTCGGGGGCCGCGTACTCGATGCCCAGGCGCAGCCCCGACTCGGTGGTCACGGCGGTCATCCGGCGCCGGTTGAGCGGGGGGCGGCTGTCGCCCGCCGTGTCCACGCGGTTGGGCATGAGGGTGCCGGTGAAGTCGACGGAGGGCAGGGTCAGCGAGGCCGTCCCGTCGAGGGAGGTCCGGGTGATCGAGGACAGCCACACCGAAGGGGTGGTGCCGTCCTGGGGGCTCGGGTAGTCGTGCGCGAGGGTCCACTCGTCCACGGTGGCCGGGGAGCCGCCCGTCAGGACCTGGGTGGTGATCTTCGCCAGTCGGCGGGTGCTCCAGAAGGTGGGCGCGTAGTGCTTGCAGTCCTTGGCGGAGGTGCCCGCGTCACAGTTCTGGTCGAAGGGCACGTCGGGCCAGCTCGCCGCTGTCGCCTTGGTGGGCGGGGCGGCGCAGTCGGCCTTCGGCACGATGGCCGGGTCGCAGCGCTCCGCCGCGGTGAAGAGGACCCGGGCCGTGGGGCCGGTGGTGTCGGTGAGCTTCGAACCGTAGCCGATCTGGGTCAGCTGACCGCCGCGGACGTACGGGGTCGGGGTGCCGTCGGGGTGCGCGGCGTCCGGGTTGCGGGAGTACTGATTGCTCTCGGTCGCGTAGGAGTAGGAGACGAGGCCACCGCGGGTGTCGACGACGTAGTCGAGGTTCCAGCGCCAGGCCTGCTGGCACCAGGACTGCGCGAAGTCGGCCTGGTAGCAGGGTTCACCCGCGTTGTTGGCGTACACCGGCCTGGTCCAGGCCGAGTTGGAATTGGGGCCGGAGGTCGTGCCGGGCTTGGCCTGGGCGCCGAAGTAGTACTGGACGCCGTCGGGGGTGGTGATCTTCCAGTACTCGCCGTCGTTGTCCCCGTTCGAAACGCCCGCAGGAAGCTTCGCGAGTTCGACACGGGTCGGGGAGCCGTCGGACGTACGCCAGTTCTTGCCGGTGTCGTCCAGGACGAGCTCGGTGCTGGACCCGTTCAGGGACAGGGTGACGGGCTGTTTGCTGCTCCAGCAGGCCTCGCCCGTACCGTCCTTGCCGTCCTGCTTGCAGCCCTGGTAGGCGCGCTCGACGAAGCCCGGCTCGTACTCCCAGCCGTCGCCGATCCAGGAGGACTGGGAGTTGCGGGTGACGGTCCGGCCGTCCACGGCGGCGGAGTTGTAGGAGAGCTCCACCGACGGGGCCGTCCCACCGAGGGACGCCGGCAGGGTGATGGGGTAACTCCAGCGGAACGTGCCGGAGTTGCCGCCGGCCGACCAGGAGCCGGCCGGCGAGAGCGGGGTCGCCTTGTAGTCCCCGGAAGAGCCTTCGGGGGCGGCGCTGGCGGCGAGCACCGTGACTCCGCCCGAGCCGCTGTCCGCGGCACTCAGGGCCGCCGCACCGAGGGTCGGGGCGCCGAGGGCGGGAGCACTGGGTGAGGCAGCGCCCCCGCCGAGGGTGACCTCCCCGAGCAGCCGACCCGCGCGCACGTCGTTGACGGCTCCGGGGACGGGGGTCTGTATCCGGCACCGCGCCAGGTCGGGGGTGGTCAGCGCGCAGGCCGGCAGGGCCACGAGGCGGAGCCGGGAGGCCCAGTCGCCGCCGTAGGCGTTCTTCACCGCCGTGTAGTCCAGGCCGAGGCGGGCCGCGCCGCGGGCGGAGTCCTCGCGGGGAGTGAGGGAGACGAGGAGGCCGTCGACCCCGGCCCGCTCCGCGGCCTTGCGGTCGGCGAGCGAGAGGGTGACCTTGCCGGTGGCCGGGGCGGCCGCGCGGACGGCCCACAGCCCGGCCGCCGGAGCCCGCGAAGCCGAGGGGGCGGACCCGGCGGGGGTCGCGGAACCGGAGGCGAGGGTGAGGGGCATGTTGGCGGCCCGGGCCGGTTCGGCCGCCTTGGCCGCGGGGTCGAGCCGGACTTCGGCGGTCGTGGCGTCCGGCCAGTCGGCGCGGGACGGACGCCAGTGCGGGGCGCCGTCGCCGGGGGCGGCGGCAGGGCGGGCGCGCGGGGCCTTCTTCCCGCCGACCGAGGCGGTGGCGCCCAGTTCACCGGGGGCCCAGAGCCGCTTGTCCTTCGGGCCCTGGCCCTGGGCGGTTCCGGCGGCCGTGGCAGCGGGCACCGCCAGTGCGAGGGCGGCGAAGGCGGCGACCACGGCCCGTCCTAACAGGCGCGGTGGTCGGGTCGTGCGCAGAGCGGGTGGCGCAGGGGGTCGGGAACGCACCAGGGGCCTCCGTGGTCCGGTGGGGGCGGGCGGACCGGAAGGACAACCGGAATCGAACCGGCAGCCACTTTCGACTCCGCTTGCCAGCAAGGGTCTTGACGATTCGTCAAAGATTTACGGGGAGATGCTCGACCTCCGGTCGAGACCCGGTCGAGACCCGGTCGACCTGCCCTACGGCCTGGGGGGGCCCCGCCGGCGGGGGGGGGCCCCCCCCCCGGGGGGGCCCCCCCCCCCCCCCCGGCCCGGCGCCCCCCCCCCCCCCCGCGGGCGCCGCCCCCGTGCGAAGCTCCCGCCGACCCGCCACCGGCGGCCGCCCGGCCGCCCGTGTGTCCGCGTTCCTCGCTTCTGCTGGAGAGCCCCGCATGAGAGTCACGTACGCGAGCTTGGTACGGCGCCGGTCCATACGGTGGGCCGTCGCGGCCGGCCTGGCGATCGGTGTCGCGCTGCCCGCCGGAGCCCCCGCGGGGGCCGTGGAGTCCCCGGCCCGATTATCGGGCCGGGCCGCCCTCCAGGCCTCGACGGCACGGTCCCCGCAGGCGCAGACCCCACAGGCGCCGGGAGCGTCGGCTCCGGACGCCAGTCAGCCGACCGCTCAGGCGCGGGCCTCCGCCGAGGCCAAGCGGACCGGCAAGCCCGTCCCCGTGCCCTCGCTGACCACCGAGACCGACACCGTCGTGGCCAAACCGGACGGGACGTACGCCCTGACGCGCACCGCCGCGCCGGTCCGCACCAAGCAGAACGGCGCCTGGGTACCGCTCGATGCGACGCTGATCCGCGGTGCGGACGGCAACTGGCGTCCCAAGGCGGCCCTTTCGGGGCTGGTGCTGACCCGCGGCGGCGACACCCCGATGGCCCGACTCACCGACGGCGGGGGCCGCAAGCTCGACCTCACCTGGCCCACGGCCCTGCCCGAACCCGTGGTCGAAGGCGCGACCGCGACCTACCGGAGCGTGCTGCCGGACGTGGACCTCGCGGTGACCGCCACCGTCGACGGCGGTTTCACCCAGGTCCTGGTCGTCAAGACCCCGGCAGCGGCGAAGAACCCCGCCGTCGCCGCGTTCCGCCTGGGCCTGGCCGCGCCGGGGCTGAAGGTCGGCAAGCGCGACGACGGCACCATGGCCGCGACGGACGCCTCGGGCAGCGAGGTGTTCCGCTCTCCCGCCCCCGTCATGTGGGATTCCTCCGTGGCCCCGTCCTCACCCGCGCCCGCCACCCCCAAGGGGGCGCGGGAGGCGCCGGGTTCGAAGGACCGGGCCGCCGCCGACGTCCCTCCGCCGGGCGTGGTCAAGGTCGCCTCCGACACCTCCGGCCCCGGCGACAGCGCACGTACCGCCCCGGTCGCAGCGGCCCCCTCTGCCTCGGCCCTGTCCGTCCAGGCGGACACCGGCTTCCTGGCCCGCCCGTCCACGGTCTACCCGGTGTACATCGACCCGGCGTGGAAGCCCGTGTGGCGCGGCACGCAGCACTGGACCTGGGTCCAGGAGGGCTGCAAGACCGCGACGCACTACGACGACTACGGCAACCGCTACGACATGGGCGTGGGAAATCAGCGCTGGGCCACCACCTGCAAGGGACGCGAGCACACCTTCGTCCAGGTCGAAGCCTTCGACGTGCGCGGAAAGACCGTCAACTACGCCAGCCTGAACGCGACCCAGTCGTACGCCGCCGACAACACCTGCGGCAACACCCACGGCGTGGACCTGTACTGGACGGGCGCCATCGACGGCGGCACGAACTGGAACAACCAGCCCGGCAACATCCGTTACCAGGGCCGCGCCGACACCAACAGCGCGGGCGGCGCGGGTTGCCCCTCGGGCACCAACGAGGCGAGCTGGGACGTCACCCAGACGGTCCGCGACACGGCGGGCGCCCCGAACCTCACCTTCGGCCTCTACGGCTCGGACGAGGCCAGCACGAGCAGCAACGGCTTCAAGCGCTACACGCGCAAGACCGGCCCGTATCCGTATCAACTGCCCAACCTGTACGTGGAGTACAACTCCACCCCGGACGCGCCCAACAGCCTGTACGTGTCACCCGCCCCGAAGAACCCCACCCGCGGGGACTGCGGCTGGATCGGCGCCACCAACGCGGCCACCGGCGGCATCGGCCTGCACGCACGGGTCACCGACCCCGACGGCGACAACCTCGGCGCCAACTTCAACCTGTGGGACGTCACCGGTGGCGGCAGCACCCTGACCGACTTCGGCTGGGTGCCGAATCCGGCCGTGCCGAACGGAAGTCAGATCGACGTGTCGGCGGGGACCCTCGCCGACGGCCACCAGTACGACTGGTACGTCCGCGGCGGGGACGGCCTGACCTCGGGCGACTGGTCGCGCGGGTGCAGCTTCTCCGTGGACCTGACGGCGCCCGACGCGCCCTCGGTGACCTCCACCGACTTCCCGCCGACGGGCAGCCCCGCCGCACCGGCCAAGACGGCGGGCGCGACGGGCGCGTTCACACTGTCCTCCACCGACCGCAACAACGGCTCCGGCCTGTCGGGCTTCGAATGGTCCTTCAACGGGGTACTGCCGGCCACCGGCGCGCAGAGCGCCGCCGCCGACGGCGACGGACACGCGGCCCTCAGCCTGCCCGTGACCACCTGGGGCACGAACATCCTGCACGTGCGCGCGGTGGACCGGGCCGGGAACCGCTCGCCCGAGTTCTCCTACGTCTTCTACGCGCCCGACGACCCGCAGGCCAAGACGGTCCTCGGCGACCTCACCCTCGACGGGTACCCCGACCTCCTGGTCCCGGACACCACCACGGGGGACCTGCGGGTGTACTCCAAGAACCGCGATCCGGGTACCGGCGGCCTGCTCGCCTCCAACGCGGCCAACGCCCCCGGGGGCAGCTGGAGCGGGGTCGACACCACGCACCGCGGTGGCAACGGCTCTCGCGCCGACGACCTCTGGGCACACCGGCCGGGCGACGCCGGGCTGTACTTCTACTTGAACACCGTCAACGGCTCGGGCGGCCCGGCGGGCAACGACAACCAGTACTTCACCGTCGCCGGCGCCCAGCGCCTGAGCACCGCACGGCCCACCACTGGCTGCGTGAACCCGTACAACACCTCCGGTCAGACCTGTGGCGGGGAGTACGCGGCGGACTGGTCGCGGGTCCGCCAGGTCCTCGCGATCGGGGACGTGGACGGCACGCAGGCCCCCTCGACCCCCCGCTACGACCTGCTGACCGTGGAGGACGACGGCAGCGGCGGCGCCAACCTGTGGCTGTTCAAGGGCCTCAACGGCACCAACGCCCTGGGCGGTCCGCGGCTCGTGGGCAAGGGCGGCTGGCAGGACCTCACCCTCGCCGCCCCCGGTGACACCGGCAGCGTGGCCGGACCCAAGGACGGGCTGCCCGACCTGTGGGCGCGCGACCGCCGTGACGGACGGCTGTACTCCTACCCGTCCCGGCGCGACGCCGCCGGTGCCCCGGTCCTCGACGCGTACGGGGTGCGCGGCCCCGGCTGGCTCCAGAGCGGCCTCACGGACGGGATGCACCACATCGTCTCCAGCGACGGGGACAGCGACAACGACGGCTGGGCCGACCTGTGGAGCGTCTCCAACGACGGCCGGATCACCACCTGGGAGGGCCGGGACGCGGGCGGCGGCAACAACGCCTTCGGCGACCCGAAGGTGCTGCGGGACAGTACGACCACCGACTGGAACACCTGCCAGACCTTCAACTCGGCCGACAGCGGCGAGCACCGGGTGTGCGGCCCGATCCTCGCCAAGTACCTGTCGGTCGGTGGCACGGCCCTCGGCTATCCGATCACCGACACGGTCAGCACCCCGGACCTGTACGGCCGCTTCGTCCACTTCCGTACGCCCGGCGCCTACCCCACCTCGATCTACTGGAGCCCGGACACCGGGGCGCACCTGGTCCGCGGCGCGATCCGCGGCCACTGGTCCGACCAGGGCTGGGAGAACGGCTCGCTGGGCTTCCCCACTTCCGACGAGTACGTGGTCACGAACGGAGCCCGGTCCGACTTCCAGGGCGGGTACGTCCGCTGGAACGGCACGACGGGGACGGTGACCCGTTTCGCCTACGGGCAGGGCGAGGGGACGGCACGCATCACGCTGTCCGGCGACTTCAATGGTGACAAGCGCGCCGACATGGCGACGATCGTCGACTACGGCGGCTGCGGGGCCGCGCTGTGGACCCACCTCGGCACGCCGAGCAGCGGTCTGGGCGCCCCCTTCGAGTCGTGGAAGGCTCCGGCCAACAACTGGTGCGTGACCAGCGCCAAGTACGCGGCCGGCGACTTCAACGGCGACGGCCGCACCGACATAGGGGCCCTGTACCTGTACGGCGACGGCACGGTACGGCTGCTGTCCTGGTTGGCCCGGCCCGACGGCGGTCTCGACGCCGGACCGGCGGGCTGGTCGCAGGCATCCGGCTGGGACTGGTCGCGCACCACACTGCTGGCGGGCGACACCGACGGCGACCACCGGTCCGAGCTGATCGCCATCTACGGTTACGCCGACGGGCGGATGGCGAACTTCACGTCCCGCTTCCGCGACGGCACGGGATTCGAGGCGCCGGTGAAGGGCTTCGAGGAGACCCACCCGGGTTGGTGGTACTACGAGAAGGCCAAGTACGCGGTGGGCGACGTCAACGGCGACGGCCGTGCCGACATCATCGGCCTGTACGTGTACGACGACAACTCCGTCCGGGTCTTCACCGGGCTCGCCCGCCCCGACGGCACGCACCCCGGTTTCAACCAGGCCGGCTGGTCCGCCGGTCCGGGAAGCTGGCAGCTCGATCCGGTCAAGCTGTTCGCCGGCGACACGAACGGCGACGGCCGTGCGGACCTGACGGCCATGTACCGCTACGGCGGTGACCGGATGGGGCTCTTCCAGTTCCCCGGTGGCGCGGACGGCAACCTCGGGACCCCCGAGATGACCGTCGACACCGGCCCCGGCACCTGGAACGCCGACCGCTCGTGGCCCATGGGCGGAGACGAGAACGGCGACGGGCTCAGCGACATGTCGACCCTGTACGACTACGGCAACGGCGTCTACGCCACCTTCACCTTCCTCGCCGGCACGAACGGCAAACTGGCGGGGGCGGGAGGTGGGGTCCTCAAGAGCTGGGATTCCCCCGCGGGGACGTGGTGACGGCGGCCCGCTCCGCGGGCACCGACTGATCCGGAGCCGTGTCGCGTCCGCGCGACACGGCTCCGGCGTGCCCGGTCTCCACGGCTCCGCTCAGACCTGGCCGGCGCCGCCGTCCACGAAGAGTTCGACTCCGGTGATGAAGCTGCTCTCCCGCGAGGCGAGGAACAGGGCCGCCGCGGCCACCTCCTCGGGGCGCCCGGCCCGGCCGAGCGGAACCCCGGCGGTGGCCCGCTCGCGTACGGCGGCCGGCGCCCGGGCCAGGGCGGGGGTGTCGACCGGTCCCGGGCTGAGGGTGTTGACCCGGATGGAGCGCCCCGCGAGTTCCAGCGCGAGGCTGCGCGCCATCGACCGGACTGCGGCCTTGGTGGCGGCGTACACGCCGAACCGGGTGGACGCGGAGGAACCGGCGGCCGAGCCCAGCAGGACCACCGAAGCGCCGTCCCGCAGCAGCGGCAGGGCACGCTGCACGGTGAAGAAGGTGCCCCGGAAGTTCAGGTCCGAGGTGGCGTCGAACTGCTCCTGGGTGAACTCGGCGAAGCCGCCCGCCGGACCGCCGCCCGCGTTGGCCACCAGGACGTCGATCGCGCAGCCCGCGTCCGCGACCGCCCCGTAGAGCCGGTCCAGGTCCTCGACGCGGGAGACGTCCCCGCGCACGCCGACGGCTACGGGGCTCCCGCCCAGCTCCGCGACCGCCGCCGCGAGCTCGGCTTCCCGCCTGCCCGTGATGAAGACCCTGGCGCCCTCGCGGACGAAGCGGTGCGCCGTCGCCAGGCCGATGCCGGCCGAGCCGCCGGTGATGACGGCGACCATGCCGCCGAGCTGCCCGGTACCGGCGGGTTCTCCCGTACCGGCGTCGTCTCCCGTAGCGCCGTGTTCTCCCGTACCGCCGTGTTCACCCGTACGCATGCCCGTGCTCCTCGTCCCGAGGGGAAGCGGGTGCGGTCCGCAGACGGGAAATCCTAGTGGCGCGTACGGGCCCGCGCGGGGTGGAATGCTGGAAGGGCAGGCAGGAACGCGGGCCGACGCAGGGGGCTGGGACGACCATGAGCGCAGCGGACGGCGGCCCCGACCCGGGGCTCTACGGCCCCTCCTCCGTGACCTGGCAGTGCCACGGGGACCCGATGATGTGGATCGCCGGGGTCCGGGCCCTCTACCTCCAGGCCCTGCACCCGCGCGCCGTGCGCGGGGTCATGGAGAACTCCGACTTCCGGCGGGACGCCTGGGGCAGGCTGCTGCGCACCGCCGACTTCGTCGGCACCCTCACCTACGGCACCACCGAAGCCGCCGAGCAGGCCGGTGCCCGCGTCCGGAAGATCCACCGCACGCTGTCCGCGACCGACCCCGCCACCGGGGAACGCTTCCCCGTCGACGACCCCGAGCTGCTCCTGTGGGTCCACTGCGCCCAGATCGACAGCTTCCTGCACATCATCCGCCGCTCCGGCATCCCGCTCAGCCCCGGCCAGGCGGACCGCTACGTGGCCGAGAACCGCGTCAACGCCCGCCTCGTCGGCCTCGACCCGTCCGGGGTACCGGGTGACACGGCGGCCCTCGCCGCCTACTTCGAGCGGATCCGCCCCCAGCTCGCCGCCGGGGCCGACGCCCGCGCCGTCGACGACTTCCTGCGGAGCCCGCCCGTCCACCCCCTCCTGGTCCCTGGCCGAAACCTGCTGTGGCGCCCGCTCGCCGCCCTCGCCTACGGATCCCTCCCCGCGTACGCGCACCAGCTGTACGGCCGCCCCGCACCGGCCCCGCGCAGCGTCACCCGCCGCCTGCGTCTCACCGGTAGCCTGCTGCGCAGCATTCCCGCAGGTCTACGCTGGAAGCTGCCTCCAGGTCACATCTTGAAAGCGATGCGCCGCATGGGCCCCGGGAGCCGCCCCGCGCCGTACACACTGCGTACATCAGCGGCCATACTGGACCGGCCGGGGAGGGCGTAGCACGACACACGGGGGCGACTTCAAGACATGGCGGAGTCCAGACTGATCCAAGGCCGGTACCGGTCTCTCGACCTGATCGGCCGCGGCGGCATGGGCGAGGTGTGGCGTGCCCGGGACGAGTCGCTGGGGCGGCACGTGGCCGTCAAGTGCCTCAAGCCCATCGGGCCCGAGCAGGACGCCCACTTCACCCAGGTGCTGCGCGAGCGCTTCCGCCGCGAGGCGCGCGTCGCCGCGTCCCTCCAGCACCGGGGCGTCACCGTCGTCCACGACTTCGGCGACGACAGCGCCTCCGGCGGCCCCCTCTACCTCGTCATGGAGCTGCTCGAAGGCCGCAACCTCAGCCAGCTCCTGGAGGACAACGAAGCCCGCCCGCTCCCCGTGGACGTGGTCGTCGACATCGCCGAGCAGATGGCGGCCGCCCTCGGCTACACCCACGACCAGGGCGTGGTCCACCGCGACCTGAAGCCCGCCAACATCATGCGGCTCACCGACGGCACGGTGAAGATCTGCGACTTCGGCATCGCCCGCCTCGCCGCCGACATCGGCTTCACCGCGAAGCTGACCGGCGGCGGCATGGCCATGGGGACCCCGCACTACATGTCGCCCGAGCAGATCGCGGGCGGCGAGGTCGACCACCGCAGCGACCTCTACTCCCTCGGCTGCGTCCTCTACGAGATCGCCACCGGAGCCCCGCCGTTCGACCTCGGCGACTCCTGGTCCGTCCTGGTCGGCCACCGCGACACCGCGCCCGTGCCGCCGCGCGAGCACCGCCCCGAGCTGCCCGGTTACTTCGAGCGGCTGGTGCTCGACCTGCTGGCCAAGCGGCCCGAGGACCGGCCGGACGACGCCCGCCACCTGCACCGGCACCTCGTCCAGGCCCGGCTCGGCTCCGGCGCGCTCCCGGGCGGGCCGGCCGGCCCGTGGGCGCCGCTGCCGGGATGGGCCGGCGGGATGACCGCCGGGCGCAAGGCCGGTATCGAGGCCCGCCCCGCGAGCGGGGAGTGGGCCGTCCTGACCGGTTCCTGGACGGCCGTGCGCCCCAGCGCACGGCAGCCCGCCGAGTCCCCGGCCGGGTCGGCCGGGGCGCCTGCGGGGTCCGCAGCCGTGCCCGTCGTCGGCCCGCGCCCCGCAGGGGACCCGAGCCCCGCCGCGGACCCGCGGCTCACCGCCGCCTACGGGGTCCCGCGCGGCCCCGCCGCCGACCCCACCGGCGCCGTCGCGCTCGCCGCCGGCCACACCCGGGCCTTCGCCCTCAGCCGGGCCGGCCGCACGCAGGAGGCCCTGGCCGTGTACGCGGCCGTGGCCGACGGCAGGGCCCGGGTGCTAGGCCCGGACCACCCCGACACCCTCGCCGCGCGGCAGGAGGCGGCGTACGAGACGGGCCTCCTCGGCCGCCACCAGGAGGCCTACGAGGGCTACCGCGCGGTGCTCGCCGCCCGCGAGCGGACCGTGGGACCGCACCACCCCGACACCCTGCGCTGCCGGCACAACCTGGCCTGCGCGCTCGGCGCCCTCGGCCGCTACGCCGAGGCCCACACCACCGCCGCCGAGGTCGCCGCGGACCGGGCGGCAGCCCTGGGCGCGGAGCACGCGGACACGCTGCTGACCCGGTACGAAGTGGCGTACGCGCTCGGCCGCCTGGAGCGCTGGGAAGAGGCCCTGGAAGGCTTCCGGCACGTGGCCGCCGTACGGGAGCGGGTGCTGGGCCGCGACCACCCCGACACGCTGGCCGCGCGGTACGAGGCGGGCATCGCGCTAGGCCGTACCGGCCGCTCCGCCGAGGCCCTGGAGCTGTTCCGCGCCCTGGTCGCCGACCGCACCCGCGCCTACGGGGCCGCCGACCCCGAAACCCTGCGCGCCCGGCACGTCCTCGGAGTCAACCTGGGGCGGCTGGAGCGCTGGGAGGAGGCCGTGGCCGAGGCCCGGCAGGTGGCCGCGGCGCGGGCGAAGGCGCTCGGGGCCGAACACCCCGACACGCTGGTCAGCCGCCGGGAACTCGCCGTGGGGCTGGGCCGGCTGGGCCGCTGGGACGAGGCGCTGCCCGTCTACCGGGAACTCTCCGGCATCCGCGAACGGTCCCTGGGCGACGACCACCCCGACACGGTCGCCGCGCACGCCGACGAAGCGCACTGCCTGGAGCGGCTGGGCCAGGTGTGTTACCAAGAGCCATGACGACCTCGCGGGGCTTCGGTACGGATGTTTACGACGCGGTGATCGTGGGAGGCGGCCACAACGGCCTGGTCGCCGCCGCCTACCTGGCACGGGCCGGCCGTTCGGTGCTGGTCCTGGAGCGCCTCGGCCACGCCGGCGGGGCCGCCGTGTCCACCCGGCCGTTCGCGGGCATCGACGCCCGCCTGTCCCGGTACTCGTACCTCGTCTCGCTGCTCCCGGCGAAGATCGTGCGCGAGCTGGGCCTGGCTTTCGCCGTACGGGGGCGATCGGTCTCCTCGTACACCCCCTTCGAGCGCTCCGGCCGGCCCGGTGGGCTGCTCGTCGGCGGCGGCGAGGCGCGCACCAGGGAGTCCTTCGCCCGGCTGACGGGCTCGGACCGGGAGTACGAGAGCTGGCGCGCCTTCTACGGGACCACCCGGCGGGTCGCCGAACGGGTCTTCCCGACGCTGACCGAGCCGCTGCCCACCCGGGCGGAGCTACGGGCCCGCGTCGACGACGAGGCGGCCTGGCGGATGCTGTTCGAGGAACCGATCGGGCGGGCGGTGGAGCGGGAGTTCAGCGACGACCTGGTGCGCGGGGTCGTCCTCACGGACGCCCTGATCGGCACGTTCGCCGATGCCCACGACCCCTCCCTCGCGCAGAACCGCTGCTTCCTGTACCACGTCATCGGCGGCGGCACGGGGGACTGGGACGTTCCGGTCGGCGGCATGGGGGCGCTCACCGACGCCCTGGCGGGAGCCGCCCGGGCGGCCGGGGCGGAGATCGCCACCGGGCACGAGGTGGTGCGCATCGACACGGACGGTACGGACCGTACAGGGGGCGCGGTCGGCGCGACCGCGCCGGCCGAGGTGGCCTTCCGGACGCGGTCGGGGGAGGGCCGGGTCGCCGCGCGGGTGGTGCTCGTCAACGCCTCCCCGCGGACCCTGGCGGCGCTGCTGGGCGAGGAGCCCGAAGCCCCGGCCGTCGAGGGCGCCCAGCTCAAGGTCAACATGCTGCTGCGGCGGCTGCCCCGGCTGCGCGACACCTCCGTGGACCCGCGCGAGGCCTTCGGCGGGACCTTCCACATCGCGGAGGGCTACGAGCAGCTCGCGCGGGCCCACGCCGAGGCCGCGGCCGGCGAACTTCCCTCCGTACCGCCCTCGGAGATCTACTGCCATTCGCTGACGGATCCGACGATCCTGGGGCGGGAGCTGGCGGAGCAGGGCTACCAGACCCTCACCCTCTTCGGACTCCACACCCCGGCGCGGCTGTTCGACCACGACAACCAGGGGGCTCGGGAGGTCCTGCTCGCCGCCACCCTCGCCCAGCTCGACGCCCACCTGGCGGAACCGATCGCCGACTGCCTGGCCTTCGACGCCGACGGCCGCCCCTGCATCGAGGCCAAGACCCCGCTCGACCTGGAACGCGAACTGCGCCTGCCCCGCGGCCACATCTTCCACCGGGACCTGTCCTGGCCCTACGCGGAACCGGAGTCCGCCGCGGACCGGGACGCGGGCCGGTGGGGCGTGGGGACCGCGCACCGCAACGTCCTGCTGTGCGGGGCGGGCGCGGTGCGCGGCGGCGGGGTCAGCGGGGTACCCGGGCACAACGCGGCGATGGCGGTGCGGGGGGCCGGTGGGGGCCCCCACCCGGCGCCGGGCGGACCCGGCCTTGGCCGGGGCACGGGTTGGGCGTAGGGCACGGCGTCGGGCGGCGCCGCG
>NZ_JBHYVM010000052.1:0-26309 GCF_042750105.1 Streptomyces sp. NPDC059443 | reverse complement strand
GGGGGTGGGGGGGGGGGTTTCTGGTGTTACCCGTGCCCCCCGGGGTTTGGGGGGTGGGGTTCAACTTGTGGGCCCCACAACCGGTCCCGGTCCGTCCCGGCCTTGGCCTCGATCTCGATCTCGGCTTCGTCCTCGGCTTCGTCCTCGGCCTGAGGGTCAGGCGATCGGGTCGATCACCACGATCGGGATCTCGCGGTCGGTCTTGCTCTGGTACTCGTCGTACGAGGGCCAGTGCTTGACCATCTCCGGCCAGAACGCGGCACGCTCCTCGGAGGTCGCGGTGCGCGCGATGCCCTGAAGGACCTTGGGGCCGACCTGGATCCGGACCTCGGGGTGCTCGGTCAGGTTCAGGTACCAGACGGGGTGCGCGGGGTCGCCGCCCTTGGACGCGACGATGAGGTAGCGGCCCCCGTCCTCGCCGTAGATGAGCGGGGTGCGCACCGGATTGCCGGACTTGCGGCCGATGGTGGTGAGGAGGAGGGTCTGGGTGTTGTTCCAGAACTGCCCCTCGGTGCCGCCCGACCCGACGTACAGCTTGACGTGGTCCAGGGTCCAGCCCGGCTTGGGGTCGATCGGGTTGTCCCAGTCGATGTCGCTCATATCGCCCTGCCCATCTTCGTGTTGAACAGTCAACAAACCTCAACAACGAGACACGACACGCTCAGGGCACGGTTTATTCCCGGTCGGAGTCACCCGGAGGGGAAGTCACCCGGAAGAGAGGTCAGGGTGGCCTGGGGGTCGGATCAGGGTGATCACTGACGACGAACGGGGCTTGTGCGGGAGAAGGTTGGTTCAGCGCGGATGATGCCGCGCCGATCAGAACCGATCCGAACCTGCCCGAGCCGCCAGCCCGTTCCGAGGAGCCACCGATGACCAGCCGTCCCCGCCCCGCCCGCCGTCTCGCCGTCACCGCCACCGGCTTGGCGCTGGCCGCGCTGGCCGCCGGTCTGGCGGGCGCCCCCGCGGCCACGGCCGCGCCCCAGGCGTCCGGCTCCCACACCTCGCCCGAGACCAGCGACCCGGCCGCGGTGAGGGCGCTGCTGGCCACTCTGCCCGACGGGGTGACGGACGCGGCGCTGGTGCGGGTGTCCGGCCGGGGCGTGCGCATCCCGTACACCGGGACGGCCGGGCCGGTGGAGGCGGACGCGAGCTTCCCCGTGGGCAGCGTGACCAAGATCTTCACCGATGCCATCGTGCTCCAGCTGGTCGCCGAGCACCGGATCGGCATGGACGAGCCCGTCCGCCCCCACCTCCCCGATCTGATACCCGCCGCCTACGCCGGCGTGACGGTACGCCAGCTCCTGGACCACACCAGCGACCTGCCCCGGCCTCAGGGGGCCCCGGACGCGCGGGCGATGGTGGCCGCCTCCTTCGCGGCGGATGCCGCCGCCCACCCCGGCCGCATACCGGCCCCCGGAACCGTCCAGCAGTACAACGGGCTCAACAGCTTCGTCGCCGGGCTGCTCGTGGAACAGGTCACCGGCCGCTCCTACGCCGGTGAGCTCGACCGGCGGATCCTGCGTCCGCTGGCCCTGCGCCACACCGCGCTCTCGGAGGACCCGGCGGTCGCCCGCGCCTGGTCGGAGGGCGGACTCACCTCCACCGCGGCCGACCTCGACGCGTTCCTGCGCGCCCTGCTGGACGGGAGGCTCCTGCCTCCGCGGCAGCAGCGGCACCTCTTCGAGGTGCCCGCGGTACCCAGCGCCCCGGGGAACACCAGCTGCCCCACGTCCGAGGCCTGCTTCAGTGCCGGCGGGCTGATGGGGATAGAGCTGAACGGAACCAAGGTCTGGGGCAAGACCGGCTCCATGGGCGGCTGGACCAGCGGAATCTTCGCGAGCGCCGACGATCACCGCCGGACGGTCTACGCCCTGCGGCCCGCCTCCGCAGCCACCCCCGCCCAGCAGCGCGCCCGTGTCGTGGCCGTGGTCGAGGCGGCCCTCACCCAGTAGTGCCGCGTCAGGCGACGCTGGCCCGTCGCGGGCCAGGCGGGATCCGGAAGAGACGGCCTAGTCCGCGGAGCGGGACCAGCCCGTGGCCTCGATGCGGGCCGCGTCCGCGGGGCGGTCTTCGGCGAAGAGGAGGCGGGAGGGCTCCGATACGCGCAGGACGTCGACGTAGCTGCCGCGGCCCGTGTAGCGGCCCCGCGCGGTGTGACGGAAGCGGATCCGGACCTCGCGGCCGGACCATCCCGTGAGGGGGGCTTCGAGGCGGTGCCAGATGCGGCCCGACCAGCCGGTCACGCAGCCGCCCGGCCATTCCTCGGCGGCTCCGCCGGTGGTGCGGACGGTGCTGAAGGGGAGCGGTTCCCAGCTCTGCCCGTCGGCGGAGGCCTCCACGTGCAGGGCGCCTTCGCCGGGCACGGTGTCCCACCAGAGCGCGCAGCGCAGCCGGGCCGCGTCGGTGGCCGGGGTGAGCGGGGGCAGGGTGAGGGTGCCGGAGCCTCCGGTCTCCATGCCGGAGTACCAGGCCGGGCCGCCGTGCTTCGTGCGGACGGGGACGGCGCGGGCGAAGCGGTTGCCGACGGCGACGCGGGGGGCGCTGCCGGCGCGCCAGGTGCGCACGGGGTGGACGGAGTTGCCGAGCAGGATCAGGAAGGAGTCGGTGGAGGGGTCCAGGACGAGGGAGGTGCCGGTGAAACCGGTGTGCCCGGCGGAGTGCGGGGTGGCCATGGCGCCCATGTACCAGTGCTGGTAGAGCTCGAAGCCGAGTCCGTGGTCGTCTCCGGGGAAGGCGGTGTTGTAGTCGGTGAAGAGCAGTTCGACGGAGGCGGGGCGCAGGATGCGCTTGCCCGCGTAGGTCCCGCCGTCGAGGAGGGTACGGGCGAGGACGGCGAGGTCCCAGGCCGTGCCGAAGACCCCGGCGTGGCCGGCGACGCCGCCCAGCGCGTACGCGTTCTCGTCGTGGACCTCGCCCCAGACCAGCCCGCGGTCGAGCCCGGACCAGGGCGGGCGCTGCACCTCGGTGGCGGCGGTGACCCGGCGCCAGGAGGACGGCGGGTTGTAACGAGTGCGGTGCATACCGAGTGGAGCGGTGATCTCGTCGTGGAGCAGGAGATCCAGAGTGTGACCGGTGATCCGTTCCAGGAGCAGCTGGAGGGTGATGAGGTTGAGGTCCGAGTACCGGTAGACCGTCCCCGGGGTCTCCTGAGGTCTCACCGACCACAGCAGTCGCAACTGCCCCGCCCGGGTCGCCTCTTGGTAGAAGGGCGCCCAGGACCGCAGCCCCGAGGTGTGCGTGAGCAGCTGGCGGACGGTGATCGACTCCTTGCCCCCGCCCGTGAACTCGGGCAGGTACCGGCTGACCGGCGCCTCCAGCTCCAGCTGCCCGCGCTCCATCTGCTGCACCGCCAGCAGCGAGGTGAACAGCTTCGACAGCGAGGCCAGGTCGAAGACCGTGTCCTCCGCCATCGCGATGCGCTCGGCGGCCGGGAACTCCCGTACCCGGTCGGTGCGCCCGTCGTAGTCGGCGTACCGGACGGCGTCGCCCATCGCCCGGTGCAGGGCCACGGTCCGGCCACGGCCGGCGAGGACCACGGCCCCCGCGTAGTAGGGGTGTTCGGGGGAGGGACCGAGGAACCTCCGCGCCTCGTCCACCGCCCCTTCGAGGTGTTTTTCCAGCAGCCCGGCCTGGCGGGCGGATCCGTAGCGCAGCCGCAGTCCCTGGAGCGCGCGCCGCTCCGCGGGCCCGGAGGCCCTGCCGGCGGCCCCCGCGGACCCGGGCAGCGCGGCCTGGAGTGCGAGCACACCCCCGAGCGCCAGCAGCCGTGCGCCGAGCCGCCGCCGGGTGAGCCCGTTGCCGCCGTTGCCGCCGCCGGAGCCCTTCACCTCACCGTTGTCGCCGGTTGCCGTCCGTGCCTCCATGACCGGTCCTCCCGTCCGCCGTCGCGCCCTCCCGAAGTATCTGCCCGCCCGCCCCGCACCTCCCGCAGTGACCGGGCCGCAAAGAATCTGACGCTGCATCAGAAAATCTCTTCCCTCGGCGCCCCCGCTGCGGCATCCTGCCGCCCATGGAGACGGAGCTGAGCAAGAAACTCGGAGTCGAACACGCCATCTTCGGCTTCACGCCCTTCCCGGCGGTCGCCGCTGCCATCACGCGCGCGGGTGGCTTCGGAGTGCTCGGAGCGGTGCGCTACACCGCCCCCGACGACCTCAAACGCGACCTCGACTGGATGCAGGAACACACCGACGGCAAGCCGTACGGCCTCGATGTCGTCATGCCCGCCAAGAAGGCCGTCGACGGCATCAGCGAGGCCGACATCGAGGCGATGATCCCGGCCGCGCACCGCGAGTACGTCCGCGACACCCTCGCCAAACACCACGTCCCCGAGCTGGCCGAGGGCGAAGCCTCCGGCTGGCGCATCACGGGCTGGATGGAGCAGGTCGCCCGCAACCAGCTCGACGTCGCCTTCGACTACCCCATCAAACTCCTCGCGAACGCCCTGGGTTCCCCGCCCGCCGACGTCATCCGGCGCGCCCACGACCACGGAGTCCTCGTCGCCGCCCTCGCCGGCAGCGCCAAGCACGCCCGCCGCCACGCCGAAGCCGGCATCGACATCGTCGTCGCCCAGGGCTACGAGGCCGGCGGCCACACCGGCGACATCGCCACCATGGTCCTGGTCCCCGAGATCGTCGAGGCCGTCGCCCCGATCCCGGTCCTCGCCGCCGGCGGCATCGGCAGCGGCGAACAGGTCGCCGCGGGCATCGCACTGGGCGCCGAAGGCGCCTGGCTCGGCTCCCTCTGGCTCACCACCACTGAAGCCGAGATGCACTCCCGGGCCCTCACCGAGAAGCTCCTCGCCGCCGGCTCCGGCGACACCGTCCGCTCCCGCGCCCTCACCGGCAAGCCCGCCCGCCAGCTGCGCACCGAGTGGACCGACGCCTGGGACGACCCGGAGGGCCCCGGCGCGCTCCCGATGCCGCTCCAGGGTCTGCTCGTCGCCGAGGCCGTGTCCCGCATCCAGAAGTACGAGATCCAGCCGCTGCTCGGCACCCCCGTCGGCCAGATCGTCGGCCGGATGAACAGCGAGCGCAGCGTCCAGGCCGTCTTCGACGACCTCACCAGTGGCTTCGAACGAGCCATCGACCGCATCAACCGCATCGCCGGCCGAGCCTGAGAGGCGTGAGCAGCAGCATGACCGACACGCAGACGCAAGGTCAGACCGGGCAGCCCCCGAACGGTTTCTGGGCCCAGGCGGCCGCCGACCCCGACCGCACCGTCCTGGTCACCCCCGAGGGTGAGGAGTGGTCCGCCGCCCGGCTGCACGCCGACGTCAACCGGCTCGTGCACGGCCTGCGCGCCGCGGGCCTGGAGAAGGGCGACGTCTTCGCCGTCGTCCTCCCCAATGGCGTCGAGTTCCTCACCGCCTACCTCGCCGCCTCACAGGCCGGCTTCTACCTCGTCCCGGTCAACCACCACCTCGTCGGCCCCGAGATCGCCTGGATCGTCTCCGACTCCGGAGCCAAGGTCCTCATCGCCCACGAGCGGTTCGCCGACGCCGCCACCGCCGCGGCCGACGAGGCGGAGCTGCCCGCGAGCCACCGCTACGCCGTCGGAGCCGTCGCGGGCTTCCGCTCGTACGGGGAGCTGCTCGACGGGCAGCCCGACACCGCCCCCGGAGACCGCACGCTCGGCTGGGTCATGAACTACACCTCCGGCACCACCGGCCGGCCGCGCGGCATCCGCCGCCCGCTGCCCGGCAAGCTCCCGGAGGAGACGTACCTCGGCGGCTTCCTCGGCATCTTCGGAATCCGGCCCTTCGACGGCAACGTCCACCTGGTGTGCTCACCGCTCTACCACACGGCCGTACTCCAGTTCGCGGCCGCCGCCCTGCACATCGGGCACCCGCTGGTCCTCATGGACAAGTGGACCCCCGAGGAGATGCTCCGCCTGATCGACGCTCACTCCTGCACCCACACCCACATGGTGCCGACGCAGTTCCACCGGCTGCTGGCGCTCCCGCAGGACACGAAGGACTCGTACGACGTCTCGTCCATGAGGCACGCCATCCACGGCGCCGCACCCTGTCCCGACCACGTCAAGCGGGCGATGATCGACTGGTGGGGCCGGTGCGTGGAGGAGTACTACGCGGCGAGCGAGGGCGGCGGCGCCTTCGCGACGGCCGAGGACTGGCTGAAGAAGCCGGGAACCGTCGGCAAGGCATGGCCGATCAGTGAACTCGCCATCTTCGACGACGAGGGCGAGCGGCTGCCCGCCGGGGAACTCGGCACCGTCTACATCAAGATGAACACCGGCGGCTTCAGCTACCACAAGGACGAGGGCAAGACGAAGAAGAACCGCATCGGCGACTTCTTCACCGTCGGCGACCTCGGGCTGATGGACGAGGAGGGCTACCTCTTCCTCCGCGACCGCAAGATCGACATGATCATCTCGGGCGGGGTGAACATCTACCCGGCCGAGATCGAGTCGGCCCTGCTCACCCATCCGGCGGTCGCGGACGCCGCGGCCTTCGGCATCCCGCACCCCTCCTGGGGCGAGGAGGTCAAGGCGGTCATCGAGCCCGCCGAGGGGTTCGCGGCGAGCGACGCGCTGGCGGCGGAGATCCTCCACCACTGCGAGCGCCAGCTGGCCGGTTACAAGCGGCCCAAGACCGTGGACTTCATCGAGACGATGCCGCGCGATCCCAACGGCAAGCTGTACAAGCGCCGCCTGCGCGAGCCGTACTGGGAGGGCCACGAGCGCGCGATGTAGCGGCGCGCCGCCCGCCACGCCCGGGCGTTTGGTGAGAAGTGCCACGTCAGACGTGTGGCGGCGGGTGTTGCGGCGCACCGGGGGGACACTTCTGGCAAGTTGGCTGATATGAGTACGGCAACGCACAGAACCCCCCTGACCGACTGGACCGTCATGGTCCCCATGGTGGCGCTCGTCGCGCTCGCCTTCAGCTGGGGACGCGACCTGCCCTCATTCGCCGTGGCCCTGGTGGCCCTCTGCCTGGCGGGCGCGGTCCTGGCGGCGGTCCATCACGCCGAAGTGGTCGCCCACCGGGTCGGCGAACCCTTCGGTTCCCTCGTCCTCGCCGTGGCCGTCACCGTCATCGAAGTGGCGCTCATCGTCACCCTGCTGGCCGACGGCGGGGACAAGACCGCCTCCCTCGCCCGGGACACCGTCTTCGCCGCCGTCATGATCACGTGCAACGGCATCGTCGGCCTGTCCCTGCTGGTCGGGGCCCTGCGCAACCGCGTCGCCGTCTTCAACGCCGAGGGCTCGGGTGCGGCCCTGGCCACCGTTGCCACGCTCGCCGTACTCAGCCTCGTGCTGCCCACCTTCACCACCAGCAAGCCGGGCCCCGAGTTCTCCACGGCCCAGCTCGCCTTCGCCGCGAGCGCCTCCCTCGCCCTCTACGGACTCTTCGTCGCCGTCCAGACCGTCCGCCATCGCGACTACTTCCTGCCCGTCGACACGAAGCGGATCCGCAAGGAAGCCGCCAAGGCGGCAGCCGCGGCCGAAGCCGGCGCGGACTCCGACGGTGCGGAGCACGCCGAGCCGCCCACCGCCCGCGCCGCCCTGATCAGCCTCGGCCTGCTGCTCGTCGCGCTCGTCGCCGTCGTCGGCAACGCCAAGGCCGTCTCCCCGACCATCGAACGCGGGGTCGCCAGTGCCGGTCTGCCCTACGCCGTCGTCGGTGTGATCATCGCCCTGCTCGTCCTGGCGCCCGAGACCCTCGCCGCCGTCCGCGCCGCCCGCCGCGACCGCGTGCAGACCAGCCTCAACCTTGCCTACGGCTCCGCCATCGCCAGCATCGGCCTCACCATCCCCGCCATCGCGCTCGCCTCGGTCTGGCTCACCGGCCCGCTGGTGCTCGGCCTCGACCCGACGCACATGGTGCTGCTCGCTCTGACCGTAGTCGTCGGCGCCCTCACCATCGTCCCGGGCCGCGCCACGCTGCTCCAGGGCGGAGTCCACATCGTGCTGCTCGCCGCCTACCTCTTCCTCGCCATCAGCCCCTGACCGCGCCCCGGTACACGTACGGCCCGCGCCCCGGCACACGTACGGCCGGCCGCCCCCTTCGAGGGAGCGGCCGGCCGTACGCGCATCAGCCGCCGGTCAGCGCCGCTCGCGCGGCCAGACCACCTTCAGCTGCGGCGAAGTGAGGATGTCCCACTCGCAGAACCGCGATTTCACCCAGCGCTCCTGCGAGAAGAGCCGGGTCTGGTCGGCGTAGTGGGGGGAGTTCGGATTCGAGGACTGGCTGTACGTGAGCAGCGTGCGCGCCACCGGGCAGCGGCTGCCGTCCCAGCCGACCGCCTGGATGTGGCTGGAGCCGTGCACGACCTCCGGGTAGCCGCCGGCCGCCGCGTTCCACGGCGCCTCGATCTTGTTCCAGACGCCCAGCGCCTCGGTACCGCCGCCCACCGGCAGCTTCTCCCCGTTGCGCACAACGAACTGGTTCTCGCCGAGCGGGGCGTCCAGCGCGATGCCCGCCGCCTTCAGCTCCGTGACCGTGTCGGCGAGCGCCCGCCCGATCCCGGGCGCCGCCTGGTTGAGCGTGCGCGGCGTGTGGACCGGATCGGCCGCCGAGAACGGCACCAGCCACAGGTCCTTGACCGGCGTGTTCTGGGTCAGCTTCCGCCAGAACCGGTCGAAGAGCAGCGCCCCGCGGCTCGACGTGTCCGCCGTGTGGTCCCAGGCCGCCAGCACCCCGCAGGCCGCCGAAACGTCCACGGCCGCGCCATCGCTGCCCGTAGCGCTTCCGCCGGGCAGGGCCGCGCAGGCCTTCGCCGCGTCGGCCGCCGCCAGGTCACCGGCCGGGACCCGGTTCGCAAACTGCTGCTTCTGCAGGTCGGCCACGGTCAGCCCGCCCTTGGCGGCCATCGCGGACACGTCCTCCACCGCGCCCCGGGTGCGCATCGAGCGCTGGGTGCCGGTATTGCCCCAGATCCGCTCGTAGCCGGTGACCGGAGTCGAGGCATTGGCCAGCCAGGCGCTGTCGTTGGAGTTCTCCGCGTACGGGGCGTCGCGCAGTGTCGGCGCCTTCCCCGGGCCGAAGATCCCCGGCTGCACCGCGTCCGGATCCGAGCCGAGCGTGCAGTCGCCGCGCGAACCGTCCAGCACCGCCAGCCCCGAGGACGGGTACGTGGCCCTGCCGAGCGGGGTCGAGCAGCGGGCGACGAGCTCGTCGGTGATCCGGGGGAGCACCTGTGACTGGGTGAAGAGGGTGCCGCCGGCCGAGTCCGCGGCGATGGTGTTGATCCACGGCAGGCCCTGGGTGCGCCGCAGGGCGTCCTGGATCCCGGCGACGGAGCGGGCCTTGCCGATGGCGAGGGAGGTGTCGGAGGCGCGCAGGTTCGAAGCGTTGGGGTCGTTCAGCGCGTACGCGGTGGTCGCCGTCCAGGGCAGCGGGAGGCCGGGGCCGAGGTTGGAGACGACCGGGCCGTAGCGGGTCCACCACTGGGTGCGGGTGACGGGATCCGTGCTGCCCGCCACCTGTACGCCGACCTCGCGGCGGGTCATCTTCTCCGGCTTCCCGTCCACCAGGTAGGCGGTCGGGTCGGCGGGGTCGAGGGTCAGCTGGTGCAGGTTGACGGGGGTGCCGGTGGCCACGGTGTGGCTCCAGGCCACCTTCTCGTTGAAGCCGATGTTCACCACGGCGGTGCCGAGCAGCGAGCCGCCCGAGACGTTCAGCTCGCCGGGGATGGTCTGCTGCGACTGCCAGAACCGGCGGCCGCCCTGCCACGGGTAGTGCGGGTTGCCGAGCAGCAGCCCCTTGCCGTTCGCGGTGGTGGAACCGGCGAAGGCCACCGCGTTGGAACCCATGTCGTAGCGGGTGGTGTCGAAGAGCTCCCGGGCCGCCTCGGCCGTCGTGGCGGGATCGGGATCGCCGGTGCCGCTTGCGCTGGCGGTGCCACCGGCTCCGCTCGGGGCCGCGCCGCGGGCCGTGGCCGCGACCGGCGGCTGCGCCGCGGTGATGCCGTCGACGGCGCGGCCCTGGCCGCCGAGCACGGCCACGGCGTACCCGCGGGCGGCCACGTCGGTGATGCCGACCGGGTGGACCCACTTGGCGTCCTTGCAGGCCGGGTCGGTGATCTTGTTCTGCGCGAGCCAGGCGTTGTAGCCGGCGGCCCAGCCGCGCATCAGCTCCTTGGCGTCCTTGCTCGGCCCGGCCGGCGCGGGCGTGGCGAGCAGCTTCTCCACGGCGCCGGAATCGCGGACGCCCTTGAAGTACAGGTCGCTGGAGAGGTTCCTGGCGGCAGAGGAGAGCGAACCGTCGGGCGCGGCATCGGGGCCGAACCAGCGCGAGCGCTCCCCGGAAACGGTCAGGAACCCGTCGGCGAGCACGCACACCTGGTCGGCGGCCTGCGCCCAGCCGGTGCCGAAACCGAGGTGGGCGTAGTCCTGGGCCACGATGTGCGGGATGCCGTTCTCGGTGTACCGGATCACGGCGGACAGGCCGCCGCCGGAGGGGCCGGAGCCATGCTCCTGGGCGGCGGCCTGGGGTATGGCCGCGGTGGCGGCGAGCAGGGTGGCGCCGGTGAGGGCGACCCGGCGGAGGAGCGGACGGGTGCGGCGATGTCCATTGAAGAAGTGCAACGTACCTCCCAAGTAGCCTGCGGTCGGGCAGAGTTGCCCGTGCGGGCGGGTGGTGCTTCTGTGCCTGCACACTCATGCAGGCCACCTGATGTTCTGTCAACATCCCGTTTGGTATCCCTGGTGTCGCAGGCGTTCCGGTCATTGACCTCGTACGTGCGGGGAGACGAGGATCCCGGTATGACGTCAGTGCGGAAGAACACGGTCGACGGACTGCTCCACGACAGCGCCCGGCGCGTCCCCGACCGGACGGCGGTCCGCTACCGCGAGCGGACCTGGACCTACGCGGAACTCGACGCGGCCGTCTCCACGGGCGCGGCCGTGCTGCGCGGCCGGTACGGGCTGTCCGAAGGGGACCGGGTCGCGACCTTCGCGCACAACTCCGACGCCTACCTCCTCGCCTTCCTCGCCTGCGCGCGGGCCGGGCTCACGCACGTCCCGGTCAACCAGAACCTCACGGGCGCGGACCTCGCGTACATCCTGGAGAACTCCGCGAGCTCGCTCGTCCTCGCCGACCCCGACCTGGCCGGGCGGGTCCCCGCCGGGTTCGCCGTACGGCCGCTGCGCGACGCACCCGGCTCCTTCCTCGGGGAGCTGGCCGAACCGGCGCCCTACGCCCGGAGCGAGGACCCGTCGCTGCTCGCGCAGCTGCTCTACACCTCCGGGACGACCGCCCTGCCGAAGGGCGCGATGATGACGCACGAGGCGCTCTGCCACGAGTACGAGAGCGCGATCGCCTCCCTGGACCTGACGGAGGAGGACCTGCCGGTCCACTCCCTGCCGCTGTACCACTCGGCGCAGATGCACGTGTTCCTGCTGCCGTACCTGGCGGTCGGCGCGCGCAACACGGTGGTCGACGCCCCGGTCGCGGCGGAGATCTTCGACCTGGTGGAGGCGGGGGAGGCGGACAGCCTGTTCGCGCCGCCGACCGTGTGGATCGGCCTGGCCAACCACCCGGACTTCGCCGTGCGCGACCTGTCCGCGCTGACCAAGGCGTACTACGGGGCCTCGATCATGCCGGTGCCCGTCCTGGAACGGCTGCGCGCGCGGTTGCCCGGACTCGGCTTCTACAACTGCTTCGGCCAGAGCGAGATCGGGCCGCTGGCCACGGTGCTGCGGCCGGAGGAGCACGAGGGGCGGATGGATTCGTGCGGGCGGCCGGTCCGCCACGTGGAGGCCCGGGTCGTGGACGAGGACGGGGCGGACGTGCCGGACGGCACCGCCGGGGAGGTGGTGTACCGGTCCCCGCAGCTGTGCCGGGGCTACTGGAACGACGCGGAGGCGACGAAGAAGGCCTTCCGTGACGGCTGGTTCCGCTCCGGGGACCTCGCGGTCCGGGACGCGGAGGGGTACTTCACGGTGGTGGACCGGGTGAAGGACGTCATCAACTCGGGCGGGGTGCTGGTCGCCTCCCGGCAGGTGGAGGACGTGCTGTACACCCACCCGGGCGTGGCCGAGGCGGCCGTGGTGGGCCTGCCGGACGAGCGGTGGATCGAGGCGGTCACGGCGGTGGTGGTCCCGCGCGGCGAGGTGACGGAGGCCGAGCTCATGGCCTACGCCCGCCAGGAGCTGGCGCACTTCAAGGCCCCGAAGAGGGTGGTCTTCGTGGACTCCCTGCCCCGCAACGCGAGCGGCAAGATCCTCAAGCGCGAGCTCCGCGACCGCTTCTCGGACCCCGCCTGACACCCCGTAACCTCGTTGCCGTGACCACGATCTATGAACTCGACGGTGAACGGATCCGCACGCTGGAGGACTTCTGGCTCGTCATCGGTGAGGCGGTGAACGGCCCCGGCGGCTATTTCGGGGGGAACCTCGACGCCTTCAACGACTGTCTCCGCGGCGGCTTCGGCACCCCCGACGACGGTGATTTCAGGATCGTGTGGCGCCGTCACGAGGTTTCGCGGCGGATGCTCGGGCACCCCGAGACGGCTCGCCAGCTGGAGAAGGTGCTGGGGCGCTGCCATCCGACGAACCGGACGCGCGTCGGCGAGGAACTGGCCGCCGCGCGGCGGGGGGAGGGGGCGACCGTCTTCGACTGGCTGGTCCAGATCGCCGAAGGGCAGCGCCCCGGAGTGCTGGAGCTCCGCTGACCGGCAAGATCCGAAAGAGACGACCTAATCCTCCAGGAGGTCGGAGGATCGGAGGCGGCGGAAGGTGAGGTGTTCGTGGACGAGGCGGCCGACGAGGGCGCCGCCGTACACCACGAAGCCGACGCCGACGAGCCAGGACTGGACGACCAGGAGGGTGCCGAAGGGGCCGTAGGTCACGGCGTTGGAGGCGATCAGCGGGGAGAACACCAGCTGCGAGAAGATCCGCAGGCCCAGCAGGCCGAGGCTGGTGGCCGCCGCTCCCGGGAGCAGCGCGCGCCAGCGGACCCGGCCGCCCAGGAGCATCCACTGGGAGGACCAGAAGAACAGGCCGGTGCCGATGACATCACCCGTGGTGCCCAGGATCGTGCCGGGGGCGTTGTCCGAGGGGGAGGGGATGACGACCAGCAGCGCGAGGTAGCAGACCAGCAGGGCGAGCCAGACGACGTGCCGCCACATGGTGTGCCAGCGGGCCGTCGGGAGGTCCCAGACCTTCTCGTACCCGGTCTGCACCGCGGAGCCGAAGGTCAGGCCGAAGACGGCCAGGGCGGCGAGGCCGAAGGCCGTGGTCCGCTCCAGCGCCTGGTCCGCCGCGCCGAACAGCATCTCGACCCGCTCCCGCGAGTACGCCGTCACCCCGAGCGCCTGGCCGAGCCAGCGGCCGAAGCCCGAGCCGCTGCCGGGCGCGGCGGCCGCGACGACGACCAGCAGCGGCACCAGGGTCAGGAAGCCGAGGGCCGCGAAGCCCATCGCCCGGTGCATCAGCTCCATCTCCCGGCCACGGCTCCAGGCCAGCCCGGCCTGGGAGGCCTGGAGCCGGTCGTGGAGCCGGCGGAAGGTCGAGGTCACGCCTCTTCCCCTACCCGGACCGGCCCGCCGGCTCCCGGGCGGGCCCCCGAAGTGGCCCGAAGGGGTGGATCGGACGGCGGGCCGTGGGGCCGCCGGAGCCCGCCGGGCCGGGGGCTCAGACCTCCCGGAGGTCCACCAGGCGCTTGATCTTGCCGACCGAGCGCTCCAGGGTCTCCGGATCCACCACCTCCACCGCGACGGAGACCCCGACGCCCTCCTTGACGGCCCGGACCACGGCGGCGGCCGCGGCCTCCCGCTGACCGGGGTCGCTCTCCCGGCGCGCCTCCACCCGTACCGTCAGGGCGTCCAGCCGGCCTTCCCGGGTCAGGCGGAGCTGGAAGTGGGGAGCCAGGGCCGGTATGCGCAGGAGGACCTCCTCGATCTGGGTCGGGTAGAGATTCACCCCGCGCAGGATGATCATGTCGTCGCTGCGCCCCGTGATCTTCTCCATCCGACGGAAGGCGGGCCGGACGGTGCCGGGCAGCAGCCGGGTCAGGTCCCGGGTGCGGTAGCGGATGACGGGCATCGCCTCCTTGGTGAGCGAGGTGAAGACCAGCTCCCCGGACTCGCCCTCCGGCAGCACGGCGCCGGTCAGCGGGTCGACCACCTCCGGGTAGAAGTGGTCCTCCCATATGTGGAGGCCGTCCTTGGTCTCGGCGAATTCCTGCGCGACGCCCGGGCCCATCACCTCGGACAGGCCGTATATGTCCACCGCGTCGATGTCGAGCCGTTCCTCGATCTCGCGGCGCATCTCCTCCGTCCACGGCTCAGCGCCGAAGATCCCCGTACGGAGCGAGGTGGCGCGCGGGTCGATGCCCTGGCGCTCCATCTCGTCCAGCAGGGTCAGCATGTACGAGGGGGTGACCATGATGACCTCCGGCCGGAAGTCCTGGATCAGCCGGACCTGGCGGTCGGTCATCCCGCCCGAGGCGGGCACGACCGTACAGCTCAGGCGCTCCGCGCCGTAGTGCGCGCCCAGGCCGCCGGTGAACAGGCCGTACCCGTAGGCGATGTGGACCATCTGGCCCGGTCTGCCGCCCGCCGCGCGGATCGACCGGGCGACGACGTCCGCCCAGGTGGAAAGGTCCCCCTCGGTGTAGCCCACGACGGTCGGTCGGCCCGTGGTGCCGCTCGACGCGTGGATGCGGCGCACCTCGGAGCGCGGGACGGCGAACATTCCGAAGGGGTACTGATCGCGCAGATCGCTCTTGGTGGTGAAGGGGAACAGGGCGAGATCGGCGAGTGAGCGGCAGTCGTCGGGATGGAGACCGGCCTCGTCGAAGGCCTGCCGGTAGAAGGGCACGTGGTCGTAGGCCCGGCGCAGGGTCGCGCGCAGGCGCTCCAGCTGGAGCGCGGCCAGCTCCTCCGGCCCCATCCGCTCGCCCTCGTCGATACCGCCGTGGCCCTTCGTGTACGCGTTCATGTGCCGCCCACCCCTTTACGAGTCAACCGACCGATCATTCGGTAGATTGCCGGACCTCGGCGGCCAAATCAATTACTCGAACGGGTGATCGTCTGCTGGGATGATCCCCATGTCGATCTCCCCGCACTCCGCCACCCCCTCCACCTGCACCTTCACCACATACGACGGAACCGAACTCGCCTATCACGTACAAGGCGAAGGAGAGCCGCTGGTCTGCCTTCCCGGCGGCGCCATGCGGGCCTCCGCGTACCTCGGGGACCTCGGCGGGCTGTCCGCCGGACGCCGCCTGATCCTGCTCGACCTGCGCGGCACCGGGGACTCGGCGATCCCGGCGGACCGGTCGACGTACCGCGTGGACCACCAGGTCGCCGATGTCGAGGCGCTGCGGATGCACCTCGGCCTGGAAACCATGGACGTACTGGCCCACTCGGCGGCCGGGAACCTCGCCCAGCTCTACGCGGCCGCGCACCCGAGGCGGCTGCGACGGCTGGTCCTCCTCACCCCGACCTGCTGGGCCGTGGACCTCACGGAGACCCCCGAGGTGCAGCTGGCGGAGGTCCGCCGACGGGCGGGCGGCGAGCCGTACGACACGGCCATCGCGGCCTACGAGCGGGCACTTGCGGCCCTGGCCGCCGGAACCACCCCCGACGACGCCGACTGGACGGCGGCCATGCCGCTCGCCTACGGCCGCTGGGACGAGGCGGCGCGGGCGCACGCGGCGCTGAGCCCGGTCCAGAAGAACGCGAAGGCCGCCGCCGCCTTCGCGGGCGCGGGGGCCTTCGACCCGCCCGCCACCCGGGCCGCGCTGCGCGGGGTCGAGGCCGAGGTCCTGGTGTTCGCCGGGGAGCTGGACTCCAACCCCGGCCCGGCCCTCGCGGCCCGCCTGGCCGCGCTCTTCCCGCGGGGCGTTACCGCCGTCCAGCCGGCGGGCGGGCACTTCCCGTGGCTCGACGACGCGCCGTGGTTCACGACCCGGATCGAGCGGTTCCTAGCCACCGGGGCCTGAGCGGCGAGGCCGGGGCCTGAGCGGCGACCGCGAGGACGGGGGCGTACGGTCGAATGAGGGGCTCCGGTGAAGGGAGGCGGCGGCCGTGTCCGTCATCGACCCCGCGGTAACCGTCCGCCTCGGCGCCCCCGGCGCCCGCCGCCTGGCCGGCCTGCTCTCCGAGGTGGCCCACCTGCTGGAGGACCCCGGCCCGCTCCGCCTCACGGAGGCCCAGTCCGACGCACTGGGCCAGGGCACGGACCGCCCCGAACTGGCGGCCTGGACCCGCATGCTCGCGGCGGAACTGCTCAGCCGCCTAGGCCGTCGGATCTTGCCGGGCGGACGCGGAAGGCCCCGTACCGCGCGGCGCGCGTTACGGGGCCCGGTGGCCCGGGGTTCCGGGTCCCGCGTTAGCGGTCCGCGTCCGCGTCCGCCTCCGTCGCCACCGACTTCGCCCAGCGGTAGTCCGCCTTGCCGCTCGGGGAGCGCTGGATGGCGGGGGTGATGACGAGCTGGCGGGGGATCTTGTAGCCCGCGAGCTTGGTGCGGCAGTGGGCCTGGATCTCGTCCAGTGTCGGCTCCGCCGCGCCCTCCCGGACCTGGACCACCGCGGCCACGTGGCTGCCCCACGTCGGGTCCGCGACCCCGGCGACCAGGGCGTCGTAGACGTCCGGGTGGGACTTCAGCGCCTGCTCGACCTCCTCCGGATACACCTTCTCGCCGCCCGTGTTGATGCACTGCGAACCGCGGCCGAGAACGGTGACGATGCCCTGCTCGTCCACCGTCGCCATGTCGCCGAGCAGCACCCACCGCTCCGATCCCTTCTGGAAGAAGGTTTCGGCGGTCTTGACGGGGTCGTTGTAGTAGCCCAGCGGTACGTAGCCGCGCTGCGCGAGCCGCCCCGGCTCGCCCACCGGCACCGGCTCGTGGGTGACCGGGTCCACCACCTGGGTCCGCTCGTTGACCTCCAGTCGGAAGCCCTTCTCCGGGCCGGAGTCGTTCGTGGCACGGCCGTTCGAGCCGGACTCGGACGAGCCGAAGTTGTTCAGGAGAACGACGTTCGGCACGAGCTTCTGGAATTCGGCGCGCACCGTCTCGGACATGATCGCGCCGGACGAGGAGACGCTGAAGAGGGAGGAGAGGTCCGTGCCCTTCAGCGGGCCGTTCAGGGCGTCGATGAGCGGCCGCAGCATCGCGTCGCCCACCAGCGAGACGCTGGAGACCTTCTCCTTCTCGATGGTGCGCAGCACCTCCTCGGGCGCGTACTTGCGGTGGATGACCACCCGCTGGCCGTAGTTGAAGGCGATGAACGAGGTCAGGGTGGACGTGCCGTGCATCAGCGGGGGAGCGGGGAAGAAGGTGAGCCCGGCGCCCTTCGAAGCGACCCGCTCGGCCAGCTCCTCGGGCCGCTTCACCGGCTCGCCGGAGGGCTCCCCGCCGAAGAGGCCGGCGAAGAAGAGGTCCTCGGCGCGCCACATGACGCCCTTGGGCATGCCGGTCGTACCGCCGGTGTAGATGATGAACAGATCATCGGGTGAGCGGGGCGGGAAACCGCGCCCGGGCGATCCGGCGGCCTCCGCGTCCGGGTACGCGACCGGCGCGATCGAGGGCTCCGGAGTCCCCTCGGGGGTCGGCCCGACCCGGATCAGGTGGCGGAGCTTCGGAGTCTGCGGCAGCGCCGCGGTGACCCGCTCGGTGAACTCGCCCTCGAAGACGAGCGCCGCCAGATCGGCGTCGTTGTAGAGGTAGACCAGCTCCTCCTCCACGTAGCGGTAGTTCACGTTCACCGGCACCAGCCGGGCCTTCAGGCAGGCCAGGACGGTCTGCAGGTACTCGATCCCGTTGTAGAGGTGCAGGCCCAGGTGCTCGCCGGCCTTCAGCCCGCTGTCCAGCAGATGGTGCGCGATGCGGTTCGCCGCCGCGTCCAGCTCCGCGTACGTGAGGCGGCGCTCGGCGCCGGTCCCGGGGTGGTCCACGTACACGAGGGCCTCGCGGTCCGGGACCACGTCCACGACCGACTCGAACAGGTCGGCAATGTTGTACTCCACCGGTCCTCCTGACCCAGAAAATCCCATGGCTGGTCTGCTCGGCGGTCATTAGAGCGTCGCCAACCCCAACTGGGAAGGGGACCGTCCAATAAATCTGACTGGGTGTCAGAAAACTATTGAACTGCACCCGCCCCTCCTGCAACCTGTTCTAGGTCTTGAGACGGGAGGACGGCAATGGGTGGGACAGAACACCTGACCGTGGAACGCCACGGCGCCACGCTGGTGCTCACCATGAACAGGCCAGAGGCGAAGAACGCGCTTTCGCTGCCGCTGTTGGTGGGGCTGTACGACGGCTGGCTGGAGGCGGACGCGGACGACACGATCCGCTCGGTGGTGCTGACGGGCGCCGGCGGGGACTTCTGCGCCGGAATGGACCTGAAGGCGCTGGCCGGCAAGGGCATGGAGGGCGACCACTACAGGGACCGGCTCAAGGCCGACCCGGACCTGCACTGGAAGGCGATGCTCCGCCATCACCGGCCGCGCAAGCCGGTCATCGCGGCGGTCGAGGGCTACTGCGTGGCCGGCGGGACGGAGATCCTCCAGGGGACGGACATCCGGGTCGCGGGGGAGGGCGCCACCTTCGGTCTGTTCGAGGTCAAGCGGGGGCTCTTCCCGATCGGCGGCTCGACGGTGCGGTTGCAGCGGCAGATACCGCGCACGCACGCGCTGGAGATGCTGCTGACCGGGCGGCCCTACGGGGCCGAGGAGGCGGCCAGGATCGGGCTCGTCGGGCGGGTGGTGCCGGACGGTACGGCGCTTGCGGCTGCGCTGGAGATCGCGGAGAAGATCAACGCGTGTGGGCCGTTGGCGGTGGAGGCGGTGAAGGCGTCCGTCTACGAGGCGGCCGAGATGACGGAGTCGGAGGGGCTCGCGGCGGAGCTCCTGCGGGGGTGGCCGATCTTCGATACCGCGGATGCGAAGGAGGGCGCGCGGGCCTTCGCCGAGAAGCGGCCCGCGGTGTATCGGCGGGAGTAGCCGGTCCCCCGCCTGCCCGAGCCCGTGGCCGTACCGGTCCGTACGCGGGTGCGGCGCCGTTGCCAGGGGCTCCGCCCCCGGACCCCCGCGCCTCAAACGCCGGCGGGGCTGAAGTTGTGCCGGCGGGGCTGGATTTGCGTCAGCTGGCAGACCCCTTTCGAAACCCGAAGATCGGAGACCGACCCATGACAGCCCCCTCCCCACCCGAGATCCTCCGCGCGCCCCTCGTCGTCGAGTTCCCCTTCACCCGGTCCCTCGGGCCCGTGCAGAGTGCCTTTCTCACCGGGCTGCGCGAAGGCGTCGTCCTCGGGGTCACCACCGCCGACGGCAAGGTGATGGTGCCGCCCGTGGAGTACGACCCCGTCACCGCCGAGGAGATCCGCGACCTGGTCGAGGTGGGTACCACCGGGACCGTGACCACCTGGGCGTGGAACGGATCCCCGCGCCCGAGCCAGCCCCTGGCCACCCCCTTCGCCTGGGTCCTGGTGCGCCTCGACGGCGCCGACACCGCGATGCTCCACGCCCTCGACGTGCCCGGCCCGGAGGCCGTGCGCACCGGAATGCGGGTCCGGGTGCGGTGGGCCGCGGAGCGGGCCGGGGCGATCACCGACATCGCCTGCTTCGAGCCCGCGGAGACACAGGAGGCAGGTGACGCCGCGCACGCGACCCCGCACAGCGGGGAGTTCGCCGACGCCGTCACCGGCATCGTGGCGGAAGCCCGGCTGGACTACACGTACAGCCCCGGTCGCGCGCAGACCGCGTACATCGCCGGCCTCTCCGAGCAGAAGACCATCGGCGAGCGCTGCCCCTCCTGCCACAAGGTGTACGTGCCCCCGCGCGGCGCCTGCCCCACCTGCGGGGTCGCCACCACCGACCGGGTCGAGGTCGGTCCGGCGGGCACGGTCACCACGTACTGCATCGTCAACATCAAGGCCAAGAACCTCGACATCGAAGTGCCCTACGTCTACGCCCACATCGCCCTCGACGGCGCCGGCCTCGCCCTCCACGGCCGGATCGGCGGAATCCCGTACGACCAGGTCCGCATGGGCCTGCGCGTGGAACCCGTATGGACCGAAGGCGGCCGCTACCCCGACCACTACCGCCCCACCGGCGAGCCGGACGCGGACTACGACGCGTACAAGGAGCTCATCTGATGGCGACGCCGAAGACGACCGGGCACGCGACCGGGCACACGACCAGGCACGCGCGCGAGGTCGCCGTCGTGGCCTTCGCGCAGAGCGACCACCGGCGCCGCACGGACGAGCTCAGCGAAGTCGAAATGGTCATGCCGGTCCTGCACCAGGTGCTGGCCCAGACCGGCCTGAAGGCGGGCGAGATCGGCTTCACCTGCTCCGGCTCCAGCGACTACCTCGCGGGCCGGGCCTTCTCCTTCACCATGACCCTCGACGGTGTCGGCGCCTGGCCGCCGATCTCCGAGTCCCACGTGGAGATGGACGGAGCCTGGGCCCTGTACGAGGCCTGGGTCAAGATCCAGACCGGCGAGGCCGACACCGCGCTCGTGTACGCGTACGGGAAATCCTCCCCGGGGTCCGTAAGGGACGTACTGACGCGCCAGCTCGACCCCTACTACGTGGCTCCGCTCTGGCCCGACTCCGTGGCCCTGGCCGCCCTCCAGGCGCAGGCGCTCATCGACTCGGGGGAGACCGACGAGGCCGCGCTGGCCGCGATCGGCGCCCGGAGCCGGGCTTCGGCGAGCGCCAACCCGTACGCCCAGCTCAGCGGAGCCGTCGCGCAGGGCGACTACCAGGTGGCCCCGCTGCGCACCGGCGACTGCCCGCCCATCGGCGACGGCGCGGCCGCCGTCATCCTGGCCGCCGGGGACGTGGCGCGGCGGCTGTGCGAACGGCCCGCCTGGATCACCGGCATCGACCACCGCATCGAGGCGCACAGCCTCGGGCTGCGCGACCTCACCGACTCCCCGTCCACGCGGATCGCCGCCGAGCACGCGGGTGTCTTCGAGGGGCCGGTGGACACGGCCGAACTGCACGCGCCGTTCTCCTCCCAGGAGGTCGTGCTGCGCAAGGCCCTGGGACTCGACGGGTCCGTGAGCGTCAACCCGTCCGGCGGGGCGCTCGCCGCCAATCCGGTCATGGCCGCGGGTCTGATCCGGATCGGTGAGGCGGCGGCCCGCATCCACCGCGGTGAGTCCGACCGGGCCCTCGCGCACGCCACCTCCGGCCCCTGCCTCCAGCAGAACCTGGTCGCCGTCCTGGAAGGGGACCGAGCATGAGCACCTCCGCCGCGCCGGGCAAGGAGCCCGTGGCGATCGTCGGGATCGGCCAGACCAAGCACGTCGCAGCCCGCCACGACGTCTCCATCGCGGGGCTGGTGCGCGAGGCGGCGGCCCGCGCGCTCGCGGACGCCGAGCTGACCTGGGCGGACATCGACGCGGTGGTCATCGGCAAGGCCCCCGACTTCTTCGAGGGCGTGATGATGCCGGAGCTGTACCTGGCCGACGCCCTCGGCGCGGTCGGCAAGCCCATGCTCCGCGTGCACACGGCCGGTTCGGTGGGCGGCTCCACGGCGCTCGTCGCCTCCAACCTGGTCGCCGCCCGCGTCCACCGCACGGTGCTGACCCTGGCCTTCGAGAAGCAGTCGGAGTCCAACGCCATGTGGGGGCTCTCGCTGCCCGTCCCCTTCCAGCAGCCGCTGCTGGCGGGGGCCGGCGGGTTCTTCGCCCCGCACGTGCGCGCGTACATGCGGCGGACCGGGGCCCCCGACACGGTGGGGTCCCTCGTCGCGTACAAGGACCGCCGCAACGCGCTGAAGAACCCGTACGCCCACCTCCACGAGCACGACATCACCCTGGAGAAGGTCCAGGCCTCGCCGATGCTGTGGGACCCCATCCGGTACTCCGAGACCTGTCCCTCCTCCGACGGCGCCTGCGCGATGATCCTCACCGACCGGGCGGGCGCGGCCCGTTCGCCCAAGCCGCCGGCCTGGGTGCACGGCGGGGCGATGCGCAGCGAGCCGACCCTCTTCGCGGGCAAGGACTTCGTCTCCCCGCAGGCGGGCAAGGACTGCGCGGCCGACGTCTACCGGCAGGCCGGGATCACCGATCCGCGCCGGGAGATCGACGCGGTGGAGATGTACGTGCCGTTCTCCTGGTACGAGCCGATGTGGCTGGAGAACCTCGGTTTCGCCGAGGAGGGCGAGGGCTGGAAGCTCACCGAGGCCGGGGTCACGGAACTCGACGGAGACCTTCCGGTCAACCCTTCGGGCGGTGTCCTGTCCACCAACCCGATCGGCGCCTCCGGCATGATCCGCTTCGCGGAAGCGGCCCTTCAGGTGCGCGGCCAAGCCGGGGAGCACCAAGTCCCGGACGCGCGGCGGGCGATGGGGCACGCGTACGGGGGCGGGGCACAGTTCTTCGCGATGTGGCTGGTGGGAGCCGAACCGCCGGCCTCCTGACCGGGGCCCGATCGGAATCCCGTTTCCGAAAAGGGCGCCGCACCGGCCACGAGTGACGCACCGTGGCCTGTGCGGCACGCCGTGCGATGGCTAACCTTGCCCCCGGACGACGTACCGGGAGTACCGGGAGGAGCACGCACGTGGCAGAGAGCATGACTTCACAGGCGCCGGCCGGCTGGAGCAAGCCGGACCTCGATCTGACCGAGGCGGACTGGCAGTCGAGCAGCCGGGGGGCGGGTGACGTCCAGATCGCCTTCGTGGAGGGGTTCATCGCCATGCGCAACGGCGACCGCCCCGAAAGCCCCTCGCTGATCTTCGCGCCGGACGAGTGGCGCAAGTTCGTCCTGAACGCGCGGGGCGGGGAGTTCGACCTGACGTAGGCCGGACGGGCTGGTCGGCCGGACGGGCGGCGGAGGGGCCGGACATCCCGTGGATGTCCGGCCCCTCCGTCCTTTCCGGTCGGCGATAGGCCCACATATCGGGATGATAGGTAAGGTGGCCGCATGAGCGGAGAGAGCGACCTGCGGAAACTGCTGAGCGGAATGCGGCCGGAGCTGAACGACGGGCTGTACGTGTTCTGCACCATCCCCGGAGACACCGACCCGGAGGCCCTCGCCGGGCTCACCCCCGTCGCCTCCGTCCTGGAACCCGAGGGGCTCACCCTCGTCCTGGGGCAGGAGGAGGCCGATGCGGCCGGGCTGCCCTACGAGTACACCGCCGGCTGGATCACCCTGCGCGTCCACTCCGCGCTCGACGCCGTCGGCCTCACCGCGGCCTTCGCCACCGAACTCGGCGCGCACGGCCTGAGTTGCAACGTCATCGCCGGCTACCACCACGACCACCTCTTCGTCGCCGCCGACCGGGCCGCCGAGGCCGTGGCCGTCCTGGAGGCCCTCGCGGCCCGCTCCGCGGAGGACTGAACCCGCCCCGGAGAGGCCGCGCGAACCCCTCCCGACGGCCGCCGGAAAGAAGATCAGCGGGATTTTCCGCACGGGGCTTCCCGCGCGGGTGCGCGGGCGTACGCTGATCCTCCGAACAGGCCTGGGGGGTACCAGCCATGACGGAACGCCGGACCCGCAAACGGCGCACGATGTTCGAGCGCGAGACGGAGCTCGCCACCGTGGACGAGGCCCTGGACCAGCTCACCGGTCCCGGGCCCGATGCCGGCGGAGCCCTGCTGGCCTTCTCCGGACCCGCCGGACTCGGCAAGACCACGCTCCTCGCCGAAGTCCGCCGCCGTGCCCACGCCCGGGCCTGCACCGTCCTCGCCGCACGCGGCGGCGAACAGGAACAGAGCCAGCCCTTCCACGTCGCCCGCCAGCTCATCCAGCCCCAGCTGGCCGGCACCACCGACGAGGAACTGCGCGCCGTACTCGGCAGCTGGTACACCATCGTCGGTCCCGCCCTCGGCCTCTGCGCCGCCGAACAGGGCGCCCCGCCCGACCCCCAGGGCCTGCGCGACGGACTCGACTGGGTGCTCACCCACCTCATCGTCCAGCGCGCCCCCGTCGCCCTCGTCCTCGACGACGCCCACTGGGCCGACCCCGAGTCCCTCTCCTGGCTGGCCGCCTTCGCCCCGCGCGCCGAACACCTCCCGCTGCTCCTCGTGGTCGCCTACCGGCCCGACGAACTGCCCGCGCACGCCGAAGCGTTCCGTACGCTGCCCGGTCGCGCGGGACACCGCCCGCTGGCACTCGCGCCGCTCACCGCCGAGGCCGTCTCCACCCTGGTCCGCGAGTCCGTCGGAGACCACGCAGACGACGCCTTCTGCCGCGAAGCCTGGGCCGTCACCACCGGCAACCCCTTCGAAGCCGTCGAACTCGCCGTGAAGGTACGGGACAAGGGACTCGACCCCGTCGAAGCCAGCGCCCCGCTGCTGCGCGACCTCGCGGCCGCCCAGCGCGGCAGCGGGCTCGTCGCCCGCCTGCACAGCCTCGGCCCCTCCACCGTCCGCTTCGCCTGGGCCTGCGCCGTCCTCGGCACCAACATCCCCGGGGAACTCGCCGCCCGGGTCGCCGGACTCGGCACCGAGGAGGCCGTCGACGCCACCGGACGGCTGCGCGACGCCCGCATCCTGTCCGCCGCCGCCGAAGCCGCGGAACCCGCAGGACCCGCGGGACCCGCCGAACCCGGCGGCCGGGACGAGGCCGGGCTGGAGTTCGTCCACCCGCTCATCGCCACCGCCATATACCGGGCCATCCCCGACGCCCTGCGGGTCGCCCTGCACGGGAAGGCCGCCGCGGCCGTCCTCGACGCCGGGCTCGGGCCCTCCGCGGCCGCCCGCCACCTGCTGGAGACCCACCCCGAGAACGACCCGTGGGTGGTGCGCACCCTGCGCGAGGCCGCCGGCGAGAACCTCCGGGCCGGGGCCCCCGAAGCCGCCCGCCGCCAGCTCGCCCGGGCCCTGCGCGAACCCCCGGACTTCGACGAACGCGCGGCCGTCCTCTACGAGCTCGGTTGCGCCTCCCTGCTCACCGAGCCGGCCAACACCGTCAACCACCTGCGTGCCGCCCTCGCGGAGCCCTTCGAGGACCAGGCGCTGCGCCAGGGCATCGTGATCAGGCTCGCCCAGGTGCTCTCGCACAGCGACCGCCTCGCCGAGGCCTCGGAGTCCCTCGCCCGGGAGATCCCCCACACCCAGGACGTACGGGCCCGGCTGCGCCTGCAGTCCGAGCAGTTCATGTGGGACGCCTTCAACGCCGCCGAGACCGACTCCCCGGCCCGCTCGCGGCGCCTCGCGAAGCTCGCCGACCGGCTGACCGGCCGCGATCTCACCGAGCGGTACGTCATCGGGCTGCGCGCGTGGGACGCCTGCCTGCGCGGAGAGCCGGTCGAGGTGGTCCTGCACCACGCGGGGCGGGTGCTCGAAACCGATTTCAGCTGGGCTTACGAGGACCGGGGCTTCGAGGTCCCCGTCCTGGTCGCCATGGTGCACATGTACGCCGACCGGCCGGGGCGCGCGGAGGAACTGTTCGAGGCCGGCACCGCCGAGTTCGAGCGGCAGGGCTGGCGCGGGGCGCACCTGTCCTTCGCGTACAGCCTGCGCGCGTACATCCGCTACCGGCGCGGACGGCTCGTGGAGGCGGAGGAGCTGGCGCGGGCCGGGCTGGGGCTCGCCGAGCGCGTGGGGCGCCGTACGCCCGTGCACTGGTACGCCATCGCGATCCTCGTCACCACGCTGCTGGCGCGGGGGCGGGTGGACGAGGCGTGGGAGCTGGCGCGCGAACACGAGTACGGGGAGCCCTTCCCGTCGGCGGTGGTCTTCCCGGACTCCCAGACGGTCTACGCGGAACTCCTGCTGGCCCGCGGCCAGGCGAAGGCGGCGGCCGCCGAGCTGGAGGCGGTGGGCCGCCGGCTCACCCCGCGGGGGATCCAGAACCCGTCCTGGTGCCCGTGGCGGCTGCACCTGGCGCGTGCGGTGGCCGGGGAGGACCCGGCGCAGGCCCGCGAGCTGGCCGCGGACGCGGTCCGCCGGGCCCGTGCGTTCGGCGCCCCGTCGGGCATCGGCCAGGCCCTGCGGGTGGCGGCGGAGGTGGCTCCACCGGGTCCCGGGAGGGTCGCCCTGCTGGAGGAGTCGGTGGCCCTACTGTCGGCGTCCCCGGCGGGGTACGAGCTCGCCCTCGCGCTGGCCGCGCTAGGGGAGGACCGGGGGGATCCCGAGCTGCTGCGGCGGGCGGTGGCCGCGGCCCGGGAGTGCGGGGCGGACGGGCTGGTCGCGACCGCCACGGAGTCGCTGCGAGCGGTGTCCCCGGACCGGCCGCGCTGATCCGTGTCCGGGGCCCGCTCCCGACCGCGCCGCCGTGGCCGGGGGCCAGCCCCCGGACCCCTGCGCCTCAAACGCCGGCGGGGCTGAAATTGCCCTCCGGGCAATCCCAGCCCGCCAAGGGCGGCATCAGCCAAATCCAGCCCCGCCGGCGTTTGAGGCGCGGGGTCTGGGGCGGAGCCCCAGGGGTCCGGGCGGAGCC
>NZ_JBHYVM010000051.1:2849-51582 GCF_042750105.1 Streptomyces sp. NPDC059443 | reverse complement strand
CCCTACCCCGCAGGCCCCGCCCGGCGGGGGTGTCGGGGGGGGGGGGCCCGGGGGCAGCGCCCCCGGCAACGGCGCGGCAGACGGGCACGGCGCGCCAGCGGCACAGGCACGGCCCGCACCTGGGCAACGGCACGGAAGCGGCGCAGGCACCGCCCCGCACCTGGCAACGGTGCGGCAGTAGCCCAGGCACGGTCCCGCACCGGGGCAGCGGCGCGGCACCAAATCAAGCCCCGCCGGCGATTGAGGCGCGGCCGCGGCGCCGCAGGCGGAAACGGACCCGGGGACCAGTTAGCCGCAGGCCGGCCCCGCCGGCAGGGTTGCCGTCGCGCGGAGCAGGTCCCGCAAGAGGTCCCAGTCCATGGCGTCCACCCGGCGGAACCGCAGGCAGCCCTTGCCCATGTCGTGCGCCGCGAGCCGCTCCGCGAAGGCCTCCCGGAGCTCGCTGCGCATCAAGTACACCGAGACGTACTGCTTCTGGCTCGCCCACGCGAGCTCCGCGACCCCGCCCCGCCTGTACGCCGGCATCCCGTACGCGATGACCTCCTCGAAGCCCGCACCCGTCAGCTCCGCCACGCACAGCTCCCGCAGCCGCGTCAGCGCTTCCCGCCGGGGCTCGGGGACTCCCGCCAGGTAGTCCCCGACCGACGGGCCGGACAAGGTCACCGCCGGGTCTGCGAGCGCACCGCGCCCATGCTCGCGCCGATGACCAGCGCGATCGCCGCCGCGTCGAGCGCGGACAGCGACTGGTTCAGTATCAGGAAGCCCGCCGTCGCGGCGATCGCCGGTTCCAGGCTCATCAGGATCGCGAAGGTCGGCGCCGGCAGCCTTCGCAGGGCCAGCAGTTCCAGCGTGTAGGGCAGCACCGAGGACAGCACGGCCACGCCCAGCCCCAGCGCCAGCGTGCTCGGCCGCAACAGGTCCGCGCCCGCCTCGATCACTCCGAGGGGGAGGGACAGTACGGCCGCCACCGCCATCGCCAGGGCCAGCCCGTCCGCCTGCGGGAACCGGCGGCCCGTACGGGCGCTGAAGACGATGTACGCCGCCCACATGCCGCCCGCTCCGAGCGCGAACGCCGCGCCCAGCGGGTCGAGGCCGCCGAAGCCGCCTCCGCCGTGGGTGGACAGGAGCACGACGCCGGCCAGGGCCAGCCCCGCCCACAGCAGGTTCATCAGGCGCCGGGAGACCACGACGGACAGCACCAGCGGTCCCAGCACCTCCAGGGTGACGGCGGGGCCGAGCGGGATGCGGTCGATGGCCTGGTAGAAGAGGCCGTTCATGCCGGCCATGGTCACGCCGAACCACACCACGGTGGTCCAGTCGGAACGGGAGTAGCCGCGCACCTTCGGCCGGCAGACGAGCAGCAGCACCAGCGCGGCCGCCGCGAGCCGCAGGGTGACCACGCCCGCCGCGCCCGCCCTGGGCATGATCATGACTGCGAGGGCGGCACCGAACTGCACGGAGACGCCCGCCGCGACCACCAGGGCGACCGGGCCGAACCGGTCCCGCAGCGACCCGGGCGCGGGGCCGGCGGCAAGGTCGGACGCAGGGGGAGGGCCGGCGGCGGGCGCCGTGGGCGGGGAGGCGGGGGACGTCGGTGCGGGCATTTATCCAGATTAGGGGGTTCGTAAGGACCGTGCTCGCGTGTTTTGCCTTACATCCGGCTCGGCGGTACCTCCGGCTCCGCTTCCGGCTCCTCCTCCCCCGGTGTTTCCCCCAGCGCTTCCGCCAGGACCTCCGCCAGGTGCCGGGCCCGGCGGCCGCCGGCCAGCTGCGCGATCTGGGTCCGGCAGGAGAACCCGTCCGCCAGCACCTCCGCACCCGGCGGGGCCGCCCGCAGCGACGGCAGGAGCTGTTCCTCCGCGCAGGCGACCGAGACCTCGTGGTGGCCCGGCTCGAAGCCGAAGTTCCCCGCGAGGCCGCAGCAGCCGCCGCTGAGCCCGCCCGTCAGCCCGGCGCGCTCGCGCAGCCGGCGGTCGGGGGCGTCGCCGAGGACCGCGTGCTGGTGGCAGTGGGTCTGGCCGGCGATCTGCCGGTCCAGGCGGGGAGGCTGCCAGTGCGGGGCGTACTCCTCCAGGGTCTCGGCGAAGGTCCGGACGGCGGCGGCGAGGCGGTGCGCGCGGGGGTCCTCCGGGAGGAGGGCGGGGAGGTCGGTCCGCAGGGCCGCCGCGCAGCTCGGTTCGAGGACGAGGACCGGCCCTGGCGGGTCTCCTACGGCGTCTACGGCGTCCAGCGTGCGGCGCAGGACCCTGCGGGCCCGGTCGAGGCGGCCGGTGGAGATGTACGTCAGCGCGCAGCAGACGGGACCCGCGACGGGGAGTACGGGTTCCAGCCCGGCCGCGCGCAGCACCCGTACGGCCGCGTGACCGGTCTCGGGGGCGAGGTACTCCGTGAAGGTGTCCGGCCACACCGTGACCACCGCCCCGGGCGCGGGTGCGGGCGGGCCCTGCGGGCGGCTCTCCCCTACCCGCCCTTCCACCGTTCCCCGGGCTCCGCCCGGACCCCGAAGACCTGGGGCTCCGCCCCAGACCCCGCGCCTCGAACGCCGGCGGGGCTGAATCTCACGCGTGAACGGGATCGGCGCCAGCTCCGGAAGCGCGCGGGCCCGCTCCAGGCCGGGGATCCGGAGGAAGCGGGACGCCGCGTTCACCAGGCGGGCCACCCGCAGGGCCGCGATCACCCGCAGCCAGGCCGGCAGCCCGCCCAGTGCGTAGTGGGACAGCGGGCGGAGGCGGCCGGACCAGTGGTGGTGGAGGAACTCCGCCTTGTACGAGGCCATGTCCACGCCCACCGGGCAGTCGCTGCGGCAGCCCTTGCAGCCCAGGCACAAGTCCAGCGCCTCGGCGACCTCCGCCGAACGCCAGCCGTCCGTCACGATCTCCCCGGCCAGCATCTCGTGCAGCAGCCGGGCCCGGCCGCGCGTGGAGTGCTGTTCCTCCCCCGTGGCCCGGTACGACGGGCACATCACCCCCGGCCCGCCGGTCTCCGTAGAACGGCATTTCGCGACGCCGACGCAGCGGGCGATCTCCCCCGCGAAGGACGACGACGATGAAGAGGACGACGACGGGAGCACCTCGAAGCGGAGGTTCTCGTCGAGCCGCGCCGGGCGGACCAGGATCCCCGGGTTCATGCCGCCCGCCGGGTCCCACACGTCCTTGTAGGCGTTGAAGAGCCCGATCACCGACGGCCCGTACATGCGCGGCAGCAGTTCCGCCCGCGCCTGGCCGTCCCCGTGCTCCCCCGACAGCGAGCCCCCGTGCGCCACGACCAGGTCCGCCAGCTCGGAGGAGAAAGAGCGGAAGCGGGCGATTCCCCCCGTCGACGCCAGGTCGAAGTCGATCCGGACGTGCACGCAGCCCTCCCCGAAGTGGCCGTACGGGGATCCGCGCAGCCCGTGCTCCGCCAGCAGCGCGCGGAATTCCCGCAGGTAGGCGCCGAGCCGCACGGGCGGCACCGCGCAGTCCTCCCACCCCGGCCAGGCCATCGAGCCGTCGGGCATCCGGGTCGCCGTCCCGGCCGCGTCCTCGCGGATCCGCCACAGCGCCCGCTGCGCCGCCGGGTCGGTGACGAGGAGGGAGTCGAGCGCGTCGGCGCCCCGCAGCAGGGCACGGGCCGCGCCCTCGTCCCGCATCTCCACGAACAGCCACGCCCCGCCCCGGGGCAGCCCGCCCGCGGCCGGGCCCACCAGGTCGGCCGCCATGCCCTCCACCGTCAGCGGCCCGTGGTGCAGCAGACCCGCCGCCGCGTCCGCCGCCGCGCTCTCGTCGACGTACCCGAGCACCGCGAGCACCGGCGCGCGCGGCGCCTCCACCAGGCGCACCACCGCCTCCGTCACCACCCCGAGCGTGCCCTCGCTCCCGCAGAACGCCCGGGCCGCTTCCACGCCCCGCTCGGGGAGCAGCGCGTCGAGGCCCCCGTAGCCGGAGATCCGCCGCGAGAAGCCGTCGGCCGGGCCCCCGGCCATGCCCGTCCGGAGGACGGAGAGGTTCCCCGCCACCAGTTCCCGTAGACCCGGCGGGGTGCCCGCCCAGCCCGTCGCGAGGCGGTGGCGCGTGCCCCCGTACGCCGTCACCGCCAGCTCCGCCACGTTGTCGGCGGTGGTTCCCCAGGCCACCGAGTGCGCCCCGCAGGCGTTGTTGCCGATCATCCCGCCGAGCGTGCAGCGGGAGTGCGTGGACGGGTCCGGGCCGAAGGTCAGCCCGTGCGGCCGCGCCGCGTCGCGGAGCCGGTCGAGGACCAGGCCGGGCTGGACCACGGCGGTCCGGGAGGCGGGGTCCAGCGATACGAGGGCGTTCATGTGGCGGGTCAGGTCCAGGACCACCCCGACCCCCGTGGCCTGGCCCGCGATGGAGGTGCCGCCGCCGCGCGGGACGACCGGCACACCGGCCTCGGCGCACACGGCGAGGGCCGCGGCCACGTCGTCGGCATCGCGCGGGGAGACCACGCCGACCGGGACCCGGCGGTAGTTCGAGGCGTCCATGGTGGTCAGGGCCCGCGCGGCGGCCCCGAAGTCGACCTCTCCGCGCAGGTTCGCCCGCAATGTCCGTTCGAGCGTTCCGTCGCGCGTTCGTTCGCTCGCTAGTCCGTGTGTTCGTTCGCGTTCACCGGGTGACGTCACGTCCGACACCCTCCCACCGCTCCCGCGCGTCTCATCGGGTGGACGCGCCTCCAAGGTGCGGACCGCGACCGGATACGCTCCGCTCGTGGCTGAGATCCAGATTCCCGCTGACATCAAGCCCGCCGACGGACGCTTCGGCGCGGGCCCCTCCAAGGTGCGGATCGAGGCGCTGGACGCCCTCGCCGCCACCGGTACCTCCCTGCTCGGAACTTCACACCGCCAGGCCCCGGTCAAGAACCTGGTCGGCTCGGTGCGCCAGGGCCTCAGGGACCTCTTCTCCCTCCCCGAGGGCTACGAGGTGATCCTGGGCAACGGCGGCTCCACCGCCTTCTGGGACATCGCGACCGCCGGTCTCATCGAGCGGAAGTCGCAGCACCTCACCTTCGGTGAGTTCTCCTCCAAGTTCGCCTCGGCCGCGAAGTCCGCGCCGTGGCTGGACGCGCCGTCCGTGATCTCCTCCGACCCGGGTACGCACCCGGACCCGGTGGCGGAGGCGGGCGTGGACGTCTACGCGTTCACCCACAACGAGACCTCCACCGGTGTCGCGGCGCCCATCAAGCGCGTCGCGGGCGCGGACGAGGGCTCCCTCGTCCTGGTGGACGCGACCTCGGGCGCCGGCGGCCTGCCGGTGGACATCACCGAGACCGACGTCTACTACTTCGCCCCGCAGAAGTCCTTCGCCTCCGAAGGCGGCCTGTGGCTGGCGGCGTTCTCCCCGGCGGCCCTGGAGCGCGCGGCCCGCGTGCACGCCTCCGGCCGGCACATCCCGGAGTTCTTCTCGCTGCCGACGGCGATCGACAACTCGCTGAAGAACCAGACCTACAACACCCCGGCGCTCTCCACCCTCTTCCTGCTGAACCAGCAGCTGGAGTGGATGAACAGCCAGGGCGGCCTGGAGTTCACCACCGGGCGTACGGCGGCCAGCGCGGCCAACCTGTACGGCTGGGCGGAGGCGTCGAAGTACGCGAACCCGTTCGTCACGGACGCAGCCAAGCGTTCCGCCGTCATCGGCACGATCGACTTCTCGGACGACATCGACGCGGCCGCGGTCGCCAAGGTGCTGCGCGCCAACGGCATCGTGGACACCGAGCCGTACCGCAAGCTCGGCCGCAACCAGCTCCGTATCGCGATGTTCCCGGCGATCGACCCGGCGGACGTGCAGGCGCTCACCGCGTGCGTGGACTACGTCATCGAGAACCTCTGACCGAGGGCCTCTGACCGACGACCGGCCCACACTCTCCGGAGCCCCCGGTGACATCTCGTCACCGGGGGCTCCCGCGTTCCCGGACCACGCCCTGAAGAGGCCCTGAGCAGGCCCTGAAGAGGACCTGAAGACCCCCGGCCCGCCAGCCGCCCCGAACCCCGGGACTTTGGTCCCAAAAATCGCGGCAAAGGGTCCGCAAACGGGGCATCCCGGTCGCCCCCGCGGCCTGCGGTTTTATGCGGCGGGACCTATGGCAGGGGCCCTGCGCGGTCCACTGGAGGGCCGCAACCAACCGCCCCAGGATGTCCCTCATGTCTGGTGTGCCGGGAACGAACCCCGGCCCGTTCAGGAGGAACCCCATGCGCAAGGCACTCACCCTCTCGGCGATCGCCCTCGCCTCGTCGATGGCCCTGGCGGTCCCCACCGTCGCGTTCGCCGCCGACGCCAACCCGACGGCGTCGGGCAGCCACGGCACCGCCTCCGAAGCCCCGGTGGCCCTGAAGCTGTCGGCCTCCTCGGCCAAGCCGGGCGACTCGGTCCAGCTCTCGATGGAGGTGCCGGACGGCTCGACGCACCTCTCCATCTCCTCCAAGGCCCTGGACGACGTCAAGATGACCGACGGCCGGGGCGCCACCGCCACGGTCGCCAAGGTCCCCGCCGGCAACTACGGCGTCTCCCTCACCGGCACGGGCCCCAAGGGCGAGAAGCTCCAGGCCACCGCGCAGCTGACCGTCAAGTTCGACGCCCCGAAGCCGACGGAGTCCACGCTCAGCCTGTCCAAGGACAGCGGCAAGCCCGGTGACAAGATCCAGGTCACCATCAAGACGGCGGCGAACGAGAAGAGCGCGTTCATCAAGTCCGACGCCTTCGGCGGCCAGGTCAACCTGAAGAACGACGGCAAGGGCGTCTGGACCGGTACCGCGGTCGTCGCCAAGGACGTCAAGACCGGCTACTACGGCGTCCACGCCTTCGCGGGCGGCAAGGAGTTCGACACCGTCAAGTTCTCCACCGACGCCACGGGCACCCCGAAGCCGAAGCCGGCCCCGGTCACCCCCGTGACCCCGGACAAGCACAAGACCCCCAAGGGTTCCGTGAACACCGGCCAGGCCCCCCTCGGCTGGGTCCCCTCGGATGCGGCAGACAATGGCTGAGCGGTCCGCCCCGGACCTCGCCCCCCGCCGGAGCGGCCGCGCGGTGCGCGTGGCCGCCCTGGCGGGTGCGTCGGCCCTCACCGTCGTCCTCGTGAGCGCCTGCTCCTCCGGCGGCGGTGGCGGCGAGGTCAAGAACAGCCCCGCCGACGCCAAGCCCGCATCGGTGCTGAAGGCCTCCGTCCCGAACCGCATCGTGATCCCAGACATCAAGGTCGACGCCACCCTCGACACCGTCGGGCTCGACGCCCAGGGCGTCATGCAGGAACCGGACTTCGCGAAGCCGAAGGACGCCGCCTGGTACAAGGACGGCCCGACCCCCGGGGAGAAGGGCGCGGCCGCCGTCGTCGGGCACATGGACACCCCCCAGGTGCCCGAGGCCGTCTTCTACAACCTCAAGAAGCTGAAGAAGGACGAGAAGATCGAGATCCACCGCGACGACGGCAGCACCGCCGTCTTCGAGGTCGACTCGGTCGACACCTTCAAGAAGGACGCGTTCCCGACCGACAAGGTCTACGGGGACACCCACGGCAAGGCGGAGCTGCGCCTCATCACCTGCGGCGGCAACCTCACCAAGGACCGTCACTGGGACGCCAACGTCGTGGTGTTCGCACACCTCGCCGGACAGGAATAGCCCGCCCCGGCTCCTTTTACTTGGACATCGCGAAGCGCATGAGGGCCTGCTCGTCGCCCTGCTTGATCTTCCCGGTCTCGTTGATGACCTGCAGCTTCCATTCGGAGCCGTCGCGTACCGCCTTGGCCACGGCACAGCCGTTGTCCGTGCCGAGCAGGCTCGGCCAGATGTCGGCGACCTGCTGGCTGCTGCCGCCCGTCGCGTCGTACACCTTGAAGCTGATGTTGCGCGCGTTCTGGAACGAACTGCCCTTCTTGTACGCGGCGGCGACGAACACGATGGACGTGACGTTGCCCGGTATCCGGGCGAACTCGACGGTCACCGTCTCGTCGTCGCCGTCGCCGTGCCCGGTCTGGTTGTCCCCGCTGTGCAGCAGCGAGCCGTTGCCCATCGGGTCCAGGGAGTCGAGGCCCGCGAGGCGGACCGGGCTCTGACCCTGCATCACGATCGCGATCAGGTCCAGGTCGGTACCGGTCTTCCGCTTGAACTTGCCCATCAGGCCGCCGCTGCTGCCGGCGGTGGGGTCCCAGGAGACTCCGATGGACAGATGGGTCACGCCACCCAGGTCCGCGGGGCCGTCTTCCTTGGTGAGCGTAATCATGAGCACCTCATAGATCTCATAGACATGGCGATACAGACACGCCGATGCAGACAGGCCGGTTCCAACCCATGCAGTGTGCCTGAAACGCGACGCCAACGGCCTGGTGGAGTCGGGGTTACCCGCACGCGATACCTTCAGGGCCTCCGCATCCGGCATTCCGTGAATGCGGGACAGAGCGGTACGGCTTGGAGGCAGCGGCGTGAGCGTGCGAGTGACGGCGGCCCAGGGTGGCATCGACCCCTTCGGTACGGCCCGGCTGCGGCGCGGGGTGCTCGACGCCTGGGGCGCGGGCCCGGCCCGGTTCCGCGAGGACGCCAACGCCGAGGAGGACCTGGCCCTCGGCGGCTACCGCGACCGGCTGGTCGTCGAGCTCGCGCAGAACGCCGCCGACGCGGCCGCCCGCGCGGGGGTCCCCGGCCGGCTGCGGCTCACCCTGCACTCCGGCGAGGGCGGCCACGCGGTGCTCGCCGCCGCCAACACCGGGGCCCCGCTGGACGCCACCGGCGTGGAGTCGCTGTCCACCCTGCGCGCCTCCGCCAAGCGGGACGACACCGCCGGCAGCGTCGGCCGCTTCGGCGTCGGCTTCGCCGCCGTCCTGGCCGTCTCCGACGAGCCCGCCGTCCTCGGGCGGCACGGCGGAGTCCGCTGGTCACTGGCCGAGGCCCGCGAGCTGGCCCGCGGCGCGGCCGTCGGCAGCCCTGGGCTCGGCGACGAGCTGCGCCGCCGCGACGGGCACGTCCCGCTGCTGCGGCTCCCGTTGCCCGCCGAGGGAACCGCGCCCGAGGGCTACGACACCATCGTGGTGCTCCCGCTGCGCGACGCCGCCGCCGAGGACCTGGTCCGGCGGCTGCTCGCCGCCATCGACGACGCCCTGCTGCTGACGCTGCCCGGGCTGGCCGAGGTCGTCGTGGAGATCCCGTCGGCGGATGCGGCCGGGGGCGTGCGGACGCTGACGCGCCGCGCCGAAGGCCCGTACACCGTCATCCAGGACTCCAATTCCGGCTCGGGGGACTCCGGCACGAACCGCTGGCGTACCGTCCGGCACTCCGGCCCCATCGACAAGGCCCTGCTCGCCGACCGCCCCGTAGAAGAACGGCTGCGGCCCGCCTGGGCGGTGTCCTGGTCCGTGCCCGTGGACTCCGAGGGCGCCCCCCTCCGCCCCGCCACCGCGCCCGTGGTGCACGCGCCGACCCCGACCGACGAGCCGCTCGGCATCCCGGCGCTGCTCATCGCGACCCTGCCGCTGGACACCGCCCGGCGCCACCCCGCGCCGGGGCCGCTGACCGACTTCCTGGTGGAGCGCGCGGCCGACGCGTACGCCGAACTGCTCGGCTCCTGGGACCCGGTGACCACCGCGCTCGTGGACCTCGTACCGGGCCTGCTCGGCAAGGGCGAGCTCGACGGGGCCCTGCGCGCCGCCGTGCTCAAGCGGCTGCCCCGTACGGCCTTCCTCGCCCCGGCCGCCCCCGCCGAGGACCCGGAGGAGCTCGGCGTGCGCAGCGCCCTGCGGCCCTTCGAGGCCGAGGTGGTGGAGGGCGCGGGCGCCGACACCGTACGGGTCCTCGCGGAGGTGCTCCCGACCCTGCTCCCGGCCGGGCTGGAGCGCCGCCCCGAGCTGCGCACCCTCGGGGTGGGCCGGCTGCCGCTGGGCGATGCCATCGAGCGGATCGCGGGCATCGAGCGGACCCCCGACTGGTGGCACCGGCTCTACGACAGCCTCGCCGGCGTGGACCCGGACCGGCTCTCCGGCCTTCCCGTGCCACTGGCCGACGGACGCACCTCCATCGGGCCCCGGCACATCCTGCTGCCCGGCGCCGACACCCCGGACGGGGTCAGCAGCGCGAGCCTGGCCCGGCTCGGCCTGAAGGTGGCGCACCCCGACGCCGCGCACCCGCTGCTGGAGAAGCTCGGCGCGCTCCCGGCCTCCCCGCGCGCCGTGCTGACGACCCCGCAGGTGCGGGCGGCCGTCGCGGGCTCCCTGGACGCCGGGGAGATCTGGGACGAGGATGCCCTCGACGCCGACGAGCTCGCCGACATCGTGCTCGGGCTGGTGCGGTCCGCCGAGCTGTCGCCCGGCGACGAACCGTGGCTGGGCGCGCTCGCCCTGCCCGACGAGGACGGCGAGCCGACCCCCGCCGGCGAGCTCCTGCTCCCCGGATCCCCGCTGGCCTCCGTCATCCGCGAGGACGAAGTCCCGTACGTGGACGCCGACCTGGTGGCCCGCTGGGACGAGCGGACCCTCACCGCCGTCGGGGTCCTGGCCACCTTCCAGCTGGTCCGCGCCACCGACGTGGTCCTGGACCCGGACGAACTGGAGCCCCGCGACGGGGACTTCGCCGAACCCGACGACGCCGGCCTGCTCGACGCGGTCGACGTGTGGTGCGAGGACGTCCTGGACCAACTCCCCGACACCCCGGTCCCGCCGGTGGCCACGGAACTCGTGGCCGTACGGGACCTCGACCTGGTCGACGACGACTGCTGGCCCCAGGCCCTGGCCATGCTCGCCCAGCCGCCGCTGCGCGACGCCCTCACCCAGCCCGTCCGCATCCTCCTCCCCGACGGCACCACGCGCTCCGTGCGCCCGTACACCGCCTGGTGGCTGCGCGACCACCCGGTCCTCGACGGCCGCCGCCCGGCCGGTCTGCGTTCGGCGGGCGGGGATCCGCTGCTGGCCGGCCTGTACACCCCGGCGGACGCCACCGGCTTCGAGGACGAACAGGTCCTGCGGGCACTCGGCGTACGCACCACCGTCGCCTCCCTCCTGTCCGAGCCCGGCGGCGCGGCCGAGCTCCTGGCCCGGCTCGCCGACCCGGAGCGCGAGGTCGGCGGCCGGCAGCTGCACGCCCTCTACGGGGCCCTGGCCGACCTGGACCCCGAACAGGTCACCCTCCCCGACGAGCTGCGCGCGGTCGTGGACGGCGAGGTCGTCGTGGTCGACGCGGCCGACGCGGTGATCGCCGACGCCCCCGACCTGCTCCCCCTGACGGCCGGCCTCCCCCTCCTCCCGGTGGCCCCGGCCCGCGCCGCCGACCTGGCCGAACTGCTCCAGGTACGCCGCCTCTCGGAGACGGTGGAGGCCGAGGTCACCACCGAGGGCGAGGAGCACGAGGTCCCCGAGTCGGTCCTCCAGCTCCTCGGCCCGGCCACCCCGACCGGGTACGTGGAGCACGAGGAACTCCTCGCGGGCGGCATCGAACTCGACTGGCGCCGCACCCCGGACGGCACCCTGCACGCCGCCACCCTGGAGGGCGTCGCCGCGGCCCTCGCCTGGGCCGCGGGCCAGTGGCCCCGCCGCTTCGAGGTAGCCGCCCTCCTGGAGGACCCGTCCCGCACGGCGGAACTGGCCCGGGACCGCTGGTTCGACTAGGTCGCCGGTGTGAGGAGCGCGTCGGCGATGGCCGTGCGGGCGTAGAGGACCGAGCGGCCGTTGCGGTGGGCGGTGACCAGGCCCGCGTTGCGCAGGGCCACGAGGTGCTGGGACACCCCGGCCGCGGAGAGGCCGCTGTGCCGGGCGAGCTGCGTGGTCGAGGCCGGGACGTCGAGCTCGGCGAGCAGCAGGGCCCGGGAGCGGCCGAGCACGGCGGCCACGGCTTCCGGGGCCTCGGCCGCGCGGGGCTCCCACAGGGTGCCGATCCCCCGGGCGGGGTACGCGAGTTGGGGCGGCTCGGGGGGTACCGAGCGGGTCAGTACGCGCGGCCAGGCGAAGGCCGAGGGCACCAGCAGCAGTCCGGAGCCGGCGTCCGCGCGGCTCATCTTGCACTGGCGGCGGACCATGCGCAGGGTTCCGGCGTCCCAGCTGACGTTCTCGTGGAGTTCGCCCAGGACGTGGGCCGAGCCGTGCTCGGCCACCTGCCGGGCCCGGTGGAACACGTCCGCCTCCAGCAGCTGGCGGATGCGCGGCCAGTACGGGGCGAGCGCGAGCTCCCAGTAGGTATCGATCTCGGCGGTGACCTTCTCCAGCACCGCTTCGGGCTCCTCGTGGAGCAGCTGGAGCCGCGGAGCGGGGCGGGCGGAGTTCCGCACCAGTACGGCGAGGTCGGCGCGCACCTGTTCCGGGGTGCTGCGGCGGATCGCCGCCAGTTCGGCGGGGAGTTCGGGGAAGGGCCCGGCCGGGGTCGGGTTGAGGAAGTCCGCGAGGTAGCCGTCGCCCGGGATCAGGGCGGCCAGCCAGCCCCGGTCCAGGCCCGCGCGCACCAGCCGGGGGCGCACCTGCCCGGCCCAGCGGCGGTGCATCGGCGGGTCGGTCTCCTCGCGCAGCAGGCGGAAGCTGGTGACGACCTCCCACATCGGGGACACCGCGAACCGGGTCTGCGCCAGGTCGGTCGCCGTGAAGCTCAGCGTGTTTTCCATGTCCCCGCCCCCGCAGACCCGTTGGATTCGGTCCCAGCTTAATCAATAGGGGCACGGGGTGCCCGGAGCGCAGGCTCCTCGCATGTTCTCCTCCTTCCGCGGACTGCCGCGCACCGTGTGGACCCTCTTCGCCGGAACGATCGTCAACCGGCTGGGCCACCTCGTCACCCCGTTCCTGGTGTTCCTGCTGGCCGACCGCGGAGTCACCGGCACGGAAACCTCGTACGTCCTCGGCGCGCTGGGGGCGGGCAACCTGCTCGGGCCCGTCCTCGGCGGGTTCCTCGCCGACCGGATCGGCCGCCGCCCGACGATGCTGATCGGGCTCATCGGCTCGGCGCTCGCGCAGGGCGCGCTGTTCCTGGCCCCGGGGGTGTGGACGATGGCCGCGGCGGCGCTGCTGCTCAGCGCGGCCGGAGCGGTCGTCGGCCCCGCCGCGTACGCGCTGATGGCCGACGCGGTGGACAGCGGATGGCGGCAGCGGGCGTACGCGCTCTTCGGCTGGGGGGTCAACATCGGCACGGCCGTCGCCGGTGTCCTCGGCGGCTTCCTGGCCGCGCAGGGGTACTGGCTGCTCTTCGCCGTCGACGCCGGCACGGCGCTCGTCTACGCGGCCGTGGTCGCGACCCGGCTGCGCGAGCCGGCCCGCAGCGCGCCGGCGAAGGCCGCGGGCCTGGGCTACGGGGTCGTCCTGCGCGACCGGCTGCTGCTCACCCTGCTCCCGCTGTTCGGCATCCAGCTGTTCGTGTACTCGCTGACCGAGGTCGCGCTGCCCCTCGCCGTCCGCGACAGCGGCCACTCGCCGGCCGTCTACGGGGTCCTGGCGGCGGTCAACGCCATCCTCGTCGTGGGCCTCCAGCCCTTCGCCACCGCCCGGCTGGCCGCTCTGCCGCAGCTGCGGGTGCAGGCGGCGGGCAGCGCGCTGATCGCCGTCGGGGTGGCCCTGACCGGGATCTCCGACTCCGTCGCCGGGTACGTGGTCTCGGTGGCCGTCTGGTCGCTCGGCGAGGTCGTCGTCGCCGGGATCGCCGCCTCGGTGGTCGCCGACCTGGCTCCGGCGGATGCCCGCGGCCGCTACCAGGGCGCCTTCAGCTGGACCTGGGGCGTCGCCCGCTTCGCCGCCCTGACGCTCGGCGTCACCGTCTACACCGGCGTCGGCCCGGCGGTCCTGTGGTGGGCGGCCCTGCTGGGCGGCCTGCTCGCGGCGGCGGCGACGCTGACCCTGCGCACCCGCATCGCCGCCCGCGCGGAGCGGGACCACGGCCTGGCGGCGTGAGGGCGTTGCGTGGAGCGTCAGATGGGCTCGATCACCACCGGGATCCCCGCCAGGAGCCGCTCCAGATCGTCCGGGTCGGAGGTGAACACCGTCACCTGGCTGCCCCGCCTGGCCCCGGCCACCGCGACGGCGGCCAGGATCGAGTCGATGGCGTACTTGTGGCCGTGCAGACCGGCTTCGGTGAGCAGGGAGCGGGCGCTGTCGACGATCTCGCCGTCGGCGTGGACGACCTCGACGCGCGAGAGGGCCCAGTCCCAGAGCCTCGGCGCCTTGCCCGGCCGCGGATCCCGGGCCTCCAGTGTCGTGAGGCCCGAGGTGACGACCGGCGCCCGGCGCTCCCAGGCCTTGTTCACCAGGCCGAGGAAGGCCCGGTCCCCGCGCACCACCCTCGACAGGGCCTCGGAGTCGAAGACGAACAGCCTCGGCCTCAGCAGGTCGCCGGCCTTGGAACGCGGAGTCATGCCGCCTCCCGTCCGGCCTCGTGCTTCACCTCGGCTCCCGCTTCCGCTCTCGCTCTCCCCGTGAGCTCGTCGTGCTTGGCGTCGATGGCCGCGAGCCACTCGTCCGCCGCGCGGAGTTCCTCGTCGGTCAGGGCGCCGTGCTCCTTCTGGAGGCCGAGCGACAGCTCACCCAGCTTGTCCACCGCGTCCATCCGCACCGCGGCTTCCGTGATGTACGCCGACACCCCGCGCGCGTCCACCCGGGAGCGGATGGACTCCAGGAGTTCCTCAGGCACGGTGATCGTGATCTTCTTCGTAGCCATATAGCAAGTATGACTAACGCGCGAACAGGCCGTCCATCCCCCCGGGGGGTGAACCCGGACGGCCCACGACGGACTACGCCGGGAACTTCCGGTCCACCCACCGGAAGGTGAACTCGATCAGAGCGGCCGCGAGGACCGCGACGCCGACGGCCGTCCACGGCATCACCGCGCCCTCCAGCTTGAGCTGGAAGAAGTCCTGGAGCCACGGCACGACGAGGACGATCAGGAAGGCCCCGCCCATCGCGCCGACCAGGCCGACCCGCCACCACGTGTACGGGCGGGCGATGATCGCCAGGACCCACATGGAGGTCAGGAACAGCGCCAGCGTCGCCGCGCTGGTCTCGGCCTTGAGGGAGTCCGCGCCGGTGTAGTGGTGGCGGGCGATCAGGTAGGTCACGAAGGTGGCGACGGCCGCGATGGCGCCGCCCGGGATCGCGTACCGCATCACGCGTTTCACGAAGTGCGGCCTGGCCCGCTCCTTGTTCGGCGCGAGGGCCAGGAAGAAGGCCGGGATGCCGATGGTCAGGGTGGACAGCAGCGTCAGGTGGCGCGGCAGGAACGGGTACTCGACCTGGGAGCAGACCACCAGGACGGCCAGCAGCACCGAGTAGACCGTCTTCGTGAGGAAGAGGGTGGCCACGCGGGTGATGTTGCCGATGACCCGGCGGCCCTCGGCGACCACCGAGGGGAGGGTGGAGAAGCTGTTGTTGAGGAGGACGATCTGGGCCACGGCCCGGGTGGCCTCCGAGCCCGAGCCCATCGAGACGCCGATGTCGGCGTCCTTCAGGGCGAGGACGTCGTTGACCCCGTCGCCGGTCATGGCGACCGTGTGGCCCTTGGACTGGAGGGCGGCGACCATGTCCCGCTTCTGCTGCGGGGTGACGCGGCCGAAGACGGAGTTCTCGTCGAGGACCCTGGCCATCTCGGCCTGGTCGGTGGGGAGCTTGCGGGCGTCCACCGTGTTCTCCGCGCCCGGCAGGCCCAGCTTCCCGGCGACCGCGCCCACCGAGACCGCGTTGTCCCCGGAGATGACCTTCGCTTGGACGCCCTGGTCCGCGAAGTAGCGCAGCGTGTCGGCGGCGTCGGGGCGCAGCCGCTGTTCCAGGACGACCAGGGCCGTCGGCTTGACCCCGGTGGCCACGGCCTCGTCGTCGAGCTCGCGGGCAGTGCGGCCCAGCAGGAGCACCCGTAGGCCCTGCTCGTTGAGCTCGTTGATCTCGTCCAGGGCCGGGTCCCCGGGCGGGAGCAGCACGTCGGGGGCGCCGAGCAGCCAGGTGTTGTTCTCGCCGTCGCCCTCGCTGAAGCTGGCGCCGCTGTACTTGCGGGCGGAGGAGAAGGGGAGGGACTCGGTGCAGCGCCACTCGGCACTGTCCGGGTAGGCGTCGATGATCGCCTGGAGGCTGGCGTTGGGGCGCGGGTCGCTCTCGCCGAGCGCGCCGAGCACCTTCTTGACGTACGCGGCGTCCGCGCCGCCGAGCGGGCGACACTCGGTGACGTCCATGCCGCCCTCGGTGAGGGTGCCGGTCTTGTCGAGGCAGACCACGTCCACACGGGCGAGCCCCTCGATGGCGGGCAGCTCCTGGACCAGGCACTGCTTGCGGCCGAGCCGGATGACACCGATGGCGAAGGCCACGGAGGTGAGGAGTACGAGGCCTTCGGGGATCATCGGGACGATGCCGCCGACGGTCCGGGCGATGGCGTCCTTGAAGTTGTCGTCCTTGACGATCAGCTGGCTGACGACGAGGCCGATGGAGGTCGGGATCATCATCCAGGTGACGTACTTGAGGATGGTGGAGATGCCGGAGCGCAGCTCGGAGTGGACGAGCGTGAACCGGGAGGCCTCTTCGGCCAGCTGGGCGGCGTAGGCCTCGCGGCCGACCTTGGTGGCGGTGAAGGCGCCGCCGCCGGCGACGACGAACGAGCCGGACATGACCGGGTCGCCGGGCTTCTTCAGGACCGGGTCGGCCTCGCCGGTGAGCAGGGACTCGTCGATCTCCAGGCCCTCGGCCTCGCCCACGAGTCCGTCGACGACGACCTTGTCGCCGGGGCCGAGCTCGATGACGTCGCCGAGGACGATCTCGGAGGTGGAGATCTCGGCGGTCCTGCCGTCGCGGCGGACGCTGGGTTTGGCCTCGCCGATGACGGCGAGGCCGTCGAGGGTCTTCTTGGCGCGGAGCTCCTGGATGATGCCGATGCCGGTGTTCGCGATGATCACGAAGCCGAAGAGGCTGTCCTGGATCGGCGCGACGAAGAGCATGATCGCCCAGAGGACGCCGATGATGGCGTTGAACCGGGTGAAGACGTTGCCCCGGACGATCTCGGACAGGGAGCGGGAGGACCGTACGGGGACGTCGTTGACCTCTCCGCGCGCGACGCGCTCGGCGACCTCGGCGGTGGTCAGCCCGCCGGCCTTGAACCGTGGCGCGGGCGGCTTGACCGGGTGTACGGGGTCCAGCTCGGCCCCCGCGTCGATGGCGACCCCGGCAGCCGCGCCGCTGCCGCCGCCACCACCCGGCTCCGGTGCGTCTGATTCGGTGTTCGCCCGCTGCGTCATGCTTTCGACGGTAAAGGGCGATTCAACGGTTCACCCGCCGAGCGGTCCGAAGATCCGACTCCGGGATGAGTCGAATCCTCCGCTGGTAGCCCTTACGGCCCCTGCGCCGCCACTGCCGGGGCTGATTTTCGGCAGGTGCCGGGGTATGCCAGGGGCGCGGGGAACTGCGCGACCAGCCACCGCCGGCCCGCGGCCGAGCGACAGGCAGCTAGCCCGCCTGGGGGGCCGGACCCGCCTGGTCATCCTCGTTCCGCGCGGCCAGCGCATCGGCGGCCAGCGCAGCCGCGTGTCGCTTCAGTGCCGCGTCGCGGCCCCGTACGTACCAGAGGCCGATCAGGCCGAGGACGCCGCCGGCCGCGCAGGTCCACACCCACCAGAGCAGGTCCCGGTCGGCGAACCACCCGTAGAAGGGGAGCTGGACGACGAAGAGGGCGAACCAGAGGATCGTGCCGCCCATCACGGTCCCGACGATCGGGCCCTCCAGGGGCTCGGGGGCCTCGTGCTGCGCAGTCCATTTCGCCATGGGGACAAGTCTAGGCCGCTCAGCCCAAGATCTACGCGCGGAGATAGACGGGCTTTCGTTCATGTGTTCATACTGAAATGGCTTGGGCATGTCCCAATTTCGCCGTATGAACCACCAATGAATCGCCACCGAACCACCAACGAGGACCAGGTCCCCATGAGCACGTCGGCCCCCGTGGACCGCTACTTCAAGATCTCCGAGCGCGGCTCGACCTTCGGCCGCGAGGTGCGCGGCGGCTTCGCGACCTTCTTCGCGATGGCCTACATCATCGTGCTCAACCCGATCATCCTGGGCAGCGCGAAGGACATGTACGGGCACCAGCTCGACGGCGGCCAGCTCGTCACGGCCACCGTCCTGACGGCCGCCTTCTCCACCCTCCTCATGGGCGTCATCGGCAACGTCCCGATCGCGCTGGCGGCCGGCCTCGGCGTCAACACCGTCGTCTCCCTCCAGCTCGCCCCCCGCATGAGCTGGCCGGACGCCATGGGCATGGTGGTCCTGGCCGGCTTCGTGGTGATGCTGCTGGTCGCCACCGGCCTGCGCGAGCGGGTCATGAACGCCGTCCCGCTCGGCCTGCGCAAGGGCATCGCGATCGGCATCGGCCTGTTCATCATGCTGATCGGCCTGGTCGACTCGGGCTTCGTCTCCCGCATCCCGGACCTCGCGCACACCACGGTCCCGCTCCAGCTCGGCGGCAACGGACACCTGCACGGCTGGCCCGTACTGATCTTCGTGGTCGGCGTGCTGCTGACGCTGACCCTGCTCATCCGCAAGACGCCCGGCGCGATCCTGATCTCCATCGTGGCCATGACGGTCGCCGCCGTGGTCGTACAGCTGGTCACCAAGCTCCCGGACCAGGCCTGGGGCCTGACCGTCCCGGCGTGGCCGGGCAACCCGGTGGCCGCGCCCGACTTCGGTCTCGTCGGTCAGGTCAGCCTGTTCGGCGGCTTCGGCAAGGTCGGCGTGCTGACCGGCATCCTCTTCGTCTTCACCGTGCTGCTGTCCTGCTTCTTCGACGCCATGGGGACCATCCTGGGCGTCGGCGACGAGGCGAAGCTGACGAAGCCGGACGGCACCTTCCCCGGCATCAACCGGGTGCTGTTCGTGGACGGCATGGCCGTCGCCGCGGGCGGCGCGACCTCCTCCTCGGCCACCACCTGCTTCGTGGAGTCCACGGCGGGCGTCGGCGAAGGCGCCCGTACCGGCCTGGCGAACGTGGTGACGGGCTGCCTCTTCGGCGTGTCTCTGTTCCTCACGCCGATCGCCACCATGGTCCCGTCCCAGGCCGCCACCCCCGCCCTCATCGCGGTCGGCTTCCTGATCCTGGCCGGCTCGATCAGGGACATCGACTGGAACGACTTCACCATCGCCGTCCCGGCCTTCCTGGCCATGGTGATGATGCCCTTCACGTACTCGATCACCAACGGCATCGGCATCGGCTTCGTGACCTTCTGCGTCCTGCGGCTGGCGACCGGCCGGGGCCGTGAGGTCCCGGTGGCCATGTACATCGTGTCGGCGGTGTTCGTCTTCTACTACGCGATGCCGGCGCTCGGCCTCACGTAAGCCCGTAGAACTTCTCCGTCTCGTCGACGGCGGCCTTGAAGCGTTCGTCGAAATCGTCGCGAATGAGCGTCCGGACCACATAGTCCTGGACGCTCATTCCGCGTTTGGCGGCATGAGTCCGGAGCCTGTCGAGCAGCTCCCCGTCTATACGCATGCTGAACACATGTGTCCCCATGCCGAAAGGGTCGGGGCACAGGGCATGGACGCGTGTCACTTTCCGGAACGCTCTCACCCGTACGAGTGACGGGACGAGGGGCGGGACGGGGGCGGGACGGGGGCGGGTCGAGGGACGGTTGAGGCGGGGGATACCCGGTGTTCTTTAGAGAGAGTAATGAGTTACTCTAAAGAACATGCCTGACCTTTCCCATGGTGACGACGCAGTCGCCGTGAACGACCTCCGCTCCGCCGTCATGCGGCTGGGCCGGCGCCTCAAGCACCAGCGCGTCGACGAATCGCTGAGCCCGACCGAGATGTCGGTCCTCGGCACCCTCGCCCGCTGCGGCCACGCCACCCCCGGTGAGCTGGCCCGTCGCGAGCACGTACAGCCGCCGTCGATGACCCGCATCGTGGCGCTGCTGGAGGCCAAGGGTCTGGTCACGCTGGAACCGCACCCCGACGACCGCCGCCAGAAGGTGGTCCGCCAGACGGAGGAGGCCGAGGCGATGCTCGAAGAGAGCCGTCGCAAGCGCAACGCCTTCCTGGCCGGGCTCGCGGCCGAGCTGACCGAGGACGAATGGGCCAAGCTGCGTGAAGCCGCGCCCGTCCTGGACAAGCTCGCGCACCTATAGGACCGACGCCAGGAGGCGAACCCTTTTGAGTACGGGACCCGGAGCAGACTCCGCCCCCGGCCATACATCCACCACTACGCGCACGTCGGGCACCACTGCCCGCACGTCGGGCTCCGCGAGGAACTCGATGTTCAGCTCGCTGAAGATCCGCAACTACCGGCTCTTCGCCACGGGCCAGGTCGTCTCGAACACCGGCACCTGGATGCAGCGCATCGCCCAGGACTGGCTCGTCCTCTCCCTGACCGGCTCCGCCTCGGCGGTGGGCATCACCATCGCGCTGCAGTTCCTGCCGATGATGCTCTTCGGCCTCTACGGAGGCGTACTCGCCGACCGGCTCCCCAAGCGGCCGCTGCTGCTCTGCACGCAGGCCGCGATGGGCCTCACCGGTATCGCGCTCGCCGTCCTCACCCTCGCCGGACACGTCCAGGTCTGGCACGTCTACCTGGCCGCCTTCCTGCTCGGACTGGTCACCGTCGTCGACAACCCGGCCCGGCAGACCTTCGTCTCCGAGATGGTCGGCAAGGACCAGGTGGCCAACGCCGTCAGTCTGAATTCGGCCAACTTCCAGTCCGCGCGGCTGGTGGGCCCGGCGCTGGCCGGTGTCCTCATCACCGCCGTCGGCTCCGGCTGGGCCTTCCTGCTGAACGGCCTGTCCTTCGCGGCCCCGATCATCGGCCTGCTGCTGATGCGGACGCACGAACTGCACCCGGTCGAGGTCCAGCCGCGCGCGAAGGGCCAGCTGCGGGAGGGTCTGCGCTACGTCGCCGGCCGCCCCGAGCTGATCTGGCCGATCGTGCTCGTCGGATTCATCGGCACCTTCGGCTTCAACTTCCCGATCTGGCTGTCGGCCTTCGTCAGCCACGTGTTCCACGGGGACGCGGGGACCTACGGCCTGTTCAACACCCTCATCGCGGCCGGCTCCCTGGCGGGCGCACTGCTGGCGGCCCGAAGGGGCCACTCCCGCCTGCGCCTCCTGGTCGCGGCGGCGGCGCTCTTCTCGGTGCTGCTCCTCGTCACCGCCTTCGTGCCCGGCTTCTGGCTGTTCGCGGCGCTGCTCGTGCCGATCGGCATGTTCGGCCTGACGGTCAACGTGACGGCGAACTCCAGCGTCCAGATGGCCACCGACCCGGAGATGCGGGGCCGCGTCATGGCCCTCTTCATGATGGTCTTCACCGGCGGCACCCCGATCGGCGCACCGCTGGTCGGCTGGATCACGGACACCTACGGAGCCCGGATCGGCATGGCCGCGGGCGGCGCGGTGTCGCTGGCCGCGGCGGTCACGATCGGCCTCGTCCTCTCCCGCATCGGCAACCTCCGCCTCAGCGTGAACCGCCACGGCGTGACGTTCGTCCCGGCCGCGCGCGAGCGCGAACTGGTCGCGGCGGCCTGAGCCAAATCCAGCCCCGCCCGGGGGCACCTCCCAGCGGTAGCTGGGGGAGTTTGAGGCGCGGGGGTCCGGGGGCTGGCCCCCGGCAGCGGCGCCGCGCCAGGCCTGGATCGCTAGGCTCGGCTCATGAGACTGTTCGCAGCCGTCTTGCCGCCCGAGGCAGCCATCAGCGAGCTGGCGGAAGCCGTCCGCGGACTGCGCGACGACCGCCTGCGCTGGACCGCGGAAGCGGGCTGGCACTTCACGCTCGCCTTCATGGGCGAGGTACGGGACGAGCTGCTCCCCGAGCTGCACGCCCGCCTCGCCCGGGCCGCCGCCCGCTCCGGGCCCTTCGCGCTCCGGCTCCACGGTGCCGGCCACTTCGGCCACCACGCCCTGTGGACCGGGGCCGCGGGGGACCTCGACTCCCTGCGGATGCTCGCCGAGCGGGCCGACGCCGCCGCCCGGCGGGCCGGGGTCCCGATGGACCAGCACCACCGGTACACGCCCCACCTCACCCTCGGGCGGGTCCGGGACGAGTCGGACGACGTACGCCCGTACGTCGACCGCCTCGCCCCCTTCGAGGGCACCCCCTGGCAGGTCACCACTCTCAGCCTCGTCCGCAGCCACCTGCCCGTCAGCGGCGTACCCGGCGAGCAGCCCCGTTACGAGACCGTCGGCGCCTGGGAGCTGGGCGGATGAGCCCGGGCGCGGCCGGGCCCGCCCCTCCGTACGAAGGGCGGGCCCGGCCGCGTTAGGCTCGACGGGTGGATCCCAAGACCAGAAACCGCGTCATGGCGGGTGTGCTCGTACTGATGTTCGTCGTCGTCGCCGTGGCCGCCGTCGTCGGCCAGTAGCCGACCCGGCACCCTCCAGCCCCCGACCCCGACCCCGACCCCCGACTACCAGGCGAACGCCTCCGGCGCGGGCCCCGGCCCGGGGAAGACCTCGTCGAGCCCGGCCAGCACCTCCTCGCTCAGCTCCAGCTCGACCGCCCGCAGCGCGGACGCGAGCTGCTCCGCCGTGCGCGGCCCCACGATCGGCCCGGTGACCCCGGGACGGGTCAGCAGCCAGGCCAGGGCGACCTCGCCGGGCTCCAGGCCGTGCTTGTCCAGCAGGTCCTCGTACGCCTGCACCTGCGCCCGTACCGAACTGTTCGCGAGCGCGTCCGCCGAGCGGCCCGTGGCCGTCCGCCCGGACTGCGCCGACTTGCGGATCGCCCCGCCCAGCAGGCCCCCGTGCAGCGGGGACCACGGGATGACCCCGAGCCCGTACGCCTCGGCGGCCGGGATGATCTCCAGCTCCGCCCGCCGCTCGGCGAGGTTGTAGAGGCACTGCTCGCTGACCAGGCCGAGCCGCCCGCTCCGCGCCGCGGCCTCGTTGGCCTGGGCGATCTTCCAGCCGGGGAAGTTCGAGGACCCGGCGTAGAGGATCTTGCCCTGCTGGATCAGGACGTCGATGGCCTGCCAGATCTCCTCGAAGGGGGTCCGCCGGTCGACGTGGTGGAACTGGTAGACGTCGATGTGGTCGGTGTTCAGCCGCTTGAGGCTGGCGTCGACGGCCCGCCGGATGTTCAGCGCCGACAGCCGGTCGTAGTTGGGCCACGGGTCGCCCTCGGGGGCCATGCTCCCGTAGACCTTGGTGGCGAGGACCGTCTTCTCCCGGCGGCCGCCGCCCTGGGCGAACCAGGTCCCGATGATCTCCTCGGTCCGGCCCTTGTTCTCACCCCAGCCATACACATTGGCGGTGTCGAAGTAGTTGATACCGGCGTCGAGGGCCGTGTCCATGAGCGCGTGGCTTTCGGACTCCCCGGTCTGGGGGCCGAAGTTCATCGTGCCGAGGACGAGTCGGCTGACCTTGAGACCGGTGCGTCCGAGCTGCGTGTACTTCATGAGGCACTAGCCAACTGCCTGGAGTGCGCTCGAAGCAAGACCCGCCCGTGAAGGGCGCGTTACGTGTCGCCGCGCGGGCGGTACGGGCCGCCGATGCCCCAGGCCTGGTGCAGCACCGCCGCGAACTCGCCCGCGAGGCGGTGCTCGCCGGAGGCGTTGGGGTGGGTGCCGTCGTAGGTGTCGTGGTGGATCTCGTACGCGTCCGGTCGCGCGGCCAGCAGGATCGGCGAGGCGGGGGTCGACAGATCGGCGACCGCCTTCGCGAGGAGCTCGTTGAACCGCTGGACCTCCGCCGCGAAGGGAACGTCGTCCTGGGCCCGGACGTTGGGGATGACGGGGAGCAGGACCATCCGGACGGCGGGCCGGGCGGCGCGCGCCTCGGCGATGAAGCGGCGGGCGTTGGCGGCGGTGTCCTCGGCGCCGGTGTAGAAGCCGAGGTCGATGAGGCCGAGGGAGACGAGCAGCACGTCGGCCTTGGCGGCGCGCGCGGCGGGCCCGATGAGCGGCGCCATGTGCTGCCAGCCCTCGCCCCAGCCGGCCAGGTGCCGGCGGGCGTCGGCGGGGAAGCCGGGGTCGGCGTACTCGTGGCTGGTGGGCGCGCCGGCGAAGGTGTCGTAGAGCTCGCTGCGCGGGCCGACGATCTTGTACGGGCCGCCGAAGGTCGCGTTGAGGTGCTGCCACATCCGGTAGCGCCAGGTGTAGTCGCCGGCGCGGCCGATCGTCATGGAATCGCCGACAAACATGAAACGCATCCGGTCATCATCCCGGATCACACCGTGGTGACCCCTGTGATGCCGGACACGCGGGGCGGGCTGGCAGGGGCGGGCTGGCAGGGTAGGGGCATGCGCCTGCGCCGCCTGCTGCCTTCGACCGCCGCCGTTGCCGTTGCCCTCGCCGCTCTCGGCCTGCTCCCGGGGGCGTCCGCGGCCGTTGCCGCCGAGAGTCCGGGAGCCTCCGGGTTCACTATCACCGACCCGCGGATCACCGAGTCGAGCGGGCTCGCGGCCAGCCGGATCCATCCGGGGGTGTACTGGACGCACAACGACAGCGACGACGGGCCGTACGTCTACGCCGTGGACTCGGCGACCGGCAAGACGGTCGCGCGGGTCACGATGACGGGCATCGGCAAGCCCCGGGACATCGAGGCGATCTCGCTGGGACCCGACGGGCAGCTGTACCTCGGCGACATCGGGGACAACCTCGGCGGCACCTGGGACCACGTGTGGATCTACCGCTTCCCGGAGCCGAAGACCCTCGCCGACGTCACGCTCAAGGCCGAGCAGTTCACGGTGAAGTACGAGGACGGGCCGCGCAACGCCGAGGCGCTGATGGTCCATCCGGTCACGGGACGGGCGTACATCGCGAGCAAGGACCAGCGCGCGGGCGCCCTCTACGAGGGCCCCGAGACCCTCTCCCCCACCGGCACGAACATCTTCCGGCGGATCGGTGACGTCCCGTGGGTCACGGACGGAGCCTTCTCCCCGGACGGCGGCCGGCTCACGCTGCGGGGCTACTTGTGGGCGAAGACGTACCCGTGGAAGGACGGCCGCCCCTCCGGGGAGGGGGAGGCGGTGGCCGCGCCGTGGCAGGGCCAGGCGGAGTCGGTCACGTACACGCCGGACGGCTCGACGCTGATGTTCGGCGCGGAGGGCGTCAACAGCCGCGTCGTGGCGGTCCCGGTGACCCGGCCGCCGTCGCCGTCGGCGTCCGCGCCGCCCTCCCCTTCGGGGGCCGCGCCGGCCCCGGGGGCGGCCGCCCCGCCCTCCTCCCAGGGCGGCGACTTCACGAAGGGTGCCCTCGTTCTGGTCGCCGCCACGGGCCTGACCCTGGCGGCCAAGCGCATCCTGCGCCGCCGCCCGCCGAAGCGCTGACGCCTACGACTCCTGGATCGGGATCTGGTGGGACGTCTGCGCCGAGGCTCCGTTCACCGGCGCGGTGGCCGGGGCCTGCGCGGCCGGCTGGACCGGTGGGGACATCGACGACAGGAGCTGGCGGGCCAGGCCCAGGCCGGTGCCGCCCATGGTCAGGGCCTTGGCGAACATGTCCGACATGCCCTCGGCGCCGTTCAGCAGGATCATGTGCTCCACGTTGCCGAAGGCGGCCGCGCCCGCTTCCACGATCGCCGGCCAGTTCTCGGCCAGCTGCTGCGCGACCACCGCTTCCTGGTTCTCCGCCAGCGCGGCGGCCCGCGCCTTGATGGCCTCCGCCTCCGCGAGGCCCTTCGCCTTCGCCGACGCCGCCTCCGCGAGGCCCCTGGCCTGCGTCGCCGCCGCCTCGGCCTCACCGGTCGCGCGGGTCGCCGTCGCGGTCGCCAGACCCCGGGCCTCCGTGGCCTTCGCATCGGCCCCGGCCGCCGTGGTCACCCGCGTGGCCTCCGCGGCCGCCGCGAGCTCGGTCTCCTTCGCGCGGGCCTGCGCCGCCGAGATGCGGGCGTCGCGGTCCGCCTCGGCCCGGGTCCTGACCTCGTACGCCGCCGCGTCCGCGGGCTTGCGCACGTCCGCCTGGAGCTGCTGCTCGCGCCGGTGCGCTTCCAGTTCCGCGACCCGGGTCTCCTGGACCACGACCTCCTGGCGCGCCGCCGCTTCGGACAGCGGGCCCGCCTGGCGGGCCGTGGCGGCCGCCTTGTCGCGCTCCGCCTGGTAGCCGGCCTGGAGGATCTCGCTGTCCCGCGTCGCCTCCGACATCCGCGCGAACGCGGCCTGTTCGGCCTCCGTCGCCAGCAGGTTGGCGGCCGCCTGGGCGATCCGCGCGTCCCGCTGGACGGCGGCCGCGTGCGGCATCGCCAGGTTCTTGATGTAACCCGTCGGGTCCTCGATCTCGTGGATCTGGAGCGAGTCCACGATCAGGCCGAGCTTCTCCATCTCGCTGCCGCACGCCGCCCGGGTCTGCCCGGTCAGCTTCTCCCGGTCGCGGATCATGTCCTCGACCGTCAACCCGCCCACGATCGACCGCAGATGGCCCGCGAAGACGATGTGCACCCGCTCGGGCATCATCTTCTGCTGGTCCAGGAAGCGGCGCGCCGCGTTCGCGATGGACACGAAGTCATCGCCGATCTTGAAGATGACCACGCCCTTGACCCGCAGCGGGATCCCCTGGTGGGTCACGCAGTCGACGAGCAGTTCCGTCTCGTTGAGGTCCAGGGACAGCTTCCGCACGGCCTGCACGCCGGGGAGCACGAGGGTTCCGCGCCCGGTGACGATCCGGAACCCCATGCCTTCCCCGAGGCCCTCCGTCTTGTGCGCGGAACCGGAGATGACCAGTGCCTCGTTGGGCTCGGCCACCCGCCACATGAGCTTGAACAGCCCGATCAACGCCACGATCGCGGCGACGACAACGCCCGCCAATACGCCGACAGACATCGGCAACTCCCCCTTTTTCACGGTGGCGTCCGCCACCGACCAGGCGAGTGTGCGCCTGTGTCAGGACGGCGTGAAGAGGTCGGCCGATTCTTGTCGCCGTCTTGATACACGGAGGTGGAAGGGCCCCCTCAGTGGTCGTAGGCGGCCATCACGTACACCGTGCGCGGCGGCAGGTACTCCACCACCGTCACCACCGTCCCCACGACGAGCCGTTCGCCCCCCGTCCCCGGCGCCGGGTAGGCGAGGAAGTGCTCGGCCCCGCCCCTGATCCGCACGATGACCTCGCCGACCAGCCCCGGCCCGACCGTCCCGGTGACCCGGCCGTCCATTCCCACCATGTCCGATTCCCCCATGTCCCGACAGTACGGGCCGCCCGGTCCCGTTACGAGGCCTACGGGACCTCCGCGTCCTCGTCCTCGTCCAGCCGGTACTCCTCGCCGTCCGCGAGGTACCCGTACAGCTCCCCGTAGCGTCCCCAGTCCGTCGCCGTCTCCAGCTGCTGCTCCACCTGCTCGCTCGTGTAGTGGTGCGAGAGCAGGTCCCGGAAGAACCCGGCCCGCTGCGTTCCGCCCCGCGAGCGCCGCAGCGTGGAGTGGATCAGGTGGACCAGCGGGACCTCCATCGCCCCTTGGGCGAACAGCTCCTTCGACTCCTGTACGTCGGCGCCCGCGAAGGCGGAGCCGCGCGGGGTCAGCACCAGGTGCAGGTCCCGTACCTCGGCCAGTCCCAGCAGTTCCAGCCCGTCCACCAGGGGCAGTACGTCGTCCACCTCCAGGCCGAGCTCGTCGGCGAGGTCGGCGAGGTCCTCGCGGCCGTCGCCCACGCCCCGCTGGAGCACGATCTCGGCGAGGCCCGCCATCCCGTCGACGCTGGCCGCCGGGAGCGGGGTGTTGGCCGGGGTCCGCCTGGCCGGCGGGGCGGCGGCCGGGGTCTTGGCGGTGCGGCCGGTCATCACCGCGTACACGGCGTCCACGATCCGCTCGAACTCGGCGGCGCCCCGGTCCCGGGGGCGGGCCAGGTCCACCGCGAAGGTCTCCTTGATGGTCCCGTAGGGGCGGGAGCCCAGGACGACCACCCGGTCGGCCATCAGGACGGCCTCCTCGATGTTGTGGGTGACCAGCACCACCGCCTTCGCGGGGAAGCGGTCCGAGGCCCACAGCTCCATGAGCTCGCCGCGCAGGTTCTCGGCGGTGAGCACGTCCAGCGCCGAGAACGGCTCGTCCATCATCAACACGTCCGGTTCCACCACGAGCGCCCGCGCGAAGCCGACGCGCTGGCGCATCCCGCCGCTGAGCTCCTTCGGGTAGGCCGACTCGAAGCCGTCGAGGCCGATCAGGTCGATCGCCTCCACCGCCTGGCGGGCGCGCTCCTCCCGGTCCACCCCCTTGGCCTCCAGGCCCAGTTCCACGTTCTGTTGCACCGTCAGCCAGGGCAGCAGTGCGAAGGTCTGGAACACCATGGCCGTGCCCGGGTTGGCCCCGCGCAGCTCCTCGCCGCGGTAGGTGACGGAGCCGGAGCTCGCCGGGATCAGGCCGGCGAGGCAGCGCAGCAGGGTGGATTTGCCGCTGCCGGACTTGCCGAGGAGGGCGACGATCTCGCCCTCGTGGATCTCCAGGTCGATGCCGCCGAGCACGGGCAGTTCGCCGTCGGCGCCGGCGTAGGACTTGGTGAGGGCGGCGGCCTTGAGGATGGTGGTCGGCCTGGTCGCCGTGGTCGGCTTGGCCGTGGTCGCGGTCATGGCGTCTCGGTCATGGTCGGGGGCTCCTCAGATGGAGTAGCGGCGCTCGGCGAGGCGGTACAGCGGCCGCCAGAACAGCCGGTTGAGCCCGACCACGTACAGGCTCATGACGGCGATCCCGGCGATCAGCTTCGGGAAGTCCCCGGTCTCGGTGGCGTGGAAGACGTACGCGCCGAGGCCGGTCGCGGAGAGGGTCGTCCCGGCGAAGGTGACGACCTCGCCGACGATCGAGGCGTTCCAGGCGCCGCCGGAGGCGGTGATGCCGCCGGTGACGTACGAGGGGAACACGGCCGGGACGATCAGCCGCTTCCACCGCTGGATCCCGCGGACCCCGAGGTCGTCCATGGCCTCCTTGAGGTCGGAGGGGATGGCCATGGCGCCGGCGATGGCGTTGAAGAGGATGTACCACTGCGCGCCGAGGGCCATCAGCAGGACGCAGCCGATGTTGATGTTCAGCCCGGTCCTGAGGAAGAACCACACGGCGACGGGGAAGAGGAGGTTCGCGGGGAAGCTCGCCAGCACCTGTACGAGGGGCTGCGCGATCTTCGTGAGCCGGGGCGAGGAGCCGATCCAGACCCCCACGGGCACCCAGACGACGGTGGCCGCGGCGACGAGCACGACCACCCGGAGGAAGGTGATGAGTCCGAGCAGCAGCGGTTCGCCGAAGACCCCGAGGCCGGTCTCGCGCTGGAGGTAGCGCAGCAGGTCGTACAGCCCCCACAGGATGACGGCCCCGGCGACGACCGCGAAGGCGATGTCCCCGGTGCGGCGGCGGGCCGGGTCGACGGAGAGCGCCTTGTCGTCGCGGCCGAGTACGCGGGCCGCGCGCGCGGTGGCCTCGCGGGCGGGGGCGGTGGTGCGGCCGAGGAGGCCGGGCCAGTGGGAGCGGCGCAGGAAGTCCAGTACGTAGCTGCGCTGGACGTCGGTGGACTCGGACTGCTCGTTTTTGAACTTCTCCGCCCAGGCGGTCAGGGGCCGCCAGAAGAGGAAGTTGACGGTGACGATGGTGACGGTCATCGCGAGGATGACCCAGGCGATCTTCCCGAGGTCGCCCTCGCCGATCGCCGTGCCGGCGTAGGAGCCGAGGCCCGGGACGGCGTAGTCGTGCCCGGAGACGGAGACGGCCTCGGAGGCGACGAGCATGAACCAGCCCCCGGCGAAGCTCATCATGCCGTTCCAGACCAGGTCGATGACCCCGGCCGGGACCTCGATGCGCCAGAACCGCATCCAGCGGGTGAAGCCGAACGAGCGGGAGACTTCGTCCAGTTCGCGGGGCAGGGAGGTCAGGGTGGCGTAGAACCCGAAGGTCATGTTCCAGGCCTGGGAGGTGAAGATCGCGAAGATGACGGCGCATTCGAGGCCGAGGAGCGAGCCGGGGAACAGCGCGACGAAGAAGGTCACGAGGACGGAGAGGAACCCGAGGACGGGGACCGACTGGAGGATGTCCAGGAGCGGGATGAGCACGCGCTCCAGGCGCCTGCTGCGGGCGGCGGCGTAGGCGTACCCGAAGGTGAAGACGACCGAGGCGACGAGCGCGATGAACATCCGCAGGACGCTGCGGGCGGCGTAGTACGGGAGCTTCGCGGGGTCGGTGTCCACATCGGGGACGTCGGCGGGGTCGAAGTTGACGGTGGTGCCCTTGCCGACCTGGAGGATCAGGAAACCCAGTACGAGGACGGCCGCGGCCACGGCGAGGTCGACCCACGACAGGCGGGTGCGGGTGGGGGGCGGCTGGCCGGTGTGGGGGCCTTTGCCCTTGCCGGTGCCGCCTGTGCCTTTGGCGGTGTCCGGGCGCGCGGAGGTCTTCATCCCCGCCAGCGGATCATGTGGCGGGGGCTCCCACACTCCGGGTCACCCATCCGGGGGAAGGGCTGCGGGTTTCCGCTGCGCGGGGCTGTCCCCTACCCGCCCTTCCACCGTTCCCTGGGGCTCCGCCCCAGACCCCGCGCCTCAAACGCCGGCGGGGCTGGGGGTTGCAACGGGGCTGGATTTTGGGCGGGGCTGGGGGTGCGGCGGGACCAAATCGCTACGAGTGACCCAGGTCCGCCAGGACGTCGTCCTCCGCCATCGGGACCGAGCCCGAGTCGGGGGCGGGCCGCAGGGGGAACTCGTCCGCGGCCATGGAGTCGAGGACCGGCGGGGCCGGGCGCAGGGGCTTCGGCATGACCGCGGCCTCCGAGTGGCCGCCGCAGCCGTAGGACAGGGAGACCAGGCGGCCGTCGGCCGGCCCGAACTCGTTCGCGCAGATGCCGAACGCCTGGCCCAGCGAGCCGCCGATCGCGACCAGGAAGCCACAGGAGACGCACGAGGCGGGCGCCGCCTGTGCCATCGGGGTCTTCGCGCCGAAGGACTCGTCCCAGCGGTCGGCCGCGCTGTGGAGCCCGTAGCGGGACAGGACGCGCGCACGCCGCATGCCGAGTTCTTCGGCCACCGAGGTGATGGAACCCCGTACGGGCACCACCGCGCGGTCCGTGACGTCGGCGTCCTCCGCCTCGACGAGCTCGGCCATCTCCGAGGAGACCACCGAGTTCGGCGGCGGCGCGTCCTCGCCCGACCAGCCCGGCTCCAGCCGCAGGTCCTCGGCGTCCGTGGGGAGCAGGTCCCCGGGGCCCATGTCGCCCGGGCGCAGGCGGTCGCTCCACGGCACCCACTCGGGGGCCAGCAGCGCGTCGTCGCCGGGCAGCAGCACCGTTTCGTCGAGGGTGACGTTCTTCGCGCGGGAGGCACGCGTCACCGTCACGGCCCAGCGCCAGCCCCGGTAGGCCGGGTCCTTGCACTCGAAGAAGTGCGTGACGACCCGGTCACCCTCCGAAACGGCGGCAAGGTGTTCGCCCACCACTCCGTGGTCGGCGGCTTCTTCGGCCGCCGCTCGGGCGAGGCCTACCGCCTCGACGCACTGGCGGTCGGGGGTACGGCTTCGCGTCGTCGCAGCACTCACAGGTCTCGTTCTCTCCTACGCCGTCTCACGAGTGCGCCGTCCGTACTTGTCGTCCACAACGACCCGTCGGCTGTCCCTACGTAGCGCGGGCGGAGCGGACCAGAGGGCCGCGTCGACGTCCGCGCCCGATCGGGTTCCCGGGCGCACCTACCTGCGATCCATTCTGCGGGATCGCGAAGAGGCGCGCGGCCAGGAGCAACCGCCGGTGGCGCGCTACGCACGCTACCTCCTCCGGCGCCCTGGGCCCACATGCAAGGTCCGATTCGCGGACAACCCCACTACCGGCCATCTCCGCGCGACGCGCCGGGAAGGGTCCCGAGGGGCCGAGTGGGGCACTATGGGCCCGTGGCACCCGTACGGTCGTCCGATGACGGCTCGGGACCGGCCAGGCGGGCCGGCCGGGCCATCGGGCGTGCCCTGCACCTCCCCTTCACCGGTACGGCGCGCGGGATCCGGCGGGCCACGCACGCGCACGGGGCCGGCGAATCGGGCCTCGGCAAGCTGATCGAGCTGCACGCGATCAACGGCGCCGGCGATGTGATGATCACCGTCGCGCTCGCCTCCACCGTCTTCTTCTCGGTTCCCACGGACGAGGCACGCGGCCGGGTGGCCCTGTACCTGGCCATCACCATGGCCCCCTTCACCCTCCTGGCCCCGGTGATCGGCCCGCTGCTGGACCGGCTGCCGCACGGGCGGCGGGCCGCGATGGCCGGCGCGATGTTCACCCGGGCCGTGCTGGCGGTGATGATGTCGGGCGCGGTGGCCACGGGGGGCCTGGAGCTGTACCCGGCCGCGCTGGGCGTGCTCGTCGCCTCCAAGGCGTACGGGGTCGTGCGCAGCGCCGTGGTCCCGAGGCTCCTCCCACCGAAGTTCTCCCTGGTCAAGGCGAACTCCCGGGTCACGCTCGCCGGGCTGCTGGCCACGGGCGCGGCCGCCCCCGTAGGCGCCGGACTGCACGCGATCGGGCCGCCGTGGCCGCTCTACGGGGCGTGCGCGATCTTCATCTGGGGCACCTTCGCGGCGTTCACGCTGCCGCACAAGGTGGACGAGGCCAAGGGCGAACGCCGCGCCCGGCTGTCCACGCACGAGGCGCACTCGAAGCGGCCGGGGCTGCGGACGGTCAGCCGGCCGGTGCTGTGCGGGCTGCTGGCGAACGCCTCGATGCGCGGGCTGTCCGGGTTCCTGATCTTCTTCCTGGCGTTCCTGCTGCGCGAGCACCCGCTGGCCGGGCAGAGCGCGGCGGTGTCGCTGGGCATCGTCGGGGTCTCGGCGGGCGTCGGCAACGCGTGCGGGACCGCGGTGGGGGCGTGGCTCCGGGCCCGTGCGCCGGAGGCGATCATCGCCTCCGTCCTGTGCCTGACCCTCGGGGTCGCGATCGTCGCGGCGGTGTTCTTCAGCGGGATCCTGATGGCCGTCCTGGGCGCGACGGCCGGCTTCTGCCAGGCCCTGGCGAAGCTCTCGCTGGACGCGATGATCCAGCGGGACGTCCCGGAGGCCGTCCGCACGTCGGCCTTCGCCCGCTCGGAGACCCTGCTCCAGGTGGCGTGGGTGCTGGGCGGCGCGATCGGCATCGCCCTCCCGTTGAACGGCGCCCTGGGCATGTCCGTAGCCGCCGCGGTGGTCGCCCTGGGCACGACGATGGCCCTCCGCGGCTTCCTGGCTTCCCCCCGCCATCAGCAGTCCACGTCCTCCCGACCCCGGGTGGCATAGATCAGCCCCGCCGGCGTTTGAGGCGCGGGGTCCGGGGCGGAGCCCCGAAAGCCCGGCGCAGCCGGGGACGCTCGCGCGACGGCGCCGCACCGGACCCCCATGCAGCAGCGCAGCGTACGGGCCCGATAGCCTTCGGCTCATGACCGCACCGCTTTTCTCGGGTAGGGCCCGCCGCAGCGTCGCGGCCCTCGGAGCCGTTTCCGCCGGGCTCCTCCTCCTCTCCGCCTGTGACAAGCCGACGCCGCTGGCGACCGTGACGGTCGGCAGCTCGTCGGTGTCCGCCCAAGCCGCGTGCGTCGGCGACGGCAAGGAGCTCACGACGGACAAGGTCCAGGAGTGCTTCTCCGAGGCCAAGGACGCCAAGAGCATCGAGTACGCCCGTGGCGACACCCTCCGTCTCGGCGTCGAGCCGGACGTCGTCAAGGACGGCAAGAAGTGGCAGGCCGTCCTGGACGGGCAGCCCATCACCGAGCCCTCCGCCAACACCTACCGCAGCTTCCCCGGCGCCGACGTCTTCTCGACGGGCGGCCAGGGCGAGGCCCCGGCCTCGAAGAAGCTGAACATCGTCCAGGTCGGCGAGGACGGCAAGCCGCTCGCCGTCTGGGCGTTCACCCTCAAGCTCAAGAGCTAGTCCCGTACCCCCGTGCGCGTGCTCATCGTGACCGCGGTGGCGGCGGAGGCAGACTCCGTCGTCGCCGGCCTGTCCGGGCCCACCCCTCATCCGGACCACACCCCCGGTCCCGGGCCGCGCACTCTCCCCGGTGGCTACCTCATCCACCACCGGGGAGCCTTCGACGTCCTCGTCGCCGGAGTCGGCCCGGCCGCCGCGGCGGCCGGTACCGCGACCGCCCTGGCCCTCGCGCCGGGCGGCCACGGCCTCGTCGTCTCCGCCGGCATCGGCGGCGGGTTCGCGCCCGCCGCCCCGCTCGGCTCCTTGGTCGTCGCCGACGCGATCGTCGCCGCCGACCTGGGCGCCGAAACCCCGCAAGGATTCCTCCCCGTCGCGGAACTCGGCTTCGGCCGCAGCGTGCACCTGCCTCCCGCGGAGCTCGCCGCCCGTGCCGCCGAGGCCACCGGGGCACTGCTCGCGCCGATCCTGACCGTCTCCACCGTCACCGGCACCGCCGCCCGGGCCGCCGGGCTCACCGCCGCGCACCCGCTGGCCGGGGCCGAGGCCATGGAGGGCTTCGGGGTCGCGGAGGCGGCCGCCGCGCACGGGCTGCCCGTCCTGGAGGTGCGTGCCGTCTCCAACGCCGTCGGTCCCCGCGACCGCGCCGCCTGGCGCATCGGTGACGCGCTGGCGGCGCTGACCGGAGGCTTCCGCGCACTGGAACCCGTACTGCTCACCGCCTGCACCTCTGGGGGAGGACCCTCGTGAACCCCACGGATCCCACGGACCGCACAGACCCCGCAGACCTCACAGTCCCCGCAGACCCCGTACGCATCGCGTACTCGCCCTGCCCCAACGACACCTTCGTCTTCGACGCCTGGGCCCACGGCCGGGTCCCCGGGGCGCCCGCCCTCGACGTGACCTTCGCGGACATCGACATCACCAACGGCATGGCCGAGCGCGGTGAGCTGGACGTGCTGAAGGTGTCGTACGCCGTACTGCCGTGGGTGCTGGAGGAGTACGCGCTCCTCCCCTGCGGCGGCGCGCTGGGGCGCGGCTGCGGACCTCTCGTCCTGACCCGTGAGCCCGGTGTGGACCTCGTGGGCAAGACGGTCGCCGTCCCCAGCGAACGCTCCACCGCCTACCTGCTGTTCCGGCTGTGGGCCGCCGACGTGCTGGCGCCCGAGGGCGTGGGCGAGGTGGTCGTGCTGCCGTTCCACGAGATCATGCCGGCCGTGCGCGACGGCCGCGTGGACGCCGGACTGGTCATCCACGAGGCCCGGTTCACCTATCAGGACTACGGTCTGCACTGCCTGGCCGACATGGGCGAGCACTGGGAGTCCACGACCGGACTGCCGATCCCGCTCGGCGCGATCATCGCCAAGCGCTCGCTGGGCGCGGACACCCTGCGCGCGCTCGCCGAGTCGGCCCGCACCTCAGTCCGGATGGCCTGGGACGACCCGGAGGCCTCCCGCCCGTACGTACGGGCGCACGCGCAGGAGCTGGACCCGGCCGTCGCCGACCAGCACATCGGGCTGTACGTCAACGAGTTCACCGCCGACCTCGGCGACGCCGGCTACGCGGCGGTGCGCGGGCTGCTCACCCGGGCGGCGGCGGAGGGGCTGGTTCCGGCCATTGCCTCCGACGCGCTGGTCTTCCCGTAGCGAACGACGGTGCCCCGCCACCCTTCCGGGAGGCGGGGCACCCTTCGTTCGCGCTGCTCAGACGTCCATCTGGTCGGCCACCGCGCGCAGCATTCCGGCGATCTTCGAACCGTGTGCCCGGTCGGGGTAACGGCCCCGCTCCAGCTGCTGCGTGACGTTCTCCAACAGGGTCGTGAGGTCCTGCACGATCGAGGCGAGCTCGTCCGGCTTGCGCCGCTGCGCGGCCGCGACGGAGGGTGCCGGATCCAGGACGATCACCGAAAGCGCCTGGTCACCGCGTTGACCGGCGACGACTCCGAACTCGACGCGCTGGCCGGGCTTGAGCGCGTCCACGCCGTCGGGCAGGACCGACGAGTGGACGAAGACGTCGCCGCCGTCGTCGCGGGAGAGGAAGCCGAAGCCCTTCTCACTGTTGAACCACTTGACCTTGCCGGTAGGCACGTCCGCCCTCTGTCCTTGCGCTCGTCGGGTGTGAAGCGGGTCACCGACCCGCACCTCTCAGGCTAATAGTCAGGACCGGGGTGACAAGACGTTCCCCGGTCCTTCGCGGATGACCGCTCCGGCCAGGGAACTACCCTGGTCGAGTGACTGTTACTCCTCAGCCCGGGTCCGCACACACCGACCCCGACGCGGCCCGCCCCGGCGACGGGCTCGTCAAGGCGGGCGGCATCGTCTTCATCGCCGGCGCCGCGGCCACCCTCGCCACGATGGCTCCGCTGTTCCTGCACACCGAGCCGTTCCCCTCGTACGCGTGGGCGGTGTGCATGCTCATGGGCGTCGGCTTCGCCATCTCGGCGGCGGGCGTGGTCCGCTCGGCCTCGGCGCAGCGCAGGGCCGCCCGCGCGTCGCAGGCGTAGTACGCGGGTACCCGCGTACGGCCTTACCCGCGTACCCGGCTACGCGGTGCGCGTGCGGGCGTACTCCGACAGCCAGGCCGGGAGCTCCGTGAGGTCCGCCAGGACCACGTCGGCGCCCGCCTCCCGCAGTTCCGCCTCCGGGCACGGGCCGGTCGGAACCGTGACCGACAGCGCCCCGGCCGCGCGGGCGCCCCGTACGTCGCCGACGTGGTCGCCGACGTAGACCTGGGCGTTGTACTCGCGCAGGGCGCCCGCCTTGGCCTCCGCCCACAGCCAGCCGATGACCGCGTCGGGCTCGATGCCCAGGTGGGCCAGGTGCAGGCGGGCGTTCGGCTCGTGCTTGGCCGTGACCACGATCGCCCGGCCGCCGAGGGCCTGGACGGCCCGGACCGCTTCGCGGGCGCCGGGCATCGCCGGGGTCGGCGCGATGGCGTATGTGGGGTAGATCTCCCGGTAGCGGTCGGCCATGGCGGGGATCTCCGCCTCCGGGAACCAGAACGCGAGCTCCTCGTCGAGCGGCGGACCGAGGCGCGTGACGGCCTCGTCCGCGTCGATGAAGGTCCCCGTCTCGGCCGAAAGTGCCTGGTAGGCGGCCTTGATGCCCGGACGGGAGTCGATGAGGGTCATGTCGAGGTCGAAGCCGACGGTCAGAAGCGATGGGGAGCTCATACGGCCATTGTGCCGAGACGGGCGCGCTGGACGGGAACGTAGACTTAGCCTCGCCTTACCAGACAGTGAAATTTGGTGACATGTCAGCCACCGCCTCAACGGCCCCCGGCCCCACGGCTCCCGGCCCCGCTCCTGGACCCACGGCCCCCGCCGCGGCCCGGCGCGCCCTGACGGCCCGTCGCATCGCGTGGACGGCGGCCGGCTTCGCCGCGCTGCTGTGCGCGGTGCTCCTCAGTCTCGCGGTCGGCGCCCGCGCCATCCCGCCGGGCGAGGTCTTCGACGCGCTCTTCCGGGGCGCGGGCGGACCGAACGCCGAGGTCGTCCGCACCCTGCGCGTACCGCGCACCCTCATAGCCCTGATGGTCGGCGCGGCCCTCGCCCTCGCCGGGACCGCGCTCCAGGGCATCACCCGCAACCCGATCGCCGACCCCGGCATCCTCGGCATCAGCCAGGGAGCCGGGGTCGCGGTCGTCTGCGCCATCGCGTTCGCGGGGGTGCACACGCTGAGCGGGTACGTGTGGTTCGCCTTCGCGGGCGCCGCCTTCGCCTCGGTCGCCGTGTACGCCGTCGCCTCCAGCGGGCGCGGCGGCGCGACGCCGGTGAAGCTGGCGCTGGCCGGGGCCGCGATCAACGCCCTGTTGGTGTCGGTCACCATGGGCGTCCTCACGACGAAGGCCTCGACGCTGGACGAGTTCAGGTTCTGGCAGGTCGGCTCGGTAGCGGGCCGCGATTTCACCGTCGTGCACCAGATCTGGCCGTTCCTCCTCGTCGGCGCCGTGCTGGTGGTGTCGGTGGCGCGCGGCCTGGACGCGCTCGCGCTCGGCGAGGACGTGGCGAAGGGGCTCGGGCAGAACGTGGCCGCCGTCCGGATCGTCGGCGGTCTCGGAGCCACCGTGCTCACGGGCGCCGGGGTCGCGGCGGCCGGGCCGATCGCCTTCATCGGACTGGCCGTACCGCACATCGCGCGGGCCGTCGTCGGGAGCGACCACCGTTGGGTGCTGCCGATGGCGGCGCTGATCGGCCCGGTGATGCTGCTCGTCGCCGACGTGCTCGGGCGGGTCGTGGTGCCGCCCGGCGAGGTCCCGGCCGGGGTGATGACCGCGCTGATCGGGGTGCCGTTCCTGGTCACGCTGGTCCGCCGCAAGGCGGTGGCCGCATGAGCACGGCCCCTACGGTCCCTTCCGGCTACGCCCTCGTCCGGCCCGGCCGGGGCTCGTTCCTCCTGCACCGCCGGGCGGCCGTGGTGGCGGTGTCCCTGGCCGCTCTGCTGGCGGCGGTCTGCGTCGCGTACCTGTCGGTCGGCGAGTCCTTCGTCGGGCCCGGCGAGGTGGTCAAGGTCCTGCTCGGGCAGCCCTCGCCCGAAGAACTGGTCGTCGGCACGCTGCGGCTGCCCCGGATGACGGTGGGCCTGCTGGTGGGCCTGGCCTTCGGGGTCGCGGGCGCGCTGATCCAGACCGTCGCCCGCAACCCGCTCGCCTCCCCCGACATCATCGGCATCAGCCAGGGCGCGAGCGCCGTCACGGTGGCGGCGCTGACCTTCGGCGTCACCTCGTACTCGGTGCTCCCGTACCTCTCGGTGCTCGGCGGCATCGTCGCGGCCGCGCTCGTGTACGTCTTCGCGTGGCGGGGCGGCCTGAACGCAACGCGGTTCGTCCTCATCGGCATCGGCTTCGCCATCGCCCTGCGGTCGGTGACGACCCTGCTGATGACCAAGGGCGACTACCTGGTGGCGCAGCAGGCGCAGATCTGGATGACGGGCTCCCTCAACGGCCGCGGCTGGGACGTCGCCACCCCCCTGGCCTGGGTCCTGCTCGTCCTCCTCCCCGGCATCCTGTGGGCGGCCCGCGCCCAGCGCACGGTCTCGCTCGACGACGACACGGCGACGGCGCTCGGCGTCCGGCTGGGCCGGGTCCGCCTCGGCCTCGTGGCCCTCGGCGTGGTCCTGGCCTCGGTGGCCACGGGCGCGGCCGGGCCCGTGGACTTCGTCGCCCTCCTCGCCCCGCAGATCGCCCGCCGGACGACCCGGACGGCCCAGATCCCGCTGCTCTGCTCGGCGCTGACGGGCGCGGTGATCGTCGTCTCCGGCGACCTGCTCGCCCGCCGGCTCCTGTCCCCGACCGAACTCCCGGTGGGCGTCCTGACGGCCGCCGTCGGGGCCCCGTACCTGATCTGGCTGATCATGCGCAGCCGCACTGGAGGCAAGTCTTGAGCCGCGATGTGGACATGGACCCGGCCCCGGCCCCGGCCCCGGTGGCGGGGGCCTCCGCCGTCCCGGCCCGGAGCCGGCTGGCCGCCCACGGGCTGACCCTCGCGTACGAGGACCGGGTCGTCGTGGAGGACCTGGACCTGTCCGTGCCGGACGGCCGGGTGATGGTGATCGTCGGCCCGAACGCGTGCGGCAAGTCGACGACGCTACGGGCGCTGGGGCGCCTGCTGAGGCCGCGCGCGGGCGCGGTGGTGCTGGACGGCGAGGCCCTCGCCTCCCTCCCCACCCGGCGGATCGCCCGGACCATCGGCCTGCTCCCGCAGTCGCCGGTGGCCCCGGAGGCGATCACGGTCGCGGACCTGGTGGCGCGGGGGCGCCAGCCGCACCAGCACTGGTGGCAGCAGTGGTCGGAGGCGGACGAGAAGGCCGTCGTGGACGCGATGGCCCGCACCTCGGTCTCGGACCTGGCGGACCGTCCGGTGGACGCGCTGTCGGGCGGTCAGCGCCAGCGGGTCTGGATCGCGATGGCTCTCGCCCAGGACACGGACATCCTGCTGCTCGACGAGCCGACCACCTTCCTGGACATCGCGCACCAGGTGGAGGTCCTGGACCTGGTCCGGCGCCTCAACCACGACCGTGGCCGCACGGTGGTCGCGGTCCTCCACGACCTCAACCAGGCCGCCCGGTACGCGGATCACCTGGTGGCGATGAAATCGGGCCGCGTGGTCGCCGAAGGCCCCCCGTCCGAGGTCGTCACCGCCGACCTGGTCCGCGAGGTCTTCGGCCTCGACTCGATGGTCATCCCCGACCCGGTGACGGGCTCCCCCCTGATCATCCCGTCGGCCCCTTGGGCACCGTAGCTTGGCCCTGCGGGGCGTGGTCCCCTACCCACCCTTCCACCGTTCCCCGGGCGCTGCCCGGACCCGGTCCCTCAAACTCCCCCAGCTACCGCTGGGAGGGGCCCCCGGGACGGGCTGAAACATCCAGCCTCGCCGGCGTTTGAGGCGCGGGGTCTGGGGCGGAGCCCCAGTTTCGGGAAGGGGCGGGGTGGGGGAAGGCTCCGCGCAGCGGCAACCCGGGCGTAGCCCGGGTTGGGCTTCGCGCGACCGCCGACCGGATCAGCCCCGCCGGCGGGAGCGCCAGAACAGGTACAGCGCCGAGGCGACGGCCGCACCACGGGCCAGCCAGGGCCACATGTCGTGGAAGACACCGCCCATGCCCTCGTCGGTCAGAGGGGCGCCCCACTTCTCGTTCAGCCGCCCCCACACCCACACCACGGCCGTCGCGAACACGGCCCCCGGCAGCCCGAAGACGACCAGCTTCCGCTCCGCGGGACCCAGCACGCGCGAGGCGTACGCGAGCAGCCAGCCCGCGGCGAGCAGCAGCCAGTAGCCGGAGACGGCCCCCGCGGCCAGCGCGATCGCCGCGAGCAGCAGGAACGCGTGCGGCTTCGGCCGGGCCGGCGCCGGGGCCGCCGCCGGGGGATCCTCGACGGCGGCCCCGGCCTTCGCGGCGCGCCGCCGCTCGCGCAGGAACCGTAGGAGGGTCGGGTTCCCCGGAGGCTGTTCCGGGGCAGGGTCCGCATCGGCATCGGCATCCACGGCAGGGTCCGGCCCGGCCGGGTCCTTGAACAGGTCCGGGATCTCGATCCCGCCCGCGAACCCCTCCACCGACGAGCCCGGCAGGCCCGGCGCGACCCGCCACCAGTCGGGTTCCATCTTCTCGCCCGCTCCGGGCCCGCCGAGCTCGTCGAGCCCCGCCAGGTGCGGCGGCGCCGGCTCCGGGGCCTGCGCCGGGCGCGGCGGCGGCACCTGCTTGCGGCGCAGCCGGCCCGGCTCCCGCTGGGCGGGGACGGCCGGTCCGGGGTCCGCGGTGGCACCGGCCCCGGTCCCGGACCAGCGGGCCGGCGCCGCCGACAGGGTGTCGAGGACTTCCTCCGGGGTGCCGATCCGGTCCAGGATCCGGCGTACCGCGGCCGGCGTCTCCGGCTCGTACTTCGCCCGCCGCCGGTCGATTTCGTCCCGCAGCCCCGACACCAACCGCATCCGGTCGCCCGAGGAAAGCTGCCTGCGCTGCGCCAAGTCCCCGACCCGGCTCAGATATTCGTAGACCAGATGGTCGCTCTCGATCCCCACGCCCCGGCTCCTCCCCGCGCTCCTCCCGGACCACTGCCCCGAAGGTAGCGCGTGCGCCCGTGGAGCCGGGGAGGGCGCAGCGGATACCGTTGACCGGATGGGGACCGGCCGACTGACCGGCCGACGCGACCAGGAGGCGACGACCGTGCCTGACCCGAGCACCGCGGGAAGCGCTCCGCGCTCCCTCGCCGAAGCGCTGCGCGCCCGCGAGGACGAGTCCCTCGCAGCCTTGCTGCGCGCCCGTCCGGACCTGCTGAGCCCGGTTCCCGGGGACGTGACGCAGCTGGCGACGCGGGCCGGGACCCGCGCTTCGGTGGTGCGCGCGCTGGACCGCCTGGACCGGTTCGCGCTGCAGACGGCCGAGGCCCTCGCGGTGGCTCCGGAGCCGTGCCCGTACCCGGTGCTGGAGGCGCTGCTCAGCGGGGACACCGGGACCACGTCCGGGCAGGACAACGGGGCCCGCGCCGAACTCCCCCGGGCCGTGGCCACCCTGCGCGACCAGGCCCTCGTCTGGGGCGACGAGGACCGGCTGCGCCTGGTGCGCACCGCCCGCGAGCTGCTCGCCCCCTCCGCGTCCCGGCCCTCCCCCACCGGGCTGGGCCCGACCGTCGCCGAGGCCACCGCGGGCATGTCCCCGACCCGGATCCAGGAGATCGTGGCGGCGGCCGGGCTGACGGCCACGCACGACCCGGTGTCGGCGGTGACCGCGCTGACGGGCCTGTTCACCGACCCGGAGCGGATGTCCGCGCTGCTCGACGAGGCTCCGGCGGAGGCGCACCAGGTGCTGGGCCGGCTCGTGTGGGGGCCGCCGTACGGGGAGGTGACCCCGAATCCGACGCCTCCGGTGCGCTGGCTGCGCGACCGAGGTCTGCTGCTGCCGGCCTCGGCGCGCACGGTCGTACTGCCGCGCGAGGTGGCGCTGTACCTGCGCGGCGGGCTCGCGCACCGGGTGACGGAGCCGCAGCCGCCGGCCGTTCCGGCGCTGCGCGAGCACCGTCCACAGCTTGTGGACGCGAACGCGGCCGGCCAGGCGCTGGCGGCGCTGTCGACCGTCGAGGAGCTGGTGAAGTCCTGGGAGTACACCGGCCCGCCGGTGCTCCGGGCGGGCGGGCTCTCCGTACGCGATCTGAAGCGGACCGCGGCGGCCCTGGACACCGACGAGCCGTCGGCGGCGTTCTGGATCGAACTCGCCTACGCGGCCGGACTGCTGGCCAGCGACGGCGAGGCCGACGAACGGTACGCCCCGACCCCCGCCTTCGACGGCTGGTGCGAACTGCCGCCCGCCGACCGCTGGTCGGTGCTGGCGGCGGCCTGGCTGTCCGCGACCCGCACCGCCGGGCTGGCCGGCGAACAGGACGCGAAGGGCCGTACGTTGTCGGTCCTCGGCTCCGACCTGGACCGTTCCGCCGCGCCCGAGGTGCGCCGCCGCGTCCTGCGCCTCCTCGCCGCCCTCCCCGAAGGCGGCTCCCCGGACATCGCCGCGCTCCAGGCCCGCCTCGCCTGGGAGCGCCCGGTGCGCGGTACGAGCGAGCTGCGCGCCCGCCTCGCGCACTGGACCCTGACCGAGGCCGAGGTCCTCGGCGTCACCGGCCGGGGCGCGCTCTCCGCGCACGGCCGCGCCCTGCTGGAGGGCCGCGAACCGGCGCCCCTGCTGGCCCCGTTGCTGCCCGAGCCGGTGGACCACGTACTGCTCCAGGCCGACCTGACGGCGGTTGCCCCGGGGCCGCTGCGCCGCCCGCTCGCCGAGGTGCTGGCGGTCCTGGCGGACGTGGAGTCCAAGGGCGGGGCCACGGTGTACCGGTTCACGCCGGGGTCGGTGCGCCGGGCGCTGGACGCCGGGCACACCGCCGTGGACCTCCAGGCCTTCCTGACCGAGCACAGCCGCACGCCGGTGCCGCAGCCGCTGTCGTACCTCATCGACGACGTCGCCCGGCGCCACGGGCACCTCCGGGTCGGCTCGGCCTCCTCGTACGTGCGCTGCGACGACGACGGCATGCTCAACGAGATCATGGCCGACAAGCGTTCGGCGGGTCTGGGGCTGCGCCGCCTCGCGCCCACGGTGCTGGCGGCGCAGGCCGAACCGGGCGCGCTGCTCGACGGGTTGCGGGCCATGGGGTACGCCCCGGCCGCGGAATCCCGTACCGGCGACGTCCTCGTGGCCCGCGCCCATGCCCACCGCACCCCCGCCCGCTCGGCGCCCGTACCGGTCCCGGACGGGCCGCCGGTGCCGGACGCGACGCTGCTGGGCGCGGCCGTACGGGCCATCCGCGCGGGCGACGCGGCGGCGACGGCGGTCCGCAAGGAACCCTCCACGGCGTCCGCCGGAGTCCCGGGCGAGCTCCCGCGCACGAGCGCGGCGGAGACCCTGGCCACCGTGCAGGCGGCCGCGATGATCGGATCGGCGGTGTGGATCGGCTACGTCAACGCCGACGGGGCGGCGAGCCAGCGGGTCATCGCCCCGGTCCGGGTGGAGGGCGGCTTCGTCACCGGCTACGACCACACGGCGGACGAGGTACGGACGTACGCGCTGCACCGGATCACGGGGGTCGCGGAACTGGCGGAGGACCAGGTCTGAGGGCGGGTCTGAGGGCGGGTCCGAGGGCGGGTCTGAGGGCGGGTCCGAGGGCGGGTCCGAGGGCGTGCGGGGCTAAATCCACTGGCTGCGGGGCCCACGGGCCCCGCACCCTGGGCGCATGTCCGAAACCCTGACCGCGGCGACCCCGCAGCACCAGATCCGCGCGTCCCACACCGACACCACGATCACCGTCTACCAGGCCTACGGCCCCCGCCTCGGGCCCCCCGCCGCCCGCGACGGCCGCTTCCCGCCCGACTGGAGCCGGGAGCGGATGACGTGGATCAAGCCTTCGTTCCTGTGGATGATGTACCGCTGCGGCTGGGCCACGAAGGCCGGCCAGGAGACGGTCCTGGCCATCGAGATCACCCGCGCCGGCTTCGACGGGGCGGTGGCCGAGGCCTGCCTGTCCCACTACGCTCCGGCCGTGCACGCGGACCGGGCGGCCTGGAAGCAGGCCCTGCGCGCCTCCCCCGTCCGCGTCCAGTGGGACCCGGAGCGCGATCTGCACCTCGACCCGCTGCCGTACCGCTCGCTCCAGCTCGGTTTGTCCGGGCCGGCCTCGCGGGCCTACGCCGACGAGTGGACCGTCTCCATCCGTGATGTGACCCCGCTCGCGAGGGAGATCCACGGCCTGCTCCGCTCCGGCGAGACGGAGGCGGCGCGCGCCCTCCTCCCGGTGGAAACCCCCTACCCGTCGGGGCCGTGAAACCGGCCGAGATGGTTCCGTTATCGCAGGTCAGAGCGTACGGAAGGGGCTGCGCGGCCTGTTGCACGGCGGTGACATTCCGAGGATGGATTACAGATACACCCTGTGTGAAGATCAGCTCATCGCAGCAGTGACCGGGAGGAAATGAACCGGACCGCCGGCGAGACCCGCACCACCGGCCAGGCGCTCGGCGCCGGCCACCTCGCTCGGCCGCTCGACCTCTGCTCTGCCTCTCGGCCCTCTCGGCCGCCACTGCCGTCTGATCTTGCTTGATTCCTGGGGGAGTCCACCATGTCCGCTCGCACCGCCGCCCTCCGCAACGCCTCCGCCGCCGTCGTCGCCGCCGCCATCGCCGGCACCGTCCTGATGCCGCTGTCGGCCTCCGCCGACGAGGGCAACCACCAGGCGCTGAAGACCACGATGAGCGCCCCGGCGCCGAGCGGCCCGCTGACCCGGGGCGGGGCGACGGAGACCTTCGAGCTGACGGTGACCAACACGACGGACAAGGTCTCCTCCTACCACCCGTGGATGCTGCTCGACCAGACCGGCGGCAGCCCGCTCCAGCGGACCGACGTGGTCTACAAGGTCGAAGCGGTGAGCGCCCCGGCGACCGAGTACATGGTCGGCTCGCAGGACGGCGGCTGGCAGGGCATGTTCTACCCGGCCGGTGGCAAGCTGTCCGAGGGCTTCGAGATCCCGGCCGGCGGCAAGATGGTCTGGAAGCTCACGATCGGCCTCGACAAGAACTACCCGACCGTCGACGGCGACTTCACCCTGCGGGCGGCCTCCCGCTCGAACGAGATCGCCAAGGACGGCCAGTCCTCCCTGTCCTTCAAGACGAGCCCGCAGACCAAGCCCGGCGAGCTGAAGAACTGGTTCGACGGCGTCACGGCCTGCCAGGGCACCGACGACTCCGCCTGCCAGGAGATGAACCTCCACTACCAGGTCACCGGTGACGGCGAGTTCACCAGCGCCCTCGCCACGTACTTCGACGTGACCAACCTGGACGGCAGCCAGGCCGGAGCCAACATCCAGACGCGCGTCAAGGTCGACGGCACGTGGAAGGACGTGACGGGCGGCAACGGCGGGAGCCAGCTGCCGGTCATCCCGAAGGGCTTCGGCGCCGCCTCCGGCGAGCGCGTCGTGCGCCTGCAGGTCAAGCTCGGCCCGAAGGCGCCCACCAACAAGGCCTTCGCGGTCGTACTGACCACGAACATCGGCCTCGCCGAGGGCAACGACTACCTGTTCGGGAGTGCCGTACAGAAGATCATCTTCGTCCCGAAGGCCACGCCCACCTCCCCGGCCCCGACCACCCCGGCGCCCACCTCCCCCGCGCCCGCCTCCCCGACCACGGCCCCGACCAGCGCAGCGCCCACCACGGCCGCCCCGACCACCGCCAACGCCCCCGCCGCGACCGGCTCCCTCGCGCACACCGGCGCGGACTCCAACACCGGCCTGTACACCGGACTGGCCGCCGCCCTGATCGCCCTCGGCGGCGCGGCCGCCTGGCTCGGCGCCCGCCGCCGCAAGGCCGTCCGCGGCTAGTCCCACCCCGCAACGAACGGCGCGGGGCCCGGCACACCATGTGCCGGGCCGGAACCCCAGCCGCCCCCCCCCCCCCCCCCTGGCGCCCCCCCCCCGCGCCTTCGTGTTCCCGTCTCACCTCACCGGGCCGCGTAGTCGATCCGCTCCGCCGCGAACGGCCAGAACTCGGCGAGCCAGTCCGTGACGGCGTCGTACACGGCCTTGTCCAACGCGACCCGGTCGGCACGCACCCAGGAACTGACCTGCACGCGCTCCGGATCCGCCTTCGACGGATAGATGTAGAGGCACCCGACGACCTCGGCCGCCTCCCCCTCCCCCTCCAGGACGCTGTACGTGAATCCCCGCCGGCCCGCGAAGTCCCCGGCGTGGCGCACCAGGTCGGCGAGGTTCTGCTCGGCGCTCATTCCCTCCAGCGGCGGCCAGTTCCCCAGGAAACCGGGGGTCGCCCGCACGTGCGCGATGCTCCCGCTCCAGGCGGCGAGGTCCCGCTCGTTGTGCTCCGGCCCGAGGGGCTCCAGCCGGAACCCCTCCCCAACGAGCCCGACGGGCACCTCGAACACGTCCGCCGCCGGCACGAAACCCTGTCGATCAGTACTCATCCGGCGACCCTACGCAGCCCCTCCCCCGGCGCCCACCGGATATCGGGCCGCCGGCCGGGGCCCTCCCGGGCGCCGCCTCCGCGAAATCCAGCCCCGCCCGGGGGTCCCTCCCAGCGGTAGCTGGGGGAGTTTGAGGCGCGGGGTCCGGGGCGGAGCCCCGGCAACGGCGCCGCACCCGATCACCCCGGGGCCACGGGGCTCGGCCCCCGCGCCGGAGCCCCGTACAGCCCAGAACCACCAAACCCGCGGAGCGATACGGCAGACTGGAGGTTTGGCCGTCCGCGTCCGGGCGGTCCTCCCATGCCGGAAAGGGACGTGCGTGAACGGGCCCCTCATCGTCCAGAGTGACAAGACGCTCCTCCTGGAGATCGACCACGAGCTCTCCGGAGCCGCGCGCCGGGCCATCGCGCCCTTCGCCGAGCTGGAGCGCGCTCCCGAGCACATCCACACGTACCGGATCACCCCGCTCGGCCTGTGGAACGCCCGGGCCGCCGGACACGACGCGGAGCAGGTCGTGGACGCGCTCGTGGAGTTCTCCCGGTATCCCGTCCCGCACGCGCTGCTGGTCGACGTGGCCGAGACCATGGCCCGCTACGGCCGCCTCACCCTCTCCAAGCACCCCGTCCACGGGCTGGTCCTGACCAGCACCGACCGGCCGGTCCTGGAGGAGATCCTGCGGTCCAAGCGGATCGCCCCGCTCGTCGGTGCGCGGCTCGACGCCGACACCGTCGCCGTGCACCCCTCCGAGCGCGGGCAGATCAAGCAGACCCTGCTCAAGCTGGGCTGGCCGGCCGAGGACCTCGCCGGGTACGTGGACGGCGAGGCGCACCCGATCGACCTGCACGAGGACGGCTGGGCGCTGCGCCCCTACCAGCAGCAGGCCGTCGAGGGCTTCTGGCACGGCGGCTCCGGCGTGGTCGTGCTGCCCTGTGGCGCGGGCAAGACGCTGGTCGGCGCCGGCGCGATGGCGAAGGCCAAGGCGACCACGCTGATCCTGGTCACGAACACCGTCTCGGCCCGCCAGTGGAAGCACGAGCTGATCAAGCGGACCTCGCTGACGGAGGAGGAGATCGGCGAGTACTCCGGCACGCGCAAGGAGATCCGGCCCGTCACGATCGCCACGTACCAGGTCCTGACGACGAAGCGGAAGGGCATCTACCCGCACCTGGAGCTCTTCGACTCCCGGGACTGGGGCCTGATCCTCTACGACGAGGTGCACCTGCTGCCGGCGCCGGTGTTCAAGTTCACCGCCGACCTCCAGGCCCGGCGGCGGCTGGGGCTCACCGCCACCCTGGTGCGCGAGGACGGGCGCGAGTCGGACGTGTTCTCGCTGATCGGCCCGAAGCGGTTCGACGCCCCGTGGAAGGAGATCGAGGCGCAGGGCTACATCGCGCCGGCGGACTGCGTCGAGGTCCGGGTGAACCTCACCGAGTCGGAGCGGCTCGCGTACGCGACCGCCGAGACGGAGGAGAAGTACCGCTTCTGCGCGACGACGGCCACGAAGCGCAAGGTCACCGAGGCGCTCGTGCGCAAGCACGCGGGCGAGCAGACCCTCGTCATCGGGCAGTACATCGACCAGCTCGACGAGCTCGGCGAGCACCTGGACGCGCCCGTCATCAAGGGCGAGACCTCCAACGCGCAGCGCGAGAAGCTCTTCAACGCCTTCCGCGAGGGCGAGATCAGCGTGCTCGTCGTCTCGAAGGTCGCGAACTTCTCCATCGACCTGCCCGAGGCCACGGTCGCCATCCAGGTGTCCGGCACCTTCGGCTCCCGCCAGGAGGAGGCCCAGCGCCTGGGCCGCGTCCTGCGCCCGAAGGCGGACGGCCACGAGGCCCGCTTCTACTCGGTCGTCGCCCGCGACACCATCGACCAGGACTTCGCCGCGCACCGCCAGCGCTTCCTGGCCGAACAGGGCTACGCCTACCGGATCATGGACGCGGACGAGCTGCTGGCGAGCGACTGACTCCGTCCGGCCCGTCCGGCCCGGCGGGTCAGGCGGGTCAGGCGGGTCAGGCGGGCCGGACGGGTCAGCGGCGTATGACTCCGGCGTGGGGGGGGGGGTCGCGGCGCGCAGCCCCCCCACCAGCTCGCCCCCCCGCACCCCCACCCCCAGAGTCTCGCGCACTCACCACACCGCTCGCGCCCGCG
>NZ_JBHYVM010000051.1:0-2839 GCF_042750105.1 Streptomyces sp. NPDC059443 | reverse complement strand
GGCGGGCGTGGGCGGTCGGGGCGTGCCGGGCGGGCGCGCGGGGGGCCGGTGTCCGCTTTATAGCCCCCCCCCCCCGCTCGCCCCCCCCCCCCCCCCCCACGACGCTCACGGCTGCCGCCGCGAAGACCTTGGCGGCGCGGAAGACGTCGCCGACGCCGTGGCGCTGGCGGGTGACGGTGGTGGCGGTGGCGCCGCGAGGGCGGCGGCCCTGGATCGGGGTGAAGGTTGCGGTGCTCATGTATCCATGGTGCGTTTTCGCACGCCGCACCACATCGCCCTGGGGGCTGAGCCTCCGGGCCGGCCGCCTAATACTCCTGGCCCATGCCTCCCCCTAAGGGCTCTGCCCGAAGGAGGACACCGCCCGAACGACACCCGTACGGGGGCCCGGACCGGAGGGACTTTCGTCCCGGATCGTTCCATGGCTTTCCGGACCGTCCTTCCGGATCGCCGCCACCCGTCCCCACCGCGTTATCCATTCGCGCGTCGCCCCCGCGATGACTAGAATCTCCGCTCTTGCCGCCTCCCGCTGCCCCACCGGGGAGAGCCGCCTGCCGGACGGAAACCGGCGGGCCTGTCCGTCCGCATCACGCAGTCAGTCACTCGCAGCAGCAGCAGGAGGCATTTCCGTGCCCGCGCACGCCCAAGCACCCGCACCCTCACCCGCCGACCCCCTGGCCCGGGAGCGGGCCCACCTCACGTCCTCCCGCGCCGCGCTCCGCGCGATGCGCGAGGACGTGGAGTCCCTCGACATCCGCGACGTCACCGCGAACTGGGTCAACGCCATCGTGCTCCAGGCCCAGATCGACGACCGCATCAAGGCCCTCGCCGACCTCTCCCACACCCCCCTCTTCTTCGGCCGCCTGAACTACCTGCACGCACCCGGCGCCGAGCTCGCCGAAGGCGCGGAGGGCGAGCAGTTCTACATCGGCCGCCGCCACGTCCACGACGCCGACGGCGACCCGATGGTGATCGACTGGCGCGCGCCCGTCTCTCAGCCCTTCTACCGGGCCTCCAAGGCCGACCCGCAGGACATCTCGCTGCGCCGCCGCTTCGGTTACACGGGCGGCGAGCTGACCGCGTACGAGGACGAGCACCTCTCCGACCCCACCGAGGCGGCCGCCACCGTCAGCAAGCTGCTCCAGCAGGAGATCGAGCGCCCGCGCGTCGGTCCCATGCGCGACATCGTCGCGACGATCCAGCCGGAGCAGGACGAGATCGTCCGTTCCGGGCTGTCCGGTTCCGTCTGCGTGCAGGGCGGCCCCGGCACCGGCAAGACGGCGGTCGGCCTGCACCGTGTCGCGTACCTCCTCTACGCGCACCGCGACCGCCTCGCCCGCACCGGCACCCTGGTGATCGGGCCGAACCGTTCCTTCCTGCACTACATCGAGCAGGTCCTCCCCGCCCTGGGCGAGCTGGAGGTCAAGCAGGCGACGGTCGACGACCTGGTCGCCCGCCCCGACCTGGAGGTGCGCGGCGCGGACGCCGCCGAAACCTCCGTGGTCAAGGGCGACGCCCGGATGGCGGAGGTCCTGCGCCGCGCGGTCCACTCCCACGTGAGCGAGCCGGCCGAGCCGCTGATGGTGGTCCGCGGTTCGCGGCGCTGGCGGGTGCCGGCGTACGAGATCGCCGAGATCGTCGCGGAGCTCCAGAACCGGGACATCCGCTACGGGGCCGCCCGCGACGCCCTCCCGCAGCGGATCGCGCACACGGTCCTCGTACGGATGGAGCAGGCGGGCGAGGCCCCGGACGACCGCGTCCAGGACGCGGTGGCCCGCAACACCGCCGTGAAGGCCCTGGTCAAGACCGTGTGGCCGCTGGTGGAACCGGCCAAGCTGGTGCTGCGCCTGCTCTCCGACCCGGAGTTCCTGGCGGCGCACGCGGACGGGATCCTGTCGCAGGACGAACAGAAGCTGCTGCTCTGGCAGAAGCCGTTCCGCAGCGTGAAGTCGGCGAAGTGGTCGGCGGCGGACCTGGTCCTCATCGACGAGGCCTCCGACCTGGTGGAGCGCACGCACTCGCTCGGACACGTCGTCCTCGACGAGGCGCAGGACCTGTCCCCGATGCAGTACCGGGCGGTCGGCCGCCGCTGCACGACGGGCTCGGCGACCATCCTCGGCGACCTCGCGCAGGGCACGACCCCGTGGGCGACGCGCAGCTGGGACGAGGCGCTGGGCCACCTCGGCAAGCCGGGGGCGGTGCTGGAGGAGCTGACGGCGGGCTTCCGCGTACCGCGCGAGGTGATCGCCTACGCCTCCCGCCTGCTCCCCTCGATCTCCCCGGGCCTGGCGCCGGTCTCCTCGGTCCGCGAGACCCCCGGCTCGCTGGTCGTCTCACACGTCGCGGATCCGACGACCGCGGCCGTGGAGGCCTGCCGGTCCTCGCTCGCGCACGAGGGCTCGATCGGGCTGATCGCGGCGGACGCGCGGATCCCGGAGCTGGCGGATGCCTTGGCGGCGGCGGGCCTGACCTACCTGGCTCCCGGTGAGGAGACGACGGCCGAGTCCCGGCTGACTCTGGTGCCCGCGTCGCTGGCGAAGGGTCTGGAGTACGACTACGTCGTCCTGGACGAGCCTGCCGCGGTGGTCTCCGGTGAGCCCGACGAACGCACCGGGCTTCGGCGGCTGTACGTCTGCCTGACCCGGGCCGTCTCGGGGCTCACCCTCCTCCACTCGGCCCCCTTGCCGGCGGCGCTGGCCTGACCCTGCGGGGCTTGTCCCCTACCCGCCCTTCCACCGTTCCCTGGGGCTCCGCCCCAGACCCCGCGCCTCAAACGCCGGCGAGGCTGGATCTTCCAGCCCTCGGCGTTCAGGTGCGGGCCGACGTCGGCAAAATCCAGGAC
>NZ_JBHYVM010000050.1:5777-52436 GCF_042750105.1 Streptomyces sp. NPDC059443 | reverse complement strand
CATACATTAAGGAATGGTGCGGAAGAATATTTTATATCAGAGCGGCCCCGCGCCCGCCCCCACGCGCCGGCGCGCCTCGGTGCGTCGGGCGCGGGCTCAGTGGCCCGGGTTGGTGCCCTTCGCCGCGGCCTCGGCGTTGAAGATGTCGGGTTCGAGGTAGATCACGCGGGCGATCGGCACCGCCGCGCGGATGCGGGCCTCGGCGGCGTTGATGGCGTTGGCCACCTCGGTCGCCGTGTCGTCGCTCTGGACGGAGATCTTCGCGGCGACGAGGAGCTCCTCGGGGCCGAGGTGCAGGGTGCGCATGTGGATGACGCCGGTGACGGTGTCCCCGTCGACGACGGCGGCCTTGATCTTCTCGACCTCGTCGGTGCCGGCGGCTTCGCCGAGCAGCAGGGACTTGGTCTCGGCGGCGAGCACGATGGCGATGACGATGAGCAGCACGCCGATGCACAGGGTGCCGATGCCGTCCCAGACGCCGTTGCCGGTCGCCAGGGCGAGGCCGACGCCCGCGAGGGCGAGGATCAGGCCGATGAGGGCGCCGAAGTCCTCCAGGAGGACCACGGGGAGCTCGGGGGCCTTGGCGCGCTTGATGAACTGGCTCCACGAGAGGCTGCCGCGGATCTCGTTCGACTCCTTGATCGCGGTGCGGAAGGAGAAGGACTCCGCGACGATCGCGAAGACGAGGACGCCGACCGGCCAGTACCAGTGCGTGATCTCGTGCGGGTCGTGGATCTTCTCGTAGCCCTCGTAGATGGCGAACATGCCACCGACGGTGAACAGCACGATGGAGACGAGGAAGGCGTAGATGTAGCGCTCGCGCCCGTATCCGAAGGGGTGCTCCGGCGTCGCCTCGCGCTGGGCCTTCTTGCCGCCGAGCAGCAGCAGGCCCTGGTTGCCGGAGTCCGCGAGCGAGTGGACGCCTTCCGCGAGCATCGACGAGGAGCCGCTGAAGAACCAGGCCACGAACTTGGCTACAGCGATGGCGAGGTTGGCGGCGAGTGCCGCCACGATCGCCTTGGTACCGCCCGACGCGCTCATGGTTGCGATGTGTCCCTTCCTCGGTGCGGCGCCCCGGTCCGGGGCGCCGCGCTACGGCCGCAGATTCTCACAGCCACCGAGAGGGACGGTACGTCAGACCACCACCGTGGCCCGGAAGACGGTGCCGGTTCCGGACAGTTCGGCCTTTTCGCCCGCCGGCACGAACACCGACTCCCCCGGGGCCAGCGTCAGTTCGCCGGACACCGGGGAGGCGGCCTTCGGGGAGCCCGCCGTGCACAGCAGGATCTGCGGGGTGGTGTCGGGCAGCACCCGGGCGGTGCCGCCGGGGGCCAGGACGAAGCGGGAGAGCCGGAATTCGTCGATGGGGGTCTCGTAGACCTCTTCGCCGTTGCCCTCGGGGCGCATCACTCCCGGGTCGCTGGGCGCGAAGACGGTCACCTTCAGCAGCTCCGGGACGTCCACGTGCTTGGGGGTGAGCCCGGCGCGCAGCACGTTGTCGGAGTTGGCGAGCAGTTCGACGCCGAGGCCGTCGATGTAGGCGTGCGGGACTCCGGCGCCGAGGAACATGGCTTCGCCGGGCTGGAGCCGGACGTGGTTGAGCAGCATGGCCGCGATCACGCCCGGGTCGCCCGGGTAGTCGTGGACGAGCGTGGCGTACGGCTCGTACGGTCCCCCGAGCCGTACGGCGGCGGCCGCGGCCTCGGTGACCGTACGGGCCATCTCGGTGCGGTCGGCGGTCAGTACGGCGGTGAGCACCTCGCGCAGGGCCGCTTCCTCGGGGTGGGCCCGCAGGAGGTCGGCGTAGGGCTTGAGGGAGTCGACGCCGAGGCCCTCCAGCAGCTCGGCGGCCTCCAGCGGCGGGCGGAATCCGCACAGCCCGTCGAAGGGGGTGAGCGCGCAGATCATCTCGGGCTTGTGGTTGGGGTCCTTGTAGTTGCGGTGGCCCGCGTCGATCGGGACGCCGCGCCGTTCCTCGTCCTCGTAGCCCGCCCTGGCCTGTGCCAGGTCGGGGTGGACCTGGAGGGAGAGCGGGGCGCCCGCGGCGAGGAGCTTGAGGAGGAAGGGCAGCCGGGGGCCGAACTTGGCGACGGCCGCGGCTCCCAGCTCGCGCTCGGGGTCGGCTGCGATGACGTCCGAGAGGGTGGTCTCGCCGGCGCCCCGGTCGAGGCGGGAGGGCGCGCCCGGGTGGGCGCCCATCCACATCTCGGCCTGGGGCTCACCGGTGGGCTCGACTCCGAGGAGCCGCGGGATCGCGGTGGTGGATCCCCAGGCGTAGGGGCGGATCGTGTTCGTGAGGCGGTCCATCGGTCGTCTTCCTGGGTCAGAGGCGCGCGGGCGCGCCTCAGCTGTGTCCCCCGGAGGCCAGCGCCAGGTAGGCGGTGGCGAAATCCGTGACGGCGAGGAGTTCGGCGAGCTGTTCCAGCTCGGTGCCCTCCTCCGGTTCGAGCTCGCTGATGGCCGTGTCGTGGCTGAGGGCGAGCTCGCGTGCGGCAGGGGCGGCTGTCAGTCCGCCTGCGGGCCGGTCGCGCAGCAGGACGATGCGTGCGCGGAGGGCCTGCGGTTCTTCCACTCGGTCGCGGAAGAAGTCATCGGGATCGGCGCCGGCGGCGAAGGAGCCGGCGAGCAGGACTCCGTGGGCCGGCAGGGCCTCGGGGAGGTCGGCGGCCAGTGCGGGGCGGCCGGCGAGCTCGGCGAGGGTGGCGGCGAAGCGGCGGCCGGCCGCTCCGGCTCCGGTGCCCTCGCTCCAGATGAGCGGGAGGGAGTCCGCGAGCTCGGAGGCGAGGGTCTTGGCCGGGTTGGAGTAGGTGGCGATGGCGGGGCCGCAGCGGGCGGCGGTGCGGTCGAGCCGGTCGGCCACGGCCTCCAGGGTGCCGGGGGCTGCGGCGATCAGGCCGACCCGGTCCAGGAGCACCAGCAGCGGGGTGAGCAGGGCCCACAGGGCCCCGGGTCCGGCGGCGGCCGACTCGTCATACTCCTGGTACGGGGCTTTCGCCATCGGTACGAGGAGTCCGTGCGCTCCGTCCACCGCTTCGCTGAGCGGCGAGCGCTCGGGGGCCACGGCGACGACGGTGGAGCCGCGCCGGTAGGCCTGCTCGGCGAGGACGGCGAGGCCGGGCTCGGTCCCGTCGGTGGTGGCGATGAGCAGCAGGTCGACGGGACCGGCCCAGCCGGGCAGGGTCCAGCGCAGGGCCCCGGCGGCGTGGGCGACGCCGGTGGGGTGGAGCCTGATGACGGGCGCGGAGGCTCCGGCGAGCGCTCCGAGCAGGTCGGCGACTCCGGTCGCGGCGGTGCCGGGCCCGGCGATGAGGACCGCGCGGGGGCGGCCGTCGGGGCGCAGGTCGGCGAGGCCCGCCTCGGTGGCGTGCCGGGCCGCGGTGCGCACCCGGGCCCCGGCGTCTGCGGCGCCGCGGAGCAGGCCGCGGCGGTCGGCGCGGGCGAGATCGTCCGGTGCGTCGAGGAGCGACTCGTCGAGCATTGGCGGCCTCCGGCTATGTCTGTGACGTGACCAGTGGTGACGGAACCAGGGTGGTGACGGTGACGGTTACCAGTCTCAGCGTTTGCGCGGGGTGGCTGTGGCAGGTCAGGCGGGTCGGCGCGCCTCGTCCACCAGGAGCACCGGGATGCCGTCGCGGACCGGGTAGGCCAAGCCGCATTCGCGGCCACCGGTGCAGATCAGCTCGGGGGTCTCCGCGTCGGCCGACTTGTCTTCCAGGGGGGCGTGGCAGGCGGGGCAGGCGAGGATCTCCAGGAGACCGGCTTCGAGCGGCATGGGGGCGCTTCCCTTCGGGATACGGACGGGCCAGGTCAGCGTACCGCCGAGTCATGTGCGGTGCGGGCCGGAAGTGTCGGTGCGGCGCCGTTGCCGGGGCTCCGCCCCGGACCCCGCGCCCCAATCGCCGGCGGGGCTGATTTTTGCCGGGCCGGGGCCTGCGGGTGCGGGCGGGCCCGGAGTCTGCGGCCCGCCCGCGGAACTAGGCCCGGATCAGGGCCAGTACCTCGTCGCGGACCTTGGCGAGGGTCACCGTGTCGCGGGCCTCGACGTTCAGTCGCAGCAGCGGCTCGGTGTTGGAGGCTCGTACGTTGAACCACCAGTCCGTGCTGGTCACCGTAAGGCCGTCCAGTTCGTCCAGGGTGACGTCCTGATGGCCCCCGTACGTCTGTTTGACGGCGGCCAGGCGGCCCGCCTGGTCGGCGACCGTGGAGTTGATCTCGCCCGAGCCCGCGTAGCGGTCGTAGGAGGAGACCAGGGCGGAGAGGGGACCGTCCTGGCCGCCGAGGGCCGCGAGGACGTGGAGCGCGGCGAGCATGCCGGTGTCCGCGTTCCAGAAGTCCTTGAAGTAGTAGTGCGCGGAGTGCTCGCCGCCGAAGATGGCGCCGGTCTTCGCCATCTCCTCCTTGATGAAGGAGTGGCCGACGCGGGTGCGGACCGGGGTGCCGCCGTGCTCGCGGACGACCTCGGGTACGGACCAGGAGGTGATCAGGTTGTGGATCACGGTGCCGGCGCCGCCGTTGCGGGCCAGCTCGCGGGCGGCGACCAGGGCGGTGATGGCGGACGGGGAGACGCCCTCGCCCCGCTCGTCGACGATGAAGCAGCGGTCGGCGTCGCCGTCGAAGGCGATGCCGAGGTCGGCGCCCTCGGCCTTCACGCGGGCCTGGAGGTCGACGATGTTCTTCGGGTCGAGGGGGTTGGCCTCGTGGTTGGGGAAGGTGCCGTCCAGCTCGAAGTACATGGGCACGAGGTCCAGGGGGAGGCCCTCGAAGACGGTGGGGACGGTGTGGCCGCCCATGCCGTTGCCCGCGTCGACCACGACCTTCAGCGGGCGGATGGCGGTGAGGCCCACCAGGCCCTTGAGGTGCTCGGCGTAGCCGGTGAGGGTGTCCTGCTCGGTGACGGTGCCCGGGACGGTGCCGGCGGGGATCGCGGGGGCGCCCTCGTCGCTCCACTTCTCGGCGAGCTCGCGGATGGTGGAGAGGCCGGTGTCCTGGCCGACCGGGGCGGCGCCGGCGCGGCAGAGCTTGATGCCGTTGTACCGGGCCGGGTTGTGGGAGGCCGTGAACATCGCGCCGGGCAGGTTCAGCTTGCCGGAGGCGTAGTACAGCTGGTCGGTGGAGCACAGCCCGATCAGGGTGACGTCCACGCCGCGGGCGGCGGCGCCGCGGGCGAAGGCGCCGGACAGGGCGGGCGAGGAGGGCCGCATGTCGTGGCCGATGACGATCGCGCTCGCGCCGGTGACCTCTACGAACGCGGCACCGAACAGTTCGGCCAGGGGCTCGTCCCACTCGTCCGGTACAACGCCTCGTACGTCGTACGCCTTGACGATGTTCGATAGATCGGTGGCCACTGCCTGCCCTCCTGAGGGTGATGTGCGGTGGGGCACAACCTACCGTGGAGGCGCATCCGTCAGTCGGACGATCAGAACAGTCGGATGAACGTCAGGAGTCCGGTGAGCGCAGGACCCGCAGGTGTCCGCGCCGGGTCTCGCCCGTGGCGGGACCGCCCTGGCCCGTGCCGCCCCGGGCTTCGGCCGTGCGCTCCGGAGGGCGGGCGGCTTCGCGTACGGCGTTGGCGAGGGCTTCGAGGTCGTCGCCGGTGGGGCGGGAGGGCGGGGAACCGTCGGTGAGACGTACGACCTCCCAGCCGCGCGGGGCGGTCATGCGCTCCGAATGCTCGGCGCACAGGTCATAGCAGTGTGGTTCGGCGTAGGTGGCGAGCGGGCCGAGAACTGCGGTCGAATCGGCGTAGACGTACGTCAGTGTCGCGACGGCAGGGCGGCCGCACGCAGTGCGCGAACAGCGACGTACAAGGCTCACGACGTTGGACGGTACCGCACTCTTGACCGGGCCGCGACGACTCTCCCCCCGGCCGCTCCCCCGTGTCGGCTGATCACCCCCGCCCCGGCGGGGGTGTGCGGGCTACGCTGCGGGGGTGACGGACAGCACCCTGCCTCCCCTTCCCCCGCCCCTTCCCGACGCCTCCGCCGCCGGCGGCGAACCGCGGGTGCGGCGGCGCGACCGGCACGGGCGGGGGATGCGCGGGCCGGTGGCCCCTCCGCAGGTGCCGCTGTCGGCGAGCCGGGCGGAGCTCTTCGGCGACCTCGTACGGGATTCCGTGGAGCGGCTGGAGCGGCGCTGGCCGCAGCTGGCGGAGGTGGAGTTCATGGTCGGCGACGTCCCCGGCCCGCCGGGCGGCGCGGACGCCGGCTGGAACGACGAGGCGGTACCGCTGGGGGGTCTGGCCGAGGCCGGGGACGGGCGGCCTGCGCGGATCGTGGTGTTCCGGCGGCCGGTGGAGATCCGCACGAAGACGCGGGACGAGAAGGCGATGCTCGTGCACGAGATCGTGGTGGAGCAGGTGGCCGAGCTGCTGGGCCTGTCACCGGAGACGGTGGACCCGCGGTACGGGCAGGACTAGGTCGGATCGGACCCTGGCTCAGGCCGTCAGGCGCTGCGCCGGGAAGGGCGCGAGGTCGGGCTCCGCCCAGGTCTCCTTGCCGGCCGCCAGGGTCTCGGGGCGGTAGTACCGGGACAGCAGGTCCTTGTCGAACAGGTCGGGGTGACGGTCGGCGAAGGCATCGAAGTCAGCGGCTTCGGTGCCCTCGGCGTCCCCGGCCGCGTGGCCGACCAGCTCGACCCAGGCCCGGGTCATCGTCGCGTGGTACTTCTGCGGGGCGCCGGCCGCGGTGGCCGTGCGCTGGATGCCCTCGGCTACGAGTCCGGTCGCCGCGGGCACGCCGTGGCGGCGGACGGCGAGCCAGGTGAGGTGTACGTGCTGACGGTGTCCGAACCGGTCGCTGGTGGCCATGACCTCGCCCAGTATTTCTTCGAAACTCATGCGTCCACGGTACGCGGCCGTTCAGTCCGTGAGGACCGACAGATCCTGCGCGGCCTTGGGGACCGAGACCGTCGCGTGGTCGTCCGACGCGGTCTGGACCGTGAACATCGGGGTCCCGTCGCGTGCCAGCGTCAGGGTGCGGGCCGCGTAGACCGGGCCGCCGGAGACGGTCTCCACCGTCAGCGCGTAGGAGCCCTTGCCGCCCGCCGGGGCGAGCGTCACGTTCTGGGTCGTGCCCGCCTTGACGGTGACCTCCTGGCCGGCCTGCTCGCCGCCCTCCGTGCCCGGTGAGGCCGTCACCTTGACCTTGGCGTCGGATCCGGACGCAGTCAGCGACAGCACCGTCGCGTTCTCGTCGGTGCGGTTGTCGGCCACGGTCGCCCGCGGGCCCACCGGAGCGGCCGCCTGGATGAAGCCGACGTCCTGCTTGGCGCCGCTGCCGCGGACCACCCGCAGCGCCGCGACCACCGGGACGGCCTTCTTGCCTTCGGCCGGGGCCAGTACGAGCGAGCCCGGTTCGCCGCGGGTGACGTCCTTGAGGTCGACGCTCGCGGTCATCCCGGCCTTGACGTGGATCTGCTCGTTGCCCGCCGGGCTGATGGAGCCGGTCGCGCCGGCGAGGCGGATCCTGAGGTCCGCGTCCTCCTCGCCCGGGGCGAAGACGACCAGCCGTACGTTGGTGGCGTCCGCCGGGATGCCCGGCATGACCAGCGTCCCCGTCGGGTCGACGGAGGCGGGCAGCCAGTCGGAGCCGACGCCTTCCTCGCCCGACTGGGTGGTGGCCCCGACCCGGCCCGCGCGGGTGGTCACGTGCGCGGTGAGGTCCGCGAGCTGTGCGCCGGGGGCGATGGAGGACAGGGAGATGGCCTTGCTGGACTTGGGGTCGATGCGGATGTTCTCGCTGGTGCCCGCCTCGGCCTTGACCGCCCCGTCCGGGCCGAACAGCTTGATGTCCACCACGGCGGCGTTGTCGTCGGGGTTGGTGAGGTGAACGTAGTCCTCGCGCCCCTTGGCGGTGCTCACGCCGGGGAACCAGAAGTCGGTGCCGGGGGCGGTGCAAGCGGCGCCGAGGAGTCCGCGGGTGCGGCCGACCGAGACCACGGTGGTCTGCTGCGCGGTCCAGCCGGGGGCCAGGACCCCGTCGGCGGTGCCGGTGAGCGCGGGGGCCTCGGCGCCGGAGGCCTTGGCGCCCACGGGCTTTCCGGGCTCCTTGAGCTCCAGTACGGGCTTGGCCTCCTTGGTCGCGCCCAGCAGCCGGGCCGTGCCCTTGCCGCCGGCGGCGGCCGCGCCCGGGGTGATCGAGGTGTACACGGTCTCGGCGATGTCCGAGGTGCTGGGCGCGGGGCACACCAGCAGGGACCGCTCCACCGGCATCCGGGCCGCGCCCTTGCCGGACGCGGCGGGGGCGCCGTCGGCGGCGGGCGCGATGAGCGTGGCCAGGCCGGTGACGGCGGCCAGCGCGGCCGTCACGGCGGCGAGCGTCAGGGGTACGCGCTGCTTCATTGCTGGGGGCTCCCGTCCGGACGCGGGGCGTGCTGTCCGTCGTGCTGCTGTCCATAGGTGTCGTACGGCTCGTACGGGTACTGCTCGTACTGCTGCTCGTGGGGCTGCGCTGCCTGGTGCTCCTGGTACGGCTGCTGTTCCCCGTACTGCTGCGGCTGCTGCTGCGTGTACGGGTAGGGCTCGTACGGCTGCTCGTACTGCGGCTGCTCGTACTGCGGCTGCTCGTACTGCGGCTGCTGCGGCTGGGGCTGCTGCGGTTCCTGCTGGCCGTAGGCATAGCCGCCCTGGTCCCCGTACGCCTGCTGGTAGGCGTACGCGTCGTCCCCGTACACCTGCTGCTGCGGGATCTGCGCGTACGGGTCGGCCGCGACGGCCGCCTCGGCGGGGGCTTCGGCCTCCGCCTCGGACTGCTCGCGCAGCCGGCGGGCGCGGCGGCCCTCGCCGGCCTCCTCGGCGGGCGCGGTCTCCTCCTCGGGGAGGTCGTCGTCGAGGCTGGTACGGCGGCCCGGGAGGGCCATGACCAGGAGCACGAGGGCGAGCAGGCCCTGCGCCCAGTGCCAGGCGGACCGGGTGAGGGCGTCCCGGTGGACGAGGTCGAGACGGCCGCCGGCGGCGGGGAGTTCGAAGCCCTGGGCCCAGCCGTCCAGCGTCTTGGCCTTGAGGGGCTTGCCGTCCAGGGTGGCCTGCCAGCCGGGGGCCGCCTTGTCGGCGATGCGCAGGGTGCGGCCCGCCTCGCCCGCCGGGATCTTGGTGTGGGCCTCGACGGGTCCCGAGGCGACGGGGACGGGTGCCTCGCCGTCCTTGGCGGGCACGATGACGGCCCTGGCGACCTGCCGGTCCACGCGCCACAGGGCGCTGCCTTCGAGCTTGCTGAGCCGGCTGAGGCCGGGGGTGGCGTCGAGGACGCGGCCGATCTGCTGCGGGGCTCCGTCGCGGACCAGGACGTAGCGGATGGCGAAGCCGCCGAGCTGGTCGGTCTGGTCGGCACCGGATCCGGCGACGAGGCTGGAGACGACCTTGTCGAGGCGGCTGTCGCTGCCTGCCTGGGCGGCGAGTTCGGCGTCGCCGAGGCGGCCGCCGGAGCCGCGGACGAGGCTGTACGAGAGGGCGGCGGGCGAGGTGGCGCCGATGACGAGGGTGCGGGCCTGGTCGCGGGTGCCGCTCTCTTCGGCGACGAAGGCGGGGACCTGTACGGGGTCGCGGCGCTCCAGCGGTCCGGCGGCGCCGCTGAGCATCCAGCCGGCCGCGCCGATCAGGGGTCCGGCGGCGGCGGCCAGCGCGATGAGGGCGGCGAGCGGCTGGCGCCAGCCGAAGCTGCGGGCGGCGACGCGTTCCTTGGCTCCGTCGGCGCCGATGGCGGCGGCGGCCAGCAGGGCGAGTCCGTAGACGAGGGTGGCGGGGCCGGCCCAAGTGGTGCGGTTGACGAGGACGGCGAGGACGAGCGCGGCGAGCGCGGCGGCCCAGGCGGTGCGGACGGCGAACTGCCGGTCGGTGCGCAGCAGGGCGCCCAGCGCGGCGAGCACGATGCCGATGAGGATCAGCCCGCCGGCGGTCCGGGGTCCGCCGGGGCTGATGCCGAGCAGGTCCAGGGCGGTGGCCGAGCCGGCCCCGTAGGGCAGTCCGGCCTCGCGCAGGAAGCGGGCGGGGTGCAGGAGCAGGCTCAGCGACCAGGGCGCGAGGGCCAGGAGCGGCACGGCGAGCGTCGCGAGGAGGCGCGGGCCGTACGTCTTCCAGTGCGCGCGGCGCAGGACCAGGGCGGCGGCTCCGAGTGCGGCGGCGAGCGGCCAGACGACGGGGGTGAAGGCGGTGGCCAGGGTCAGCAGGAGGGTGTAGGTCCAGACCGAACGCCAGCTGCCTCCGGGGCCGTCGGAGCCTGCCGCGCCGCCGAATCCGAGGGCGGCGACGGCGGAGCGGGCGATGAGCGGGAGCAGGATCGCGAGGACGGCGGTGCCGAGGCGGCCGCCGGCGAGGGCTCCGGTGACGGCGGGCAGGAAGGCGTAGGCGATGGCGGCCCAGGCGCGCAGCAGCCGGGATTCGACGAGCGGCCGGGAGGCGAAGTAGGCGGTGAGTCCGGCGAGCGGGACGGAGCAGACGAGGAGCAGGGTCAGGGCGGCGTTGGTGGAGCCGAAGAGCAGGGTGGAGAGGGCTCCGAGGACCGCGAGGTAGGGGGGTGCGCCGGTGGTGGTGCCGGTGCCGACGGGCTGCCAGTCGTCGGCGTAGACGTGCCAGAGGGCGAGTCCGCTGCCGGGGGCGGGGAGCAGGGCTCCGCCCATGAGGGCGCCGCCGCCGAGGAGGGAGCGGCAGGCGACGACGGAGACGAGCAGGAGGAGGCCGAAGAGGACGGGCGCGGGCTTGCGGGCGATCCGCTTGATGCGCGCGAACTGTTCGATCTCCAGGTAGTCGGCGTCGTCTCCGCCGGGTCCTGATTCGACGGCTCCGCCGTGCCGGCCCGCGTTGTTGCTCTCGGTGTCGCGGTCGGCGCCGAAGTAGCCCGCGAGCTGTTCGGCGTTGGCGCGCAGGGTGGCGCCGGGCGGCGGGAAGAGGGGGCGGAGTTCCTTGGCGGGGACGGCGGGACGCCCTCGTCTACGGCGGGCTCCGAGGATGCGGCCGGGGCGGAGCAGGGTGGCGAGGAGGCCGGTGATCTCGTCGACGGCCTGTCCGGGTGCCTTGCCGATGAGGTAGGCGAGGGCGCGCAGGACGGTGCCGACGAGGACGCGGAGCAGGACGTACGGGAGGGCGCGGCCGGAGCTGTTGGCCAGCATCGTGTAGACGGCGCCGGCCTTGTCGACGCGGTGCGGGCTGGCGCTGGTGCGGCCGGCGCAGTCGACGGTGCGGCGTTCGCGGGCGGAGGCCTCGGCGTGCCGGACGACGGCGTCGGGGGCGATGAGGACGGTGTGGCCGGCGCTCTGGGCCCGCCAGCACAGGTCGACGTCGTCGCGCATGAGGGGCAGTCGGCGGTCGAAGCCGCCGAGGGCGTCGTACACGTCGCGGCGGACCAGCATGCCGGCGGTGGAGACGGAGAGGACGGGCTGGACCTGGTCGTGCTGGCCCTGGTCCTGTTCGCGGCGGTCGAGCCCGGTCCAGCGGCGGCCGCTGCGGGCGATGGTGACGCCGACTTCGAGGAGCTGCTTCTTGTCGTACCAGCCGCGCAGCTTGGGGCCGATGACGGCGGCGTCGGGGTTCTCCTCGGCCACGCGCAGGAGTTCGGCGAGGGCGTCGGGCTCGGGTGCGCAGTCGTCGTGGAGCAGCCAGAGCCACTGGACGGGTTCGCCGTGGGGCAGTTCGGGGAGGTCGTAGTTGTCGTCGCGCCAGGTGCGGCTGACGGGGTCCCAGCCGGAGGGGCGCTTGAGGTACGGGAGGTCTTCGGGGCTCAGGGTGCCCGCGGTGCGGGCGGCCTCCTCCACCGCTGCGCCGAAGCCGGTGCGGCGGGCGAGGTGGAGGACGCGTTCGTCGCCGAGGGCTTCGCCGAGCAGGCGCGCGGAGTCGTCGGCGCTGCCGGTGTCGGCGGCGATGTGGTTCTGGGCGGGGCGCTCCTGACCGAGGAGGCCCGCGAGGGTCCGGGGCAGCCAGCGGGAGCCGTCGTGGGCGACGAGTACCGCGGTGACGACGTGCCGGGGGAACTCTGGTGCGGCGGCAGCCTGGTGGGAGGCGCTCGACTGGCTGTGCAGGGACATCGCGGTACGGGCCCTCCGGCCGGGGGTCCGGGGGTGGTGTGCCCTCGGAGGCTGCTGGACAGCGCCCCACACTAACGGCTGGGAACAAGTCGGTCCGCCTCCTGCGGGGAAGGTGCGGGAGGCGGACCGTTTGTTCTGCTCGTTGTACCGCTCGTTGTGCTGCTCGTTGTACTGCTGGTCGTGCTGCTTGCCGTGCTGGTCGTTGTACTGCGATTTGTGTTGCTATGCCGGCGGCCGGGCCGTCGGATATGTCGTCGTGCGCGGTGCCGTAGGCGCCGATCGCCGCGCGCCGAGGGCGTTTCAGACGGCGGCCTTCTTCAGACGCCGGCGCTCGCGCTCGGACAGGCCGCCCCAGATGCCGAATCGCTCGTCGTTGGCGAGGGCGTACTCAAGGCATTCGGAGCGGACTTCGCACGCGAGGCAGACCTTCTTGGCCTCGCGGGTGGAGCCGCCCTTCTCCGGAAAGAAGGACTCGGGGTCGGTCTGGGCGCAGAGAGCTCGCTCCTGCCATCCGAGCTCTTCGTCCGCCTCCTCGACCAGCAGTTCCTGAACCAGCTCGGTCATGTGCGCCCCTCGCTCTGTCTGTGCGTCCCCGTGGTGTTGCCGTTACTCATCGCTACGTAACGACACGAGTGAAATTACAAGTGCGAGGCTCCAGCGCAGTCAAGCCGAGATCTGCTATTGGGCCTCTTATTCACTCTGCGGAACCAAGCCTATGCAGAAAGTGTTCATATCGCCAAAAATCGTGACACATGCCACACGCATCACGCGCGACACCCTCTCCCCTGTAGTCGACGCGTCACTCTGTGGTGTGGTTCCGATCCAGCCTAAGAAGCGGCGTAGATCACATTTCAGCCACAGGGCGACATCGCACCTCTTGACAGGTTTGAGACGGCCACAGCAGTTGTGGCGCGACTTGCAGCGCCACATCCCCTGGTGGGGAGTGCACAAACCTTTCTCCGGGCACGGTAACCGGATGAGGTGAAACTTTTCTACCAAATCGGACATTGGGTTGACAGTCCGGCCCTTCAACCGGTCTTCTTGTTGCCATGTCAGCGCCCTCAGCCGCCACCCGGACCCCCATTCGTGGGTTCCTGTGCGCTGCCCAGGTTCGCTGTTGCTGTTGCAGCTGTTGATGCCTACGGAGCTCCGGCTCCGCTGAGCTCCAGCCCGGCCCCCCACAGCAACCGCCTGCACGACTGACATCCGTCGAGGAACCCCCCGATGAACAGCACCAGCACCCTGCCCCCCACGGCCACCCCCGCCGCCGCCCCCGCGATGGTCGAGAGCGACCTCCAGATCGCCGGCGACATCCTCTCCGTCCAGCACCTCCTGCGGCCCGCCCGCGAGCATCCGGCCACCGTCGCCGAGTTCGTGGGCCTCGCCCGCTCCATCGCCGGGGACCGCTCCCAGTGGGAGCACCTGGTCCGCTACGACGCCACCACCCGCTGGTACCACCGGCTGCGCACCGGCCCCGGCTACGAGGTCTGGCTGCTCAGCTGGGTCCCCGGCCAGGGCAGCGGCCTGCACGACCACGGCCCGTCCTCCGGCGTGCTGACCGTCCTGGACGGGGAGCTCACCGAGCACACAGCCCGCGGCCCGCTCACCCTGCGTGCCGGCTCCCAGCGGGTCTTCGCCCCCGGCTACGCCCACGAGGTCGCCAACGACGGCCTCGAAGGGGCGGTCAGCCTGCACGTGTACTTCCCCGGTCTGACCGAGATGCCGATGCACAACTGCGCCCCGGCCCGGCCGCAGGCCGTCACGGTCTGAGTCGCCTCGGTCCCACCGGAGCGCGGCCCGCCGCAACCGGCCTGACAGACTGCGCTGCATGCGCATTGTTGTTCTGGCCGGCGGCATCGGCGGCGCCCGTTTCCTCCGCGGACTCAAGTCGGCGGTTCCCGACGCGGACATCACCGTCATCGGCAACACCGGTGACGACATTCACCTGTTCGGGCTCAAGGTGTGCCCCGATCTGGACACGGTGATGTACACCCTCGGCGGTGGCATCAACGAGGACCAGGGCTGGGGCCGCACCGACGAGTCCTTCACCGTCAAGGAGGAACTCGCGGCGTACGGGGTCGGACCCACCTGGTTCGGCCTCGGCGACCGCGACTTCGCCACCCACATCGTCCGAACGCAGATGCTCGGCGCGGGCTACCCGCTCAGCGCCGTCACCGAGGCCCTCTGCGACCGCTGGCAGCCCGGCGTCAGGCTGCTCCCCATGTCCGACGACCGGGTCGAGACCCACGTCGCGATCACCGAACCCGGGACCGGCGAGCGCAAGGTCATCCACTTCCAGGAGTACTGGGTGCGGATGCGCGCGGCCGTGGACGCCGAGGCCGTCGTCCCCGTGGGCGCCGAGCAGTCCAAGCCCGCGCCCGGCGTACTGGAGGCCATCGCGGCCGCCGACGTGATCGTCTTCCCGCCGTCCAACCCCGTGGTCTCGGTGGGCACCATCCTCGCCGTGCCCGGGATCCGCGAGGCCGTGGCCGCCGCCGCGGCGCCCGTCGTGGGCCTCTCCCCCATCATCGGGGGCGCTCCCGTGCGCGGGATGGCCGACAAGGTGCTCGCCGCCGTCGGCGTGGAGTCCACCGCCGCCGCCGTCGCCCTGCACTACGGCACCGGGCTGCTCGACGGCTGGCTCGTGGACACCGCGGACGCGGACGCCGTCGCGGAGGTGGAGGCCGCCGGCATCACGTGCCGGGCGGTTCCGCTGATGATGACCGACCTGGAGGCCACCGCGGCGATGGCGCGGGCCGCGCTGGAACTGGCGGAGGCCTCCCGGTGACCGCCCCGCACGCTCCTCACCCGGACCTCCCCTCGTACGAGGTGCGGGCGCTCGGCGGGATCCCGGAGGTGCGGCCCGGCGACGACCTGGCGGCGCTGATCGCGGCCGCCGGGCCCGCCCTGCGCGACGGGGACGTCCTGCTCGTCACCTCGAAGATCGTCTCCAAGGCGGAGGGCCGGATCGTCCGCGCCGACTCGCGCGAGGCCGCGATAGACGCCGAGACCGTACGGGTCGTCGCGCGCCGGGGTCCGCTGCGGATCGTGGAGAACCGGCAGGGCCTGGTCATGGCCGCGGCCGGGGTCGACGCCTCGAACACCGCCGCCGGCACCGTCCTGCTGCTGCCCGAGGACCCCGACGCCTCGGCCGCCGCGATCCGGGCGGGGCTGCGGGAGGCGCTCGGCGTCGACGTGGGCGTGATCGTGACGGACACCTTCGGGCGGCCGTGGCGCACCGGGCTCACGGACGTGGCGATCGGCTCGGCGGGCGTACGGGTCCTCGACGACCTGCGCGGGGGCACCGACGCCCACGGGAACCCGCTGAGCGCGACGATCGTGGCGACCGCGGACGAGCTGGCCTCCGCGGGCGACCTGGTCAAGGGGAAGTCCTCGGGGCTGCCGGTGGCGGTCGTACGGGGCCTCGCGCACGTGCTCGGCGAGGGCTCCTCGGCGGCGGACCTGGTCCGCTCCCCCGCGGACGACATGTTCCGGCTGGGCACCTCGGAGGCGGTACGGGAGGCCGTGACCCAGCGCCGTACCGTACGGGCCTTCACCTCCGAGCCGGTGGACCCGGGCGCGGTCCGCCGGGCGGTCGCGGCGGCCGTGACGGCCCCGGCTCCGCACCACACGACGCCGTGGCGCTTCGTCCTGCTGGAGTCGGCGGGGGCCCGGCTGGAACTCCTCGACGCGATGCGGGACGCGTGGATCGCGGACCTGCGGCGCGACGGCAAGTCCGAGGAGTCCATCGCGAAGCGGGTCCGGCGGGGCGAGGTCCTGCGGGCCGCGCCGTACCTGGTGGTGCCGTGCATGGTGACGGACGGCGCGCACGACTACGGGCACGCGCGGCGGGACGCGGCGGAGCGGGAGATGTTCGTCGTGGCCATGGGCGCGGGCGTGCAGAACTTCTTGGTCGCGCTGGCCGGGGAACGGCTGGGCTCCGCGTGGGTGTCCTCGACGATGTTCTGCCGTGACGTGGTCCGCAAGGTCCTGGGCCTGCCGGAGCACTGGGACCCGATGGGCGCGGTGGCGGTGGGCCACCCCGCGTCTTCGCCGCCGCAGCGCCCGGCCCGCGCGTCGGAGGACTTCATCGAGGTCCGCTGACACCGACCGCCGGGAAGGGCGGGTAGGGGACGAGCCCCGCAGGGCTACGCTCAAGGCATGGCCGGCCGCTTCGACCCCCTCACCCGCACCGCGATCCGCGGCGGCCGCACGGACGTGCCGCCGGCCGCGCAGAGGCAGCAGCCGCCGCCGGGGGATCCGGCCACCGGTACCGGCACCGGCAGGAGCCGGGTCTGGAGTCCGCCCGGGCCCGTCGACCTCGGGCTCGTGCTCGGGCCGCTTCGGCGGGGGCCCGCCGATCCCACCTTCCGGGCCGCGAACGGCGCGGTCTGGCGGGCCAGCCGGACCCCCGCCGGTCCCGCCACCCTCAGGGTGGCCGCGCAGGAACGGGAGGTCCTCGCCGAAGCGTGGGGGCCCGGCGCCGACTGGGTGCTCGACCGGCTTCCCGAGCTGCTCGGCGCCGCCGACGATCCGGCCGCCTTCATACCCCGTCACAAGCTGCTGCACGCCAGTCACCGCCGCCGCCCCGGTCTGCGGCTGACCCGTACCGGCCTGGTCCTGGAGTCCCTGATCCCGGTGATCCTGGAGCAGAAGGTCACCACCGACGAGGCGTACCGCGCCTGGCGCCGCCTGGTCATCCAGTACGGCGAGCCCGCCCCCGGCCCGGAGCAGGGCCTGTACGTCCCCCCGACGCCCCGCACCTGGGCGATGGTCCCCTCCTGGGACTGGCACAAGGCCGGCGTGGACTCCAAGCGCTCCGCCACCATCGTCCGCGCCGCCCGCGTCGCCGCCCGCCTCGAAGAGGCCGCCGCCATGGACCTGCCCGCCGCCACCGCGCGGCTCCAGGCCGTTCCCGGCATCGGGCCGTGGACCTCCGCCGAGACCCTCCAGCGCAGCAACGGCCACCCCGACGCCGTCACCACCGGCGACCTGCACCTCCCGGGCATCGTCGGCTACGCCCTCGCCGGGGACCGGGACGCCGACGACGCGACCATGCTGGAGCTCCTCGCCCCGTACGCCGGCCAGCGCCACCGCGCGGCCCGCCTGATCCTGCTGGCCGGCCCGGCCGCGGTCCCGCCCCGCCGCACCCCCCGGATGCCCCGGGGGGACATCGGGAGGCTCTGAGCCCCCGGTGAACCACGGCCCTAGCGGCCCTGGAGCTTCGCCGATGAAACGCGGGTCGGGGGGAGTTCCCCGTAGAGCAGTCGGCCCGGGCATTCCGTGGCGAAGCCGTCGCGGTGGCCGGAGATGACGTTCAGGCGGACGCTGCTGCCCTTCGGGTAGAGGTTGCCGCCGCCCGAGCGCAGCGTGGTCTTCGCGCGGGGGTCCGCTCCGAAGAGGCCGAGCTTCCACGCGGTGAGGCGGGCCACCGCGTCGACCGCCGCCTTCGGCGGGGCCGTGTTGGTGAAGGTGCCGATCACCGCGACGCCCATGCTGTCCGTGTTGAACCCCATGGTGTGCGCGCCCATCACCGGCTTGGCGACCCCGCCCGCCCGGCCCTCGTAGACCGTGCCGCACTTGTCGACGGCGAAGTTGTAGCCGATGTCCCGCCAGCCCTCGCTGACCACGTGGTAGCGGTACAGGCTGCGCAGCACCGCCGGGGCGTCCTTGCAGGCGTAGCCGTTGCCGGAGGCGGTGTGGTGGACGAAGGCGGCCTTGACCGTGTTCGTGTAGACGAAGCCCCGCTCGCGCAGGCTCTCGTCCGCGCCCCAGCCCTTGCGGGTGACGATGCGCGGGCGCGGGCCGATGAAGGGGCGGGCGGCGGCGCTCAGCGAGCTGTCGGCGAGGACCGCGTCGGCGGTGGAGTCGGCCTTGTTGAGGGAGGTGATCTCGTTGGCGCCGAGGGGGGCCATGGGGACGTTGACGGAGGAGGACTCCGTCATCTCCATGGTCATGCCGGGGAGCAGCGGCAGTTCGCCCTTGTCGTCGCCTTCGCCCGCGGGTCCCGGCGCGGGCCCCACACCGGGCGCCGTCTCGGGCCCCGCGCCGTTCTTGGCGTCCGCCGCCGGGCGGCCGGAGGTGTCCCCGGGGTCGACCATTTCGATCCGCATGCCCCGCGGGAGCTTGGTGTACTCGTGGGTGCCGCCCTCCGCCCGGACCCGGACCTGGATGCCGTTCGACGGGCCGACCCAGAGCGGGGCGGTGCTGCCGCGGACCCGGCCGGAGCCGCGTTCGGCCGTGCCGGGGTCGGCGGCGTGTTCGCTGTTGTGGTTTTCGACGTCCTGCCAGTCGGACCAGGCCGCGGTGGTCGCGGAGCGGGTACGGACCTGGACGCGGCCGTCGAGCCGGCTGCTCGCGTCGTCCCAGACGACGCCGACGAGCGAGAAGGTCCTGGCGTCGCGCGCGCCGAGGCCCTGCGTCTCGGGCAGGCGGGGCGAGGCGCTCATTCCGGGGACGCCGGGGCTGCGGTCCGCCGCGGGTCCCAGGGGGACGAGCGGCACCGACTCGGTGGACCCGGCGGGGGCCGCGGGTGCCTCGGGGGCGGCCTGCGCGGCCGGGGCCGTCGCCGTGGCCGCCAGGGCCGTAGTGGGGAGCGCGAGCGGCAGGGCCAGTACGGCAGCCGTCGCGACGCCGATCGAGGAAGCAAGGAATCCACGCATGGAAAGGATGCTGGGGACTCCCGGCGGCGCTCGCCATCCGAGAACTGACGCTCCGTCTGATGGAGCCCCCTGTACCCCTCCGCCGTACGGGGGACCGCGCTGCCGCCGTACGGAGGAGGGGGCCGCCGGGTCCCGCGTAGGCTCTGGGGCGTGAACGCCACTGACCGCACCCCTGCCGACCTGCTGCGATCCGCGCTCGCCGCCGATCCCGGCCGCCCGCTCGTCACCTTCTACGACGATGCCACGGGCGAGCGCGTCGAATTGTCCGTCGCCACCTTCGCCAATTGGGTGGCCAAGACCGCCAATCTGCTCCAGGGCGACCTGGGCGCGGAGCCCGGCGACCGGCTCGCCCTGCTGCTCCCCGCGCACTGGCAGAGCGCGGTGTGGCTGCTCGCCTGCACCTCGGTCGGAGTCGTCGCCGAGGTGGGCGGGGATCCGGCCGACGCGGACCTCGTCGTCTCGGGGCCGGACACCCTCGACGCGGCCCTGGCCTGCTCCGGCGAGCGGGTCGCGCTCGCTCTGCGGCCGCTGGGCGGGCGGTTCCCGCAGCCGCCCGCCGGGTTCGCGGACTATGCCGTGGAGGTGCCGGGGCAGGGCGACCGGTTCGCGCCGTTCCAGCCGGTGGACGCGGACGGCCCGGGCCTGGTGGTCGGCGGCGAGGAGCTCTCGTACGCCCGGATCTGCGAGCGGGCACGCGAGGACGCGGCGAAGCTCGGCCTCGGGGAGGGTTCGCGCGTGCTGACCGGGCTCGGCTACGACGGCTGGGAGGGGCTCTGCGCCGGGCTCTACGCGGCTCTCGCCACCGGCGGCTCCGTGGTGCTGTGCCGGAACCTGGACCGGCTGCCGGCCGAGGGGCTGGCGCAGCGGATCGAGAGCGAGCGCGTCACCCACACCGTCTGACCGCCGCGCCGCCCCGGCCGTCCGGCCGCCGCGCTGCCCGGCACGGCGGGACCGCCCGCCCCGTCCGGCCGTACCCCGTCACCCACACCGCCCAACGGCGTCCGCGGGCGATTTGTCACCCACATGGCCCAGTACAGGGCCCTGCCCCCGGGCCGCCTGGGCAACCCGGGGGCACGATCGGCTAAGGCCGTGCTCACCCGTACGGCCTGCCGGGACGGGTGAGGGGACGGAACGCGAGTGACGGACAGCGCGGGCATACCGGGCGGCACCGAAGCGGCCGGAGGCACTCCGAAGCCTCCGAACGGCCGTAGGCGCCGGCTGCTGCGCTGGGCCGGGATCGGGACCTCCCTGTTCGTCCTCGCCGGGGTGGCCGGAGGCTGGTGGGTCTACTCCAAGCTCGACGGGAACATCACCGAGGACACCTCCGCCGCCGCCGAGCTGCGCCGCTACGACCGGGAGCGCCCGGTCCACCTGGCGGGCGGCGCGCAGAACATCCTGCTGATCGGCTCGGACTCCCGCTCCGGCGAGGGCAACTCCCGCTACGGGCAGGACGAGGGGACCCAGCGCTCGGACACCACGATCCTGCTGCACCTGCCGGCGGACCGGAAGAGCATGACGGCGGTGTCGATACCGCGGGACCTGATGGCGGAGATACCCGCCTGCCTGAAGCCGGACGGGAGCCGCACCACGGAGCAGTTCGCCCAGTTCAACGGGGCGTTCGAGTGGGGCGGGGCGGCCTGCACGATCCGTACGGTGGAGGCGCTGACCGGGATCCGGGTCGATCACCACATGGTGGTGGACTTCAGCGGGTTCAAGAAGATGGTGGACGCCGTCGGCGGGGTGGAGGTCTGCCTGAAACGGCCGGTGGACGACCCGGAGGCCCAGCTGAAGCTGCCGGCCGGACGCCAGACCTTGCAGGGCGAGCAGTCGTTGGGCTTCGTACGGGCCCGCTACAGCCTGGGCAACGGCAGCGACACCGAGCGCATGGAGCGCCAGCAGCTGTTCCTCGGCTCGCTCGTGAAGAAGGTGCAGAGCAGCGGAGTGCTGCTCAATCCCGCGAAGCTCTATCCGCTGCTGGACGCCGCCACTTCCTCGGTGACCACGGACCCGGGGCTGGCCTCGCTGCGGGGGCTGTACGAGCTCGTACGGGGCATGCGCGACATCCCGACCGACCAGATCAAGTTCCTGACGGTGCCGCGCCGGCCGTACGCCGCCGACGCGAACCGGGACGAGCTGCGGGAACCGGACGCGAGCCAGCTGTTCAAGCGGCTGCGGGCGGACGAGCCGCTGAGCATCGCGCCGCCCGAGCCCACACCCCGGCCGGCCGACCCTTCCGGGCCCGCTTCCGCTTCCGCTTCCACCTCCGCAGCTGCTTCCGCACCCGCTTCCGCGCCCGTTTCCACCCCCCGGTCAACACCCCGGTCCACTCCTCAGAGCGACCGGGCCGCGGAGAGCGGAGCGGACGGGAAGGCGACCGCGAAGGCTCCCGGTAAAGCCGACGGAGACGGAAGCGCTGACGCCCCCACGCCCGTCCCCACCTTCACCGGAACCACCGCGGGCGTGGCCGACTGCCGGTAAAGCAATACCAAAAGCCGGTGCCGGGGCCGAGCTTGTTGAGGCGATTGCCCCGTTGTAAGAGCGTGGAATTCATCACCAGCATGGTTTGCGACGGAGCTGTCCGGATAAGGTGAGCGATCCGGTGACCGGCCAGTACCGAGGCCGCACACCAGCAGCCGGATCGTTGACCGGGCGCCCTGGGGAGGCGCGTCGCGAAGCACCGACGGAGGATTCGAGCAAACCGTGGATGCGCAAAGCCGTGGACGGGCCGACGAGATCGACCCCGCAGACCAGTGGGTGCTCAACCCCCGCACCGGCAACTACGAACTGCGACTGGAACAATCCGCTGCGCAAGCGCCCGCGCAGCGCCGCGCACCCGGCACCACACCGCGCAGAACCCCCGGTTCCCCCGCCTCCCCGGCCGTCCCCGGACCGCGCCGCGGTGACGCCCCGCCCGGCGGAGGCCGGCGCGGCGGGCGCCCGCGCAAGGGCGGAGGCGGCGGGCGGAGCAAGAAGATCCTGGTCATCACCGGCGGAACCCTGGCGTTCGTGCTGGTCGTCGGGTCGATCGCCGGGTACCTGTACTACGACCACCTGAACGGCAACCTCAAGGTCACCGACGTCGGCAACGCCGGTTCGAGCGGCGGCTTCAAGAAGGACCAGGCGATCAACATCCTGGTCATCGGCACCGACAAGCGCAGCGGTGCGGGCAACGAGGGCTACGGGGACTCCGGCAGCGTCGGCCACGCCGACACCACGATCCTCTTCCACGTCGCGAAGGACCGCTCCAACGCCACGGCGCTGTCCATCCCGCGCGACCTGATCACCAACGTGCCGGCCTGTCCCACGAAGCAGCCGGACGGGTCGACGAAGAACATCGCCGGCGAGCACGGCGTGCGTTTCAACACCAGCCTCGGGCAGGAGGGCCGCGACCCGGGCTGCACGATGCGCACGGTCAAGGAACTCACCGGGATCCAGGTCGACCACTTCATGATGGCCGACTTCAACGCGGTGAAGAACCTGAGCACGGCGGTCGGCGGAGTGCCGGTCTGCCTGGACAAGGCCGTGGACGACAAGGACTCCAAGCTCAAGCTGTCGGCGGGCGAACACCGGCTGCAGGGCGAGGAGGCGCTGGCCTTCGTAAGGACCCGGCACGCCTTCGGCGACCGCAGCGACCTCGACCGCATCAAGACCCAGCAGCAGTTCCTCAGTTCGATGATGCGGGAAATGAAGTCGAAGCAGACGCTGACGAGTCCGCAGAAGTTCTTCTCCCTCGCCGAAGCGGCCACCAAATCGCTGGGCGTGGACTCGGGAATAGGGTCTATCGGCAAACTCACTGATCTTGCCGGTGAGTTGAAGGACATCCCGCTCAAGAACATCACCTTCACCACTCTTCCGGTTCTCGACAACCCGGCGGAGCCGGTCGGCAAGAAGGCCACCGTGGTGATCAACTCGGGGCAGGCCGATCCGCTGCTGGAGATGATCCGCGGGGACGTCTCGCTGACGGAGGTCGAGAAGAAGGAGCAGGCCGCGAAGGACGCGGCCGGCGCGCAGGAGCAGGCGAAGCTGGACGCGCTCATGCAGGGACCCCGCGCCGCGGCCAAGGACGTCCGGGTGGACGTCTACAACGGCGGCGGGCCGGCCGGTTCCGCTTCCTCCACGCTGACCTGGCTGCAGAACACCAAGGGGGTGCTGAAGTCCGGGAACCTGGGCAACGCGCCCGCCAAGGTGGACACCACGCAGCTGGAGTACGCGCCCAACCAGGCCGACCAGGCCCGGGCGCTGGCGGACATGATGGGACTTCCGGCGACGGCGTTGAAGATGGGCACGGCCGACGCCGCACCCAAGACTCCGATGAAGCTGACGCTCGGCGCGGACTTCAAGGGGGCCGGGGTTTCCCAGACGGCTCCGCAGAAGGCGCCCGAGGACATCCAGCGGGTCGAGGCGGACAAGTCGGTCTGCGCGAAGTGACCGACGGGGCGGCCACCGGGCCGTACCCGAGCACCACATAGCATTCCGGAACGGTCGGACCGGCAGTATGCCGACACAGAGTGAGCTTGAGGGGGGACGCGTGAGGCACAGCAGCGTGCAAGGGGAGGGGGCGGCGGCCCAGGCCGGCGACGGCATATCCGCCGGCCGTCCGAACGCGACCGGATCCGTACCCCCGCCGCGGAGCGGGTCCCGCCGCCGCGGCGGCGGTGGCGGCGGCCGCGGGCAGCGCCCGGTCCGGCGCGGCCGCAGACGCGTACTGCGCTGGGTGGCCTGCATCGTGGCGCTGCTCATACTCGGTACGGCGGCGGGCGGTTACCTCTACTACCGCCACCTCAACGCGAACATCCGCAGCGGCCAGCGCCTGAGCGGCGACAGCGGGGTCGCCAGGACCGAGGCCGACGCGGCGGGCCGGCGCCCGATCAACGTCCTGATGCTCGGCTCCGACGTCCGCGACGAGGCGAACGCGAAGCTCGGTGGCGGCTGGGCCGACATCGGCGGCCCCGCGCGGGCCGACGTGCAGATGCTGATCCACATCTCTGCCGACCGGAAGAACGCCTCGGTCACCTCGATTCCGCGCGACACGGTCGTGGACATCCCGGAGTGCACCGACCCCAAGACCGGCGAGAAGTTCAAAGCCACCAAGACGATGATCAACGAGAGCCTCGCGCGCGGGGGTCCCGGCTGCACCCTGGCCACCTGGGAGAAGCTGACCAACGTCTACATCGACCACTGGATGATGATCGACTTCACCGGTGTCGTGAGCATGGCCGACGCGATCGGCGGCGTCGACGTCTGCGTCAACCAGAACGTCTTCGACCAGTCGAAGCCGGGGTCGGGGACGGGCGGTTCCGGCCTCAAGCTGAAGGCGGGCACCACCAAGGTCCAGGGCGAGCAGGCGCTCCAGTGGCTGCGCACGCGGCACGCCTTCGGCAGTGACCTGGGCCGGGCCAAGGCGCAGCACATGTACATGAACTCGATGATGCGCTCGCTCAAGAGCCAGAACGCCTTCAGCGACATCCCCCGCCTCACGGGCCTGGCGGAGGCGGCGACGAAGGCGCTGAAGGTGTCGGAGGAGATCGGGTCGGTCAAGAAGCTCCTCGACCTCGGCCTCGCGCTCAAGGACGTACCGGTCAACCGCATCACGATGGCCACGATCCCGGTGCAGGAAGCCCCGTGGGACAGGGACCGGTTGATCGTCAACCCCGCGGACTCCGAGAAGATGTGGACGATGCTCCGCAAGGACGTCGCCATGGACTCCAACGGCGCCCCGGCCGACAGCGGCAAGCCCGGTGCGAGCGCTTCCCCGTCCCCCGAGCCCTCCAAGGCCGCCCCGACCACCGACCCGGCGAAGATCGCCGTACAGGTGGTCAACGGCACCGGGGTCGGATCGGCCCCGGCGCCCAGGCGGGCCACGGCCATCTCGGGCCAGCTGGTCTCCAAGGGGTTCGCGCTGGCCAAGGCGGACGGCTCGCTCACCCCGGAGAAGACCACGATCGTCCGCTACGCCACGGACGCCCAGGCGGCCGACGCGCAGAGCGTGGCGACGGCCCTCGGGATTCCGGCCGACTCGGTGCAGAAGACCGCCGAGGCCACCAAGATCACGGTCGTGGTGGGCGCGGACTGGCGGGAGGGCAACGTCTACCCGAAGCAGGCGGCGCCCGATGCCGGATCGGTCCCGGAGTCGGCCGAGGTCCTCAACGGCACGGACACCAGCTGCATGGACATCTACAAGCCCTTCCGCTGGTGACCTGAGACTCCGCGGGTCATACGAAAAGGGGTGACCCGGTCCGTCCGGACCGGGTCACCCCTTTCGTGTGCGTACGCAGGCTCAGGCCTCGCTGGACCCCGCCGTTTCCACTGCCCGGCTCAGCGACGGGCGGCGGCTGGCGATGACCTTGGCGGCCAGCGAGCGCGGGCTGGTCAGGAAGCCGAAGCCCCAGCACATGTGCATGGTCGCCAGGGCCACGGGGATCTGCGCGCGGGCCTTGAGCGGGAGCCCCTTGCCGGCCGGGACCGACCCGGCGGTGATCGCCGCGAGGTAGCCGACCGGGATCACGAAGGCCCACGGGGTGAGCGCCGCGCCGGCTACCACTCCGGCGGCGATCGCGCAGACGGCGGCCGGCGGGGCGAGGTAGCGCAGGTTGATGGAGCCCGCGTGGTAGCGGGCCACCACGCGCCGCCAGCGCCCGTAGTCCTTGTACTGCTTGGCGAGCGCCCGCACGGAGGGCCTCGGGCGGTACTGGACCAAGAGCTCGGGCGAGAACCAGATGAGCCCGCCGGCCTCGCGGATGCGGAAGTTCAGCTCCCAGTCCTGGGCGCGGATGAACTCCACGTTGTAGCCGCCCGCGCGCTCCAGGGCCTCGCGGCGGAAGACGCCGAGGTAGACGGTGTCGGCGGGGCCGGCCTCGCCTCCGGTGTGGAAGGCGGCGTTGCCGACGCCGATCTTCGAGGTCATCGCGGCGGCGACGGCGTCTTCCCAGGCGTTCTCGCCCTCGGCGTGCATGATGCCGCCGACGTTCTGCGCGCCGGTCTCCTCCATGAGGCGGACCGCGGTGGCGATGTAGTTCGGGGAGAGCATGCCGTGGCCGTCCACGCGGACCACGATCGGATGGCGCGAGGCGCTGATGGCGGCGTTCAGAGCCGCGGGGGTGCGGCCGGTGGGGTTCGGCACGGTATGGACCCGGGCGCGTTTATTGGACGCTGTTTCCCGTACGAGTTCGGCGGCGATCTCGTCGGTGCGGTCCGTGGACGGCCCCAGCGCGATCACCACCTCCATCTCCCCTGCGTACTCCTGTCCGAGGATGTGGCGGACCGAGTCACGCAGATGGCGCTCCTCGTTGAGCACCGGCATGATCACCGAGACTGCGGGCTGCTGGACGGGCATGTGGTCCTTCAAGGTCGGGTATCGGTGTCACGTTACCGCGTACGGGGGACACGGGTGCGCGGCGGATGAGCGGTACGGACAGAGGCTGATCGTATGGACCTACTGTTCTGACGAATCAGCTGAATGCGAGCTTCCGAATCCAACCGAATCGGCCCGACCCGACCCGCTGACCCCGCGGAGGTTTCCCCCGTGTCCCAGCCGCACCGTCCCACCCGGCCCGCCCGGCCGACGCAGCGCGCGCCGCGGGAGCCCCGCCGGGCGGACAAGCCCCGCTGGGGGGTCCGGCTCGCGGCCGGCCTGTCGGTGGTGGTGCTGGGCTCCGGCGCGCTCGGCCACGCCGTGATGACCGGGCTGGACACCGGCATCCAGCGGGTGGACCCCTTCAAGGACATGAAGAACCGCCCGCAGGCGGGGCACGGGGTGAACTTCCTGCTCGTCGGCACCGACGGCCGCGAGAAGATCACCGCGGAGGAGAAGCGCGAGTACCGCCTGGGCGGGGCACCCTGCCACTGCACCGACACCGTCATGCTGGTCCACCTCTCGGCGGACCGGACCCGGGCGAGCGTGATCAGCATCCCCCGCGACAGCTACGTGGAGCTGCCCGCGCACCTGGACGAGTCCAGCGGGAAGCAGCACGGGGCGCACCCCGTGAAGCTCAACGCCGCCTACGCCGAGGGCGGGCCCAACCTGACCGTGCGCACGGTGGAGAACATGACCCGGGTGAAGATCGACCACTACCTGGAGGTCGACTTCACCAGCTTCATGAAGACCGTCGACGCCATGGGCGGCGTGGAGATCTGCACCGCCAAGACCATGCACGACCCCAACACCGGCCTCGACCTGCTCCCCGGCACCCACCGGCTGAGCGGCGGCCAGGCACTGCAGTACGTGCGCTCGCGCCATGTGGACGGAGCTTCGGACCTCGGCCGCATGCAGCGTCAGCAGCGGTTCATCGCCGCCCTGATCAAGCAGGCCACCCAGGGCGGGGTACTGCTCAACCCGGTCAAGTTCAAGGAGGTCAGCTCCACCCTGCTCGGGTCGGTGCGGGCCGACAAGGGCTTCGGATCGGAGCAGATGCTGGCGCTCGGGCAGGCGATGCGGGACTTCACCCCCTCCTCGTCGGAGTTCGCCTCGGTGCCCGTGGGCGACGCCTCCTTCCCGGTCAAGGGCCTCGGCTCCACCGTGAAATGGGACGAGGCGAAGGCCGCGAAGCTCTTCGAGGCGCTGCGCGAGGACCGGCCGCTGGCCCCGGCCCCCGCCCCCGGCCGGCCCGCCCGCCAGCAGCCGGCGGTACCGGTGGACGTGGCCCCGCAGCAGGTCCGGGTGCAAGTGGAGAACGGGACCAGGATCGACGGGCTGGGCACCCGGGTGGACTCGGCGCTGCGCGCCACCGGTTTCGACACCACCGGAGCTCCGGGGACCGGCGCGAGCCGCGAGGTCAAGCGCACGGTGATCACGTACGACCCGCGCTGGGACCGCACGGCCCGTTCGGTGGCCACCGCGCTGCCCGGCAGCGAGCTGCGGGCCGTCCCCGGCCAGGGGAAGACCGTGGTGGTCATCGCGGGCGCGGACTACCGCAAGGTGGTGGCGGTGCGCGCGGAGGACCCGTACCAGGGCGAGTTCGGTGTGGTCACGGGCGACCAGGTCGTCTGCGCAAAGTAACGGGAGTAACGGGAAGCAAGGCGGAGGCAGGGCCGGGACGGGCCCCCGCCCGCCGCGGCCGTGTCAGAGCTCGTCGAAGCCCTGGGCGGCGCGCTGCTCGCGCAGGTGCAGGATCGCCTGGCGGCGGGCCAGGCGGTGGGTGCGGCGGATCTGGGCCTCCTGGTAGCGGCGCTCGTCCTGCTCGGTCTCCGGGACGACCGGCGGGACCTGGCGGGGCTTGCCCTCGGAGTCCACGGCGGCGAACACGAGGTAGGCGCTGCCGACCTGGGTGGCGGGGGTGGACTCGTTCCACCGCTCGGCGAGGACCCGTACGCCGATCTCCATGGAGGACCGGCCCGTCCAGTTGACCTGTGCCTTCACATGGACGAGGTCGCCGACCCGCACGGGGGCGAGGAAGGCCATCTCGTCCATGGACGCGGTGACCGCGGGGCCGCCGGAGTGCCGGCCCGCCACGGCGCCGGCCGCGTCGTCCACCAGCTTCATGATCACCCCGCCGTGCACGGTCCCGAGGAGGTTCGTGTCGTTGGCGGTCATGATGTGGCTGAGGGTGGTGCGGGAAGCCGAGACCGGCTTGCCCTCCGGCTCGCCCGGTATCTCTGTCATGTAGCCACCTTAAGTGCGCCGCCGAGGCATCAGCTCTGCAACAGCACCGGTACGAACACCCTCCCGGGCTGTTCGGCGCCACGCCCGGCCAGGCATTCTTGGGCCCATGAGTGACTGGGACGGGTGGAGCGGCGAGCAGGGCGAGCGCGGCCGCCACGATGACGGGTACGGGCGCGGCAGCGGCCAGGCGCAGCCCGAGGGTGCGCAGCGGATGCGGCACGTCCAGCGGCCGGTCCAGCCGGCCCGGCAGGCTCCGCAAGCTCCGCAGGCCCAGCGCGGCCAGCAGCAGCCGCGCCGCCCGGCGCAGCCTCCCGTACCGCCGCCCGCGGGACCCGGCGGCCCCGCGGCCCGGCCCGCGTACGTACCCGGGCAGCAGGACGGCTCGTACGGCAGCGGCAGCGGCAGCGCCGGTACCGGCGCCGACGGCTACGACAGCGGTTACAACACCGGCCAGGTCTACGGCGGTGGCAACGGCCAGCAGCCGCCCACCGGGCCGCGCCCGCGCACCGGCGGCTCCGGCGACGGCTCCGGCGGTCCGGCGGGACCGGCCCCGGACTGGCGCAAGCGGATCAAGATCGGCTCGATCGTGCTGGTCTCGGCCCTGCTCGTGACGGGCATCGGCACCTACTTCTGGGCCGACTCGAACGTGCGCCGCGAGGTGGACCTCTCCAAGGTCATCGAGCGCCCGAAGGAGGGCGACTGCACGACGTACCTGATCGTGGGCTCCGACAGCCGCGAGGGCATGTCCGACGAGGAGAAGAAGAAGCTCCACACGGGTTCCGCCGAGGGCAAGCGGACCGACTCGATGATGATCCTGGCGAGGTGCTCCAGCGGGAACACGATGGTCTCCCTGCCGCGCGACTCGGACGTGGAGATCCCCTCCTTCGTCGGCTCGCAGTCGGGCAAGAAGTTCGCGGGCACGGGCAAGCGGACCAAGCTGAACGCGGCCTACGCCGAGGACGGCGCGGAGCTGCTGGTGCGGACGGTGGAGTTCAACACCGGCCTGCGCATCGACCACTACGCCGAGATCGGCTTCGCCGGCTTCGCGAACATCGTGGACGCGCTGGGCGGGGTGGAGCTGAACATCGAGAAGGGTTTCAAGGACGAGAAGTCCGGGGCCGACTTCAAGGAGGGCACCCAGACCCTCAACGGGCAGCAGTCCCTGGCCTACGTACGCACCCGGTACGCCTTCGCCGAGTCGGACCTCCAGCGGACGAAGAACCAGCAGAAGTTCCTGTCGGCGCTGGCGAGCCAGGCGGCGACCCCGTCGACGATCCTGAACCCGTTCACGCTGTACCCGGTGCTGGGCGCGGGCCTGGACACGCTGATCGTGGACAAGGACATGGGCCTGTGGGACATGGGCCAGATGTTCTTCGCCATGAAGGGCATCAGCAGCGGTGACGGCGTCTCCATGAACATGCCGATCTCCGGGCAGCGCGGCGGCAACCTCGTCTGGGACAAGGCGAAGGTGCAGCAGCTGGTCCAGCAGATCCAGAAGGGCGAGAAGGTCACCGTCCGCGGCAACTGACGGCGGCGGCCCTCCGTCTCCCCGGACCCGGGATCAGGCGTCCGGGGTCGGGCGCCCGGGATCCGGGATCGGGCGCCCGGGATCAGGCGTCCGAGGAGAAGCGGATCGCCGCGGCGGGCAGCTGCGCCCCGCACCAGACCCGGGCCCCCGCGCGGAGCTCGTTGTCGGCCCCCACGACGGCGCCGTCGCCGATGACCACGGCGTCCAGCACGGTCCGCGCGCCGACCGAGGCGCCGGCGCCGATCAGGCTGGCGGCCACCTGCGCGTCGGCGCCGATGACCGCACCCTCCAGCAGGATGGAGCCCTGGACGACCGCCCCCGCCTCGACGCGGGCGCCGGCGCCCACGACGGTGCCTCCCGACAGCTTGGCCCCGGCCGCGACCCGGGCCCCGGGCAGTACGAGGGACTCGCCGCGGCGGCCGGGGACCGCCGGGGAGGAGACGACACCGCGGACCAGGTCGGCGGAGGCCTGGATGATCGCCTCGGGCTTGCCGAGGTCCATCCAGTACGTGTTCTCGGTGACTCCGTGCAGCTTGGCCCCGGAGGCGAGCAGGCCGGGGAAGGTCTCGCGCTCGACGGAGACCGCGCGGCCGGCCGGGATGGAATCGATCACGCTGCGGCGGAAGACGTAGCAGCCCGCGTTGATCTGATCGGTGATGATCTCTTCGGGGGTCTGCGGCTTCTCGGTGAAGGCCAGCACGCGCCCGTCGGCGTCGGTGGGGACCAGGCCGAAGGCGCGCGGGTCCTCGACCCGCACCAGGTGCAGGGAGACGTCGGCGTCGGCCGCCTTGTGCGATTCGACGAGACCGGCGATGTCCAGGCCGGTGAGGATGTCGCCGTTGAAGACGAGGACGGAGGAGTCCGGTCCGCCGGTGAGCAGCCGCGCCGCGTTGCGGATGGCGCCGCCGGTGCCCAGGGGCTCGTCCTCGACCACGTACTCCAGGTGCACGCCGAACTCGGCTCCGTCGCCGAAGTAGGGCTCGAAGACCTCGGCCAGGTAGCAGGTGGCCATCACGATGTGGGTGACACCGGCGGCGGCGGCCCTGGCGATCTGGTGGGCGAGGAAGGGAACGCCTGCCGTGGGGACCATCGGCTTCGGCGTGTTCACCGTGACGGGGCGCAAACGCGTCCCTTGTCCGCCGACCAGCAGGATCGCTTCCGTCATTTGCGTTCTCCCCAACCGGTTCCGGCGTACGAAGGTCCAAATTTAGCCCATCGGAGTGGCCCCCAGAGGCCCGAGCCGGATGTATACGCCGGGCCGCGCACCCGTACAGCCGAAGCGCCCGGCGTGTCCCCAAATGACCGGGCCACGCTGTCGATCTTGACTCCTACGATCCTTCGCGCGGGTCCCCGGACGCTCGCCGGACGGGGACGGACCGTGACCGCCCTCCGGCACCCTCCGGCACCCCTCCGGCACCCCCTGCGCCACCCCCCAGAAGGAGTCGTCCGCATGCCCACCTCCCCCGCCGGTCTCCGAGGTCTCAGAAGAAGACTCCGCCTGGTCTGTTCGACGGCCACCGCCCTCGGTGCCGCGCTCGTCCTCACCGTGCCCGGCCCCGCGCTGGCGGCGCCGGGTGACCTGGACCCGACCTTCGGCGGGGGCGCCGGCTTCGTCATCACGGACCTCCCCTATTACGAGGACAGCCGGGACATGGTGCTCCAGCCCGACGGCAAGATCCTCACGATCGGCACCCTGACGCCGGCCGAGGGCGGCGTGAACGGCAGCGACTTCTCGCTGCTCCGCTACAACCCGGACGGCTCCCCGGACACCACCTTCGGTGACGGCGGCGCGGTGACCACGGACCTCAGCCCCAACGACGAAGGCCAGGCGGTGGCGGTCCAGCCGGACGGAAAGATCGTCGCGGCCGGGCTGCGCGTCATGGAGGAGAACGGCACCAGCTGGGGACAGTTCACGGTGCTGCGCTACAACCCGGACGGCTCCCCGGACACCACCTTCGGGACCGGCGGCCAGGCGTACCCGGACTTCGGCCGCGGATCCTCGGCCGGCGCGGTACGGATCCTGAGCGATGGCAAGATCCTCGCCGCCGGAGCGGCCCAGGACAGCTTCGCGCTGGCGCGCCTCATGCCCAACGGCAGCCTGGACGCCACCTTCGGCGGCGGGGACGGCCAGGTGACGACCGCGTTCACGGGCGGCGGTGCGTCCATCGAGGACCTGGCGCTCCAGGCCGACGGCAGGATCGTCGCGAGCGGCCGGACCGGGTACACGTCTCCGAACTTCTCCACCGATGTGGCCCTGGCCCGCTACAACCCCGACGGCAGCCCCGACACGGGCTTCGACGGCGACGGGCAGCTGACCGTCGACTGGGGAACCACGGGGGACGACGCGAGCGGCGTGGTGCTGCAGCCCGACAACAAGATCGTCGTGGCGGGTTACGGCTCCGAGGGCTTCACGGTGGCCCGCTTCACCACGGGCGGCAGCCCGGACACCGGCTTCGGCGGCGACGGCCGCGTGGGCACCACCTTCGAGACCGGCTCCGGCGCGGCCCACGACGTGGCCCTCCAGCCCGACGGGAAGATCGTCGCCGTCGGGGTCGGGGGCGGCGCCGACGGCGGCCACGACTACGCCGTGGCCCGCTACAACCCGGACGGCGGCCTGGACACCACCTTCAGCGGCGACGGCAAGGTGACCACCGACGTGGGCTTCGATTTCGCGGACGACTTCGAGGAGGCCCACTCCGTGGCCCTCCAGCCGGACGGGAAGATCGTCGTGTCGGGGGTCACGAACGACTCCACCGCCCGCGCGGTGCTCCGCTACGAGGGCACCGGAACCACCCCGCCCCCGCCGCCTCCGAGCGCGGACCTGTCGGTGACGAAGGCGGGCGCCACCACCCTCGCCCTCGGCGACTCGGTGTCCTACACCGTGCGCGTGACCAACAACAGCGCCACGACCACGGCGACCGGCGTCCAGCTGACCGACGCCCTCACCGGCACCGCGGGCGGCACGGTCCTCGGCGCCACCACCACCCAGGGCAGCTGCACCACCACCCCGGCCCAGGCCTCCTGCGCCCTCGGGGGCCTCCTCCCCGGCGCCACCGCCACGGTGACGGTCACCGCCGAGCCCTCGCGCGCGGGCACCCTGACCGACACGGCCACGGCCTCCGCCACCCAGGCCGACCCCGTCGCCGGCAACAACACGGCGGCCGTCACCACCACGGTCTCCAACACCCGCGGCTGCACCATCGTCGGCACCAGCGGCAACGACACGATCAACGGCACCTACGGCAACGACGTCATCTGCGCCCTGAGCGGCAACGACACCGTCAACGCCTCCTTCGGCAACGACACGGTCTACGCCGGCCCCGGCAACGACCGCGTGGACGGCAGCTACGGCGACGACAACCTCATCGGCGGCCCCGGCAACGACACCCTCATCGGCAACTTCGGCAACGACCGCCTCAACACGGTCGACGGCGTCTCCGGCAACGACACCGCCAACGGCGGCTACAACACCGACACCTGCACCACCGACCCGGGCGACACCCGCATCAGCTGCCCCTGACCGACCCCCGTCCCGTACGCGGACGGCCCCCGGTGCAAACAGAACCGCCCCCGGCGTAATGCCGGGGGCGGGTTCGTTTGTGCAGGTCAGGCAGGTTACGCCGGGAGGTTGCGGGCCATGACGATGCGCTGGACCTGGTTCGTGCCCTCGTAGATCTGGGTGATCTTCGCGTCGCGCATCATGCGCTCGACCGGGTAGTCGCGGGTGTAGCCGTAGCCGCCGAGGAGCTGGACGGCGTCGGTGGTGACCTCCATGGCCACGTCCGAGGCGAAGCACTTGGCTGCGGCGCCGAAGAAGGTGAGGTCCTCCATCGCGCCACCGGCGGAGACGCGCTCCGACTTGGCGGCGGCCGCGTAGGTCAGCTGGCGGGCGGCCTCGATCTTCATGGCCATGTCCGCGAGCATGAACTGCACGCCCTGGAAGTCGCCGATCGGCTTGCCGAACTGCTTGCGCTCCTGGACGTACCCCTTGGCGTAGTCCAGGGCGCCCTGGGCGATGCCGAGGGCCTGGGCCGCGATGGTGATGCGGGTGTGGTCCAGGGTCTTCATCGCGGTGGCGAAGCCGGTGCCCTCGGCGCCGATCATGCGGTCCGCCGGGATGCGCACGTTGTCGAGGTAGACCTCGCGGGTCGGGGAGCCCTTGATGCCGAGCTTCTTCTCGGGCGCGCCGAAGGAGACGCCTTCGTCCGACTTCTCGACCACGAAGGCGCTGATGCCCTTGGAGCGCTTCTCGGGGTCGGTCACGGCCATGACCGTGTAGTACTCGCTGACGCCCGCGTTGGTGATCCAGCGCTTGACGCCGTTGAGGACCCAGAAGTCCCCGTCGCGCACCGCGCGGGTCTTCATGCCGGCCGCGTCGGAGCCCGCGTCGGGCTCGGAGAGCGCGTAGGAGAACATCGCGTCGCCCTTGGCCAGCGGGCCGAGGTACTTGGCCTTGAGCTCCTCGGAACCGGAGAGGATCACCGGGAGCGAGCCGAGCTTGTTGACGGCCGGGATGAGGGAGGAGGACGCGCAGACGCGGGCCACTTCCTCGATCACGATCACGGTGGCGAGGGCGTCGGCGCCCGCGCCGCCGTAGGACTCGGGCACGTGCACGGCGTGCAGGTCGCTGGCCACGAGGGCGTCGAGCGCCTCCTGCGGGAAGCGGGACTCCTCGTCGACCGCCGCTGCGAAGGGCATGATCTTCGCCTCGGCGAGCGCGCGGACGGACTCGCGGAGCATGTCGTGCTCCTCGGCCGGGCGGTACAGGTCGAAGTCGGCAGAACCCGCCAAGATCTCTCACTCCCCAGGTGGTGCGTGATGCTAACTACCGTTAAGTAACCCGAAGCTTAGTGTCCGGGCGCCGACAGCGACACGGGCGTCACGCGTGAGTTGCGTGACAGCGGAGTGACAGCAGCAGGAACAGCGGGGCGGTCGGCGGAATACATCCCCGGTCACGGGCCCGACTATGCTCGGTTGCCGCATACGGCCCCGCACCACCAGGAGCACGCATGGCCCCCCTCAAGATCACAGTGATCGGCACCGGATACCTCGGCGCGACCCACGCCGCGGCGATGGCAGAACTGGGCTTCGAGGTGCTCGGGCTGGACGTGGTGCCCGAGAAGATCGCCATGCTGGCGGACGGGCGCGTACCCATGTACGAGCCCGGGCTGGAGGAGCTGCTGGCCTCCCACGTGGCCGGGATGCCCGGCTCCACCGGGCGGCTGCGCTTCACCACCTCCTGGGAGGAGCTCGGCGCCTTCGACGGCGACGTCCACTTCCTCTGCGTGAACACCCCGCAGAAGCACGGCGAGTACGCGTGCGACATGTCGTACGTCGACTCCGCCGTGGAATCCCTCGCCCCGCACCTGACCCGGGCCGCCCTGGTCGTCGGCAAGTCCACCGTGCCCGTCGGCTCCGCCGAGCGCCTCGCCGCGAAGCTGACCGAGCTCGCCCCGGCCGGCGAGGAGATCGAACTCGCCTGGAACCCGGAGTTCCTGCGCGAGGGCTTCGCCGTCCAGGACACCCTGCACCCGGACCGCATCGTCATCGGCGTCGACGGCGAACGCGCCGAGAAGCTGCTGAGGGAGGTCTACGCGACCCCCATGGGCGAGGGCACCCCGATGGTCGTCACCGACTTCCCCACCGCCGAGCTCGTCAAGACGGCCGCCAACTCCTTCCTCGCCACGAAGATCTCCTTCATCAACGCGATGGCCGAGGTCTGCGAGGCGGCCGGCGGCGACGTGGTGAAGCTGGCCGAGGCCATCGGCCACGACGAGCGCATCGGCAAGAAGTTCCTGCGCGCCGGCATCGGCTTCGGCGGCGGCTGCCTGCCCAAGGACATCCGGGCGTTCATGGCGCGGGCGGGCGAACTGGGCGCCGACCAGGCCCTCACCTTCCTGCGCGAGGTCGACTCCATCAACATGCGCCGCCGCGGGCACATGGTCGAGCTGGCCCGCGAAGCCGTCGGCGGCTCGTTCCTCGGCAAGCGGGTCGCGGTGCTCGGCGCCACCTTCAAGCCGGACTCCGACGACGTCCGTGACTCCCCCGCCCTGAACGTCGCCGGGCAGATCCACCTCCAGGGCGGCCAGGTCACCGTCTACGACCCCAAGGGCATGGACAACGCCCGCCGGGTCTTCCCCACCCTCGGCTACGCCGACTCCGCGATCGCCGCGGCCCGGGGCGCCGAAGTCGTCCTCCACCTCACCGAATGGCGCGAGTTCCGCGACCTCGACCCCGTCGCCCTCGGCGAGACCGTCACCGACCGCCTCATCCTCGACGGCCGCAACGCCCTGGACCCCGACCGCTGGCGCGCGGCCGGCTGGACGTACCGCGCCATGGGCCGCCCCCGCGCTTGATCCACTTCGTTGTGGAACAGGGGCTTTCACATCCTGTCACCGGATTGTTGACCCGCGGCCACCCAAGGCTCACGGCATGCGTCGCTAGACTCACGGCCGATGACCAGTAGGAGCACGAGAAGCCCTGTCCGCCCCACCGCAGGCGCGCCGGGCTCGGCCCCGCGTGCCGGGCGGGGACACATCGACTCAGCCCTCCGGGGCCGCGCCGGCCACCTGGCCATGGCGGGGTTCTGGCTGGCCACCCGGACCCTGATGGTGGTCCTCCTCGTGGTGAACCTCCACGGCACCTCCTCGGTGCGCGTGGAGATCACCCGGACCTACAACAACTGGTACGACGTCCTCGTCACGGGGACGATGCCGCACAACGACGTCATGTGGCAGTACCCGCCGGCCGCCGCGGCGGTCTTCCTCTCGCCCGACCTGCTCCCCTTCTTCAGCTACTTCCAGGCCTTCGTCGCGCTGACCGTCGTCTGTGACGCCCTGATCGCGATCGGCCTGGTCCGCGCCGCCCGCCGCCCCGACGGCAGCATGGCCGGCGCCGTGCTGTGGCTGACCACGCTGCCGCTGCTGCTGTCGCTGCCCTTCGGGCGCTACGACCTCCAGGTCACCCTGCTCGCCGTCGGCTCGCTGCTGTGCCTGCGCTTCCGCCGCAAGCTCGGCGGCGTGCTGGCCGGCGTCGGCGCCCTGGTGAAGGTGTGGCCGCTGCTGACCCTGATCGGCACTCCGCGCGGGCGCACCACCCGTGACGCGGTCGTCGCCGCCATAGCGGCCGCCGCCGCGCTGCTCGCCGTCCTCGCGCTGTTCTTCCGCGACACCCTCGGCTTCCTGGACAACCAGGGCAACCGCGGCATCCAGGTCGAGTCCCTCGGCGGCTCCGCCCTGATGTTCGGCAAGCTCGTCGGCGCCTGGTCGGGGAAGACCGAGATCCGCTACGGCGCCTACGAGTACCTGGGCCCGTACGTCTCCAGCGTGGCCATGCTCTCCATCGCGCTGACCGTCGCCGGCTTCGGCTGGCTGCTGCTGTGGCGGGTCAAGGCCCGCCGCTGGTCGACGGCGACCCCGCTGGACGCCGCGCTCTGCGCCATCCTGGTGTTCACCATCACCAGCCGGGTGCTCAGCCCGCAGTACCTGATCTGGCTGGTCGGGCTCGCCGCGGTCTGCCTGACCTGCCGGCACACCACGCAGCGCCCGGTCGCCTGGCTGATCGTCGCCTCCACCGCGCTCAGCACGGTGATCTACCCGCTGACCTACGGCTCGCAGATCCTGCCGGGCACGGTCGTCGGCACAGTCCTCCTGGGCCTGCGCAACGGACTGCTGGCCTGGGCCGCCGTCCTGTCCTGCGTCCGGCTGTGGAGGGCCTCCGTCACCCGCCTCCCGGGAGCCGGGCCGGCGGCCCCGGCCACGGACGCGGCAACGGCCGCGGCCAAGCCCGGGGTTCCGGTGCGCGTCTGAGGGGTCTATCCCGTCTGGGACGTTCTACGGTGCTGCGCGGCGCGGGCGGTGAACTCCGCGTCGCGCACCACCCGCTGGGCATTGCCCCACGTCAGCAGCGCCAGGTCGGTCTCGGGCCAGCCCCGCTCCAGCAGTTCCGCGATCAGCCGCGGATAGCCCGAGGGGTCTGTCAGGCCCGTCGGCCGGGGGATGCCCGGCTCGGCGCCGAAGCCGGCGCCCAGGCCCACGCAGTGCGGGCCCGCGACGGCCCGTACGTGTTCCACGTGGTCGGCCACCGCGTGCAGGGAGTCCCCGGTGCGCGCGGTGTCGAAGGTGACCATCGCCAGGCCGTTCGCCGCGCGCAGCGCGAGCAGCACCTCGTCGGTCACGTTGCCCGGGTGCGGGTTGAGCGCGGCCGCCGCCGTGTGCGAGATGATCACCGGCGATTTGGAGGCCGCGGCGACCTGGCAGGCCACCACGGGCGGGCAGCCGGTGAGGTCCAGGATCATCGCCAGCCGGTTCGTCTCCCGCACCACTTCGTGGCCGAAGGCCGTCAGCTCCTCGGCGGCCCACGGGGCTCCGGCCGGCGCGAGGATCCGTACGCCCAGCGCGTGGAAGGCGTGCAGAGCGCCGAGCGAGTCGTTAAGCGTACGGCCGGGAACGGGACCGAGGAAGGAGGCGATGCGGCCGCGGTTGCGGGCGTCGGCCAGGTCGTCGGCGTTCAGCGCGAGGCAGAGGCTGTCGGGATAACGGCGCATCAGGGCGAGCGCCACGTCGATCTGTTCGAGGGTGTCGGACACCACCTGGTCGGGGGCCTGCGTCCCGCGCGCCGCGGGCTCCTCGCCCGGCGGCACGAGCAGCGACCAGAACTGGGCGCCCACTCCCCCGGCGCGCAGCCGCGGGATGTCGGTGTCCACGCCCGTGTCGGGGGTGTCGATGTCGTGGTACGGGCTCTGGCGCAGGGTCCAGACGAGGGTGTTGCACCCGTCCGCGACGGGATGGACGGACAACAGCGCGTCAGCCCGGTCCAGGGCGCTGGGCACCAGGGTGGCGGGGGTGTCCTCGGCTCCGAGGGAGCCCGGGCCCACGGGGGTCACCGGGCTCGCGTGCGGTTCATCCTGCAGGTCGGCCATGGCGGTCGCTCCGGTCTCGGCGGCTGTGCTCGTATGGAAAGCAGCGGGGAGAGAAGCAGGGAATGGTGCCACCGTGACACGTGAGGCGTCGGGGGCGCCCGGCGGATGTGGCGTTCGGGTGTAAGGGCTGGTCACACCGGGTCGCCGCATCCGCCGGGCGGGCCGCCGCGGGGGCTCGCGGGGGGGGTGCCGCAGGGGCTACCGCGCCGGGAGCACCGCGTTGGACGGGCCGCGGGAGGCCGACTGCTCGCGCGCCACCGCTTCGGCGTCGCGCAGCACCCGTACCGCGTTCGACCAGGTCAGCTTCGCCAGGTCGGCCTTCGACCAGCCCCGGGTCAGCAGCTCGGCGATCAGGTTCGGGTACCCGGCCACGTCGTCGAGCCCCGCCGGGGTGAAGGCGGTGCCGTCGAAGTCCCCGCCGATGCCGACGTGGTCGACTCCGGCCACCTCGCGCATGTGGTCCAGGTGGTCGGCGACCGTGGCGGCCGTGGCCACCGGGCGCGGGTGCTCCGCCTCGAAGGCCCGGTGCAGGACCATCGCCTCGGGGGTGGTGTCGAGGGCGTGGAACCCGTGCGCGCGCAGGTTCTCGTCGGCCGCCAGGGTCCACTCGACGGCCGCCGGGAGGATGAACTTCGGCACGAAGGTGGCCATCGCGACCCCGCCGTTGGCGGGCAGCATCGCCAGCACGTCGTCGGGAACGTTGCGCACGTGGTCGCAGACCGCGCGGGCGGAGGAGTGCGAGAACACCACGGGCGCCACCGAGACTTCAAGGGCGTCGCGCATCGTCGTCGCGGCGACGTGCGAGAGGTCGACGAGCATGCCCACGCGGTTCATCTCGCGGACGACCTCGCGGCCGAACTCGCTCAGGCCGCCGTGCCGGGGCTCGTCGGTCGCCGAATCCGCCCAGTCGATGGTGTCGTTGTGCGTGAGCGTCATGTACCGCACGCCGAGCTGGTGCAGGGCGCGCAGGGTGGCGAGCGAGTTGTTGATGGAGTGCCCGCCCTCGGCGCCCATCAGCGAGGCGATCCGGCCCTCGGCGCGCGCCGCCTCCATGTCGTCGGCCGTCAGCGCCCGCACCAGATCGCGCGGGTAGCGCGCGATCAGCTGGGCGACGACGTCGATCTGCTCCAGGGTGGCGCTGACCGCCTCGTCGCCCGCGTAGTCGGAGCGCACGTAGACGGACCAGAACTGCGCGCCGACCCCGCCGGCCCGCAGCCGGGGGATGTCGGTGTGCAGGAACTCGGACTGGTCGCCGGCGATGTCGCGCCGGTCCAGGTCGTAGCGGACCTGGTTGCGCAGCGCCCACGGCAGGTCGTTGTGCCCGTCGACGACCGGGTACTCGCAGAGCAGCTCGCGCGCCCGCGCGAGCCGGTCCATCCCGTTGACCGCGCTCACCTTCCGAACCCGAACGAATCCTGGCCCGCGATCTTCGTACGCAGCCGCTTGCCCTTCTCGGTGGCCTGGTCGTTCAGCTCCTGCTGGAAGTCGCGCATGCGGCCCAGCAGCTCCGGGTCGTGCGCGGCCAGCATGCGTACGGCCAGCAGGCCGGCGTTGCGGGCGCCGGCGATCGAGACGGTGGCGACGGGAACCCCGGCGGGCATCTGGACGATCGACATGAGCGAGTCCATGCCGTCGAGGTACTTCAGCGGGACGGGGACGCCGATGACCGGGAGCGGGGTGACGGAGGCGAGCATGCCGGGCAGGTGGGCGGCGCCGCCCGCACCCGCGATGATCGCCTTCAGGCCGCGCTCGGCGGCCTGCTCCCCGTACGCGACCATCTCGCGCGGCATCCGGTGGGCGGAGACCACGTCCACCTCGTAGGGGATCTCGAACTCGTCGAGGGCCTGGGCGGCGGCCTCCATGACGGGCCAGTCGGAATCCGACCCCATGACGATGCCGATGACGGGACCTGCGGTACCTGCTGCGGAGGTGCTCATTCTGTGATGGATCCTCTGAGATAGCCGGCTGCGTGACGTGCGCGCTCCAGCACATCGTCAAGGTCGTCGCCGTAGGTGTTGACGTGGCCGACCTTGCGGCCGTGTTTCACGTCCTTGCCGTACATGTGGATCTTCAGCTGGGGGTCGTGGGCCATGCAGTGCAGGTACGCCGCGTACATGTCGGGGTAGTCCCCGCCGAGCACGTTGGCCATGACCGTCCAGCGGGCGCGGGGGCGCGGGTCGCCGAGGGGGAGGTCCAGGACGGCCCGGACGTGGTTGGCGAACTGGGAGGTGATGGCACCGTCCTGCGTCCAGTGGCCGCTGTTGTGCGGGCGCATGGCCAGTTCGTTGACCAGGATCCGCCCGTCGGTGGTCTCGAAGAGCTCCACGGCCAGGTGGCCGGTGACCCCGAGCTCCTTGCCGATCCGCAGGGCCAGGGCCTGGGCCTCGCCGGCCAGGGCCTCGGAGAGGTTGGGGGCCGGGGCGATCACCGTGTCGCAGACCCCGTCCACCTGGACGGACTCCACGACCGGGTAGGCCACCGCCTGGCCGTGCGGGGAGCGGACGATGTTGGCCGCGAGCTCGCGGACGAAGTCCACCTTCTCCTCGGCCAGGACGGGGACGCCCGCTCTGAACGGGGCCTCCGCGTCTTGCGGCGTGCGGACGAACCACACGCCCTTGCCGTCGTACCCGCCGCGCACCGTCTTGAGGATGACGGGGAAACCGCCGACCTCGCGGGCGAAGGCCGCCGCGTCCTCGGGATCGCTCACGATCCGGTGGCGGGGGCTGGGCGCGCCGATCTCGTCGAGCTTGGCGCGCATCACCCCCTTGTCCGCGGCGTGCACCAACGCGTCGGGCCCCGGGCGGACGGGGATGCCGTCCGCTTCCAGGGCCCGCAGGTGCTCGATGGGTACGTGTTCGTGGTCGAAAGTGATCACGTCACAGCCGCGCGCGAAGGCGCGCAACGTCTCCAGGTCGCGATAGTCGCCGATGACGACGTCGCTCACGACCTGGGCCGCCGAGTCCTGTGGGGTGTCACTGAGGATCTTGAATCTGATGCCGAGGGGGATACCCGCCTCGTGGGTCATGCGGGCGAGCTGACCGCCGCCGACCATGCCGACTACCGGGAACGTCACCCCTCCAGAGTATCCGGCGGTATTCCGCCATATGGACGTGACCCTGGCCGGTACGCGGCTGTGGGCGGGTGGGTGTGCCGTGTGTCGCACGGTGCCCGAAGGCGCAGACGTACCGGTGGGGCGAGACTTAACATGAGGGGGATTGGGAAAGTCTGATGCCCCGTACGGGGCGCCCGAGGACAGGACTGAAGCCTCAGATGAGCAAGCCGGAGAACAGATCCGTCCTCGGCCGGGTGCGCGCGCTCGTGCGCGAACTCGCCCGGTTCGGGGCTGTCGGCGGGCTCGGCGTCCTGGTCAATCTGGGTGTCTTCAACCTGATCCGCAGCGTCACCGACCTCCAGGTCGTGCGCGCGAGCGTGATAGCCACTCTGGTGGCCATCGGCACGAACTACCTGGGCTTCCGCTACTTCGCCTACCGGGACCGTGCCGACCGGACCGGGTCCGGGCGCACCCGGGAGCTCGGCCTGTTCATCGCGTTCAGCGCGATCGGCCTGGTCATAGAGAACGGCATCCTGTACGCGGCCACCTACGGCTTCCACTGGGACGGGCCGCTGGCCTCGAACTGCTTCAAGTTCGCGGGCATCGGCCTCGGCACCGTGTTCCGCTTCTGGTCCTACCGGACCTGGGTCTTCAAGGCCCTGCCCGCGGCGGCGCCGGCCTCGCTGGTCGTCGAGCAGCGCGACGGCCAGGCCGAGGTCCCGGTGCGGACCCCGGAGACCGCCGCGAACTGAGCCCCGGGCGCGCGCCGCGTACGGTCAGCGGACCGTCTGCGGCGGTTCGGTGCGTTCCGGTGCGGTCTGGCTGAGGAAGAGCGCGAACACCGGCGGCTGGGTCTGGAGCAGCTCCAGGCGGCCGCCGTCCGCCTCCGCGAGGTCCCGGGCCACGGCGAGGCCGATCCCGGTGGAGTTGCGGCCGCTGATGGCCCGCTCGAAGATCCGGTTGCCGAGGTCCGGCGGAACCCCCGGTCCCTCGTCGGTGACCTCCAGCACCGCCTGGTTCCCGATCACGCGGGTCCGTAGCGCCACGGTGCCGCCCCCGTGCATGAGGGAGTTCTCGATCAGGGTCGCCAGGACCTGCGAGACCGCCCCCGGGGTGCCCACGGCCCGCATGCCGGTCTTCCCGGAGCGCACGATGGCCCGTCCGGCGCTGCGGTAGGCCGGGCGCCACTCCTCCACCTGCTGCTTGACGACCTCGTCGAGGTCGAAGGGGACCGCGGAGCCGGTGCGGGGGTCCCTGGAGTTCGTCAGCAGCCGCTCCACCACGTCCGTGAGCCGCTCCACCTGGGTGAGGGCGATCGTCGCCTCCTCCCGTACGGTCTCCAGGTCGTCGGTGACGGTGATCTCCTCCAGCCGCATCGACAGGGCCGTCAGCGGGGTCCTCAGCTGGTGCGAGGCGTCCGCGGCGAGGCGCCGCTCGGCGGTCAGCATCCGCCCGATCCGCTCGGCGCTGGAGTCCAGTACGTCCGCGACCCGGTCCAGCTCGGGGACCCCGTAGCGCTTGTGCCGGGGGCGCGGGTCGCCCGATCCGAGGCGCTCGGCGGTCTCGGCGAGGTCGGTGAGCGGGGAGGCCAGCCGGTTGGCCTGGCGTACGGCGAGCAGGACGGCCGCCACGACCGCGAGGAGGGCTACGGCGCCCACCACGGCCAGGGTCCGCCCGACCTCCTTGGTGACCGTGGAGCGGGACTCCTCCACGACGACGACCTCGCCCTGGTCCCCGCGGGCGGTGCCCCGGATGACGCTGTCGGCGGGGCGCTGGCCGACCTCGACGGCCGGCTGGCCCGGGATCATGATCCGGGCGTACCGGCCGGCGTCGAGCTGCGCGGCGAGCGCGTCGGGGTCGACCGCCTTCTTCTCCAGGACGTCGCTTCCCACCATGCCGACCATCCGCAGCGCCTCGGACTCGATGCGGTCCTGGGCGCTGCTGGTGATGGTCCGGGTCTCCACGATGACGAGGGAGATGCCGAAGACGGCGATGACGACGAGCACCACGGCGAGCGTGGAGTTGATCAGGCGGCGGCGCATGCCGAAAAGCATGCCCTAACCCGGGCGCGGGAAGCGGCGGGTGCCGGGGCCGGGAAGCCGCTCAGCTCTTCTCGAAGCGGAAGCCGACCCCGCGGACGGTGGCGATGTAGCGGGGGTTGGCGGCGTCGTCGCCGAGCTTCTTGCGCAGCCAGGAGATGTGCATGTCGAGGGTCTTGGTGGAGGACCACCAGGTGGTGTCCCAGACCTCGCGCATCAGCTGGTCGCGGGTGACGACCCGGCCGGCATCGCGGACGAGGACCCGCAGCAGGTCGAACTCCTTGGCCGTGAGCTGGAGCTCTTCCTCCCCCATCCACGCACGGTGCGATTCGACGTCGATCCGCACCCCGTGGGTGGCCGGCGGCTGGGAGGCCTCGTTGGCGCCGCGCCGCAGCAGGGCCCGGACCCGGGCGAGCAGCTCGGCGAGGCGGAAGGGCTTGGTCACGTAGTCGTCGGCGCCGGCGTCCAGGCCGACCACCGTGTCGACCTCGTCGGCACGGGCGGTCAGGACCAGGATGGGGAAGCCGTGGCCCTCGGCGCGCAGCCGGCGGGCGACCTCCAGGCCGTCCATGCCCGGCAGACCGAGATCGAGGACGACGAGATCGACGCCGCCCTGCAATCCCGCGTCCAGGGCCGTGGGGCCGTCCTCCCGGACCTCGACTTCGTACCCTTCGCGGCGCAGGGCGCGGGCCAGGGGTTCCGAGATGGATGCGTCGTCCTCGGCGAGCAGTACACGCGTCATGTGGGTGATGGTAGTCCGCGGCGGGGGAAAGCAGGGGCCCGCCCGGACACCCCTGCCGATCTGGCCTTATCGACTACTAACGGCCTTCGAATGTACCCAGTTGGTTCCGCCGTAACCTGTGATCCATATCTCAAGTACTTTCATATGCGCCAGTGTCGTGTCGTATGGTGTCGAGACGCCTGATGCACTACCTCAGAGAACATTCGCGCCAAAACCAGCCGAAAGTCTCTATTTCCGTCCGGATCGGACGGGCATTGTTGTCGCACCGCCCGTTCCGGGCCAGATGACAGTGAATGACCTATGGGCCGGCCCTTCGCGCGATGAAGCGCGGCAGGGCATGGATCCCGGTTACGGATCTTCCTTCGTCTCCGCCCCGGTGGAGCGACCCCCGGGCGTGGGGTACGGGACAGCCGTCGCCGGTACCGGCCACCCTCCCCGGGCGACGGTGAGCTCACGAAGCCACGCGTCCCGAGCAAGCAAGGATCGACCATGGCTTCCAGCCTGACGAAGGACTCGGCGGACCCGTCCACCGAGAAGACCTTCTTCGGACACCCCCGTGGCCTGGCCACTCTGTTCATGACCGAGATGTGGGAGCGCTTCTCCTACTACGGCATGCGCGCCCTCCTCGTGTACTACCTGGTCTCGGGCGGCGCCGACGCCGCCACGGGCAGCCAGGGCGGCGGTCTGGCGATGACCGCGGCCACGACCACGGCCATCTACTCCGTGTACGTCTCGATGGTCTACCTCATGGCCATGCCTGGCGGCTGGTTCGGTGACCGCGTCTGGGGTGCCCGCAAGACGGTCGCCATCGCCGGATTCGTGATCATCGCCGGTCACGTGTCGCTGGCCATTCCGGGCCAGGCGATGTTCTTCGTCGGTCTGATCCTCGTGGCCGCCGGTTCCGGCCTGCTGAAGGCCAACATCTCCACGATGGTCGGTCACCTGTACGACGGCCCGGAGGACCCGCGCCGCGACGGTGGCTTCACGCTCTTCTACGTCGGCATCAACCTCGGTGCCTTCGTCGCCCCGCTCGTCGTCGGAACGGTCGGCAAGGAGTACAACTGGCACCTGGGCTTCGCCCTCGCCGCCGTCGGCATGGCCCTGGGCCTCGCCCAGTTCCTGCTCGGTGCCAAGCACCTGAGCCCGAAGAGCAGCCTGGTCCCGAACCCGCTGTCGCCCGAGGAGCGCAAGGCCGTCCTCACCAAGGCCGCCCTCGCCGTTCTCGGTGTCGCCGTCTTCTACGGCGCCGTGGTCGCCCTCGGTGCCTACACGCTGAACTGGGCCCTGGTCCCGCTGACGCTGGCCGGCCTGTTCATCCCGATCGCCGTGCTGACGCGCATCAAGCGCGACAAGGACCTGTCGGGCGCCGAGCAGAAGAAGATGACCGCGTACATCTTCTTCTTCATCGCCGCCGCGGTCTTCTGGATGATCTACGACCAGGGTGGCTCCACGCTGTCCCTGTTCGCGGACGACAAGACCGCCGACACCGTCTTCGGCCTCGGCTTCTCTGCCACCTGGTACCAGTCGCTGAACCCGCTGTTCGTGATGGCCCTGGCCCCGGTCTTCGCCTGGCTGTGGCTGTGGCTGGCCCGCAAGAACGCGGAGCCGAACACCATCGTGAAGTTCGCGATGGGCCTGGTCCTGATCGGCGCCTCGTTCTTCGTCTTCATCATCCCGATGAACATGGCGGGCGGCGACGTCAAGGTCTCCCCGATGTGGCTCGTCTCGATCTACATGATCCAGACCATCGGTGAGCTGTGCGTCTCCCCGGTCGGCCTCTCCGTCACCACGAAGATGGCCCCGCAGAAGTACGCCTCCCAGATGATGGGTGTCTGGTTCCTCGCGGTCACCGCCGGTGACTGCATCACCAGCCTGCTCTCCATCGGCAACGTGGACCTGAACGGCACCTGGGTGATCGCCTTCGAGGCCCTCGCCGCAGTGGTCGCGGGCTTCGCGGTCTACTCGTACCGCAAGCGGGTCCAGTCGCTGATGGGCTCCGTGCACTGACGTCTTCCGACGCCTGACGCCTGACGCCTGACGCTCCACGGAACGGCCCCGGGCCCCCCCCCCCGGGGGCGGGGGCGGATAAAAAAAAACCCCCCCCCC
>NZ_JBHYVM010000050.1:0-5767 GCF_042750105.1 Streptomyces sp. NPDC059443 | reverse complement strand
GCACACCACACGGTGTGCCGGGCCGTTCCGCGTCTACGGGGTCCTCGTGCGGCTTACCGCTGGCCGCGCAGGCGGCGCCACGGGGTGAACGTGAACACCGCCGCGCCGAGCAGGATCACCGTGCCGGCGACCAGCCCCAGCGCCTTGATGCCGCTGTCCTCGGCTCCGGTCTGGGCGAGGCCGCCCGAGGTGCTGCCCGAGGTCCCGGAGGTTCCCGAGGTCCCCGAGGTCCCGGAGCCGCCCTCCTGGGCCGTGGTGTCGAGGGTGAGCGAAACGGAGCTGCCGCTCGCGGTGCAGGGCACCACGATCGGCGTCGCGCCCGGGGCCATGACCACGTCGATCGTCAGCTTGTCCGGGGTCAGCGTGGTCTTGCCGGTCTTGCCGGGCTTGTAGGTGCCCGTCATGTCGCTGAGGCTGACCGGGCTGCCGGCCTTGACGGCCTCGGCGTTGCCGGGCCCCGCGACCTTGACCGTGCCGCTGTCGGCGCCTCCGAGCTTGATGTCCATGGAAGGCTTGAGGGCCCCGGCCGGAAGGTCCGCGGGGCTGTTCATCACACCCTTGGCGGTCGTGACGGTCAGTGCGAAGCTGCCCCCGCTCTTCTTCGCGTTGATCGTCACCTTGCCCTTGAGGGGACCGTTGGGCATGTAGGCCCCGCAGTCGAAGGAGACGTCGACGGTCTGGCCCGGGAAGTCCGTCTGGCCGCCGCCGGTGGGTGGGGCCGAGGGCGAGGGGCTGGTGGGCGGCGGCGAGGTCGGCGGGGCCGAGGTGGGCGGCGGGCTCGTGGGCGGCGCCGAGGTCGGCGGCGGGCTGGTCGGCGGCGGGGTGGTGCCGCCGCCCGCCGTCACGTCGAGCGAGAGGGAGGGTCCGGGGTTGTTGCCCGGGGTGCAGGTGGTGGTCGTACCCATCGCCTTGATCGTGAGGACACCGGCCGTGAAGGTGACCTTGCCCGACTTCTTGGGCGTGTAGGTGCCCGAGAGGTCGCTGATCTTGATGGGGGTGTTGGCGGGGATCGGCTCGGCGTTGGCCGGTCCGGTGACCGCCACGGAGCCGGTCTCGGCGCCGCCCAGGACGATCTCGGCGCTGGGGGTCATCGCGCCCGCACCGAGCTGGATCGGGCTGGAGGAGACGCCCTTCTGGAAGGACATCGTCAGCTTGTAGCCGCTGCCCTCCTTGACGCCCTTGATGTCGATCGGCGACACCGCCTCCTTGTCCCCGATGGGGGTCTTGCACTTGTACTGGACGTCGATCACGTCCGCCTGGGCGGGCGTGGCCCCCATGGCGACGCCCGCGCCGCCGAGCAGCAGCGCGACCGCGGCCGCGCTCACCCTCCGTTGGGTCTTCACGCTGGTCCCTTCGTCGTCGAACGGTTCTCAGACGGTGCGGACGTCTGTGGTGCGGTGGTCTGTGGTGCGGTGGTCTGTGGTGCGGTGGTCTGTGGTGCTGGTGGAGCGGTGGTCCCCGGCGCGCTGTCCGGGGTGAACCACGGCAGTACCGCCGTGGTGGTCTCGGGGGGTTCGGCCGCCGGTTCGGAGCGGGCCGGCGCCAGACCTCGTACGGGGCCTCGCGCCAGGCCTCGTACGGGCCCTCGCGCGGCCCCCCGTACCGCCGGGATCCGCGGCAGCCGGGTGGTCACGGCCGCGCCCGTGTCGGGCGGGCCCGGGACCCGGTGGCGGCCGCCGGACGCCTCGCGCGGGCGGACCCTGTCGACGACGGCCATGCCGATGCGGAAGATCCCGCCCGGGATCACGATCAGCAGCAGGCCCCAGAACAGCAGCACCCCGTACGGGCGGTCCACGCCCCAGGGCTGCGTGGCCAGGACCGTCTCCCCGTACTTGAGCGAGACCGTGTAGTCGCCGTGGGCGCCCGCCGACAGGGAGGTGTTCAGGGAGACCTCGGCCTTGCCGCCGGGCGGAATGGTGCCCTTCCAGCGGACTTCCTCCCACAGGGGGGCGAACACCCCGTGCGCGGTGCCGAGCTGGAAGACCGGGTCTTTGACCGGGGCGGATCCGAGGTTGCCGACGGTGACCGTGAACTTGCGGCTGGGCGGGGCCCCGAACCAGGTCAGGACCCCGTCCTCGCCCTTGAGCTGGACCCCGGTGAGCATGGCGAGGCGGGCGGTGCCGCCCTCGGCGGGCAGGTCGGCCACCGGGTGGTCGGTGATCTTCAGCGGGGCGGCGACGGTGGACTGGTCGCCGTTGACCGAGGTCACGTCGACCACGCACGGGCAGGGCTTGGGCGGGGCCGTCACCGGGAGCTGCGCGGAGAAGTGCCCGTCGTCGGCGACGGAGACGGCGATGCCGTCGGCGTTGGCGCAGCTGTTGGTGCCGCCGATCATGTTCTGCCCGCAGACCAGCAGCATCACCATGGTCTTGGGCCGCCAGCCGGTGCCGGTCACAGATATCTGCGTGCCCTTGGCGACCTCCTTGAGCGAGAGCGCCACGGCGGGCTTGGGCCCGTCGTCCGCGGCGGCCGGAGCCGCCGGGAACAGCGCCAGCGCGCACACCGACAGCCCCAACAGCCCCGCGAGCCCCGCCGCGGCGAGGGCCCTGATCCTCCCGCCGTACGTCCCGCCGGCCTTGGCTCTCACCTGGTTGCTCCCGTCAACTCGTGTTCCGGTGCTGGGGACTGGTCGGGTACGGCGCTCCCGTGCGGCGGCGGAGCACCGCCCCCGCCCCGGATCCGCCGCTTGCGTACGAGGAGCAGCGCGGCCGCGGCGGTCCCGCCGAGGCCGAGCAGCCCCGCGCCGGTCCGGCCCGCGATCCCCCAGGGCAGGAACCACGCCGAGGCGCGGCCCGTGGCGCGGGCGCCGCCGGGGGCGGTGACGGTGAGGGTGAGGGCGACCCGGTCGAAGACCGGTGCTCCGGGCCAGGGTTCGCTCAGGACGACCCGCTGGCCGGGCAGCACCTCGACGGGCAGGGTGTGGGCACTGCGGCCCGCGACCTTGCCGAAGGTGCCTCTCGCGTCGACGGAGAGCTCGGGGGCGAGTGCCACGTTGCCGCGGTTGACCAGGGTGTAGGCGATGGTGGAGGCCGCGCCCTCGCCCCGTACGGAGACGTCCTCGACGGTGAGCGCGGCCAGCGCCGGGCCGCCGACCCGCAGGTGCACCCGTACGCCCACTTCGCGGCCGGCCTCGGTGGCGACCACGGCGGCCGGGTGGTCGCCGGGCGGTGCGCCGGGCGGCACGGTGACGGCGAAGGGGACCACGGCGCGGGTGTGCGCGGGGACCTTGACGGTGGTGCTCGCGCCGAAGCTGATCCAGGAGCCCGCGCCGGTCGCGGGCCCCTGCGAGCCGCCTCCGGCGGCGGGCTGGGCGGGGCGCACGGCGAAGGCGCCGTCGACCGTGTTGTAGGCGTCGGCCCCGCGCAGGGTGATGGTGTGCTCCTGGTCGCTGGTGTTGGCCAGGCTGAGGCGGTCCTCCAGCACCGTGCCGGCGGTGCCCGCGAGGTAGAAGTACGGGCGCGCGGCCGGTGCGTTCGCCGCACCGGACGCCTTCGGTGCGGAGCCGGCGCCGGTGCCCGCGACGGGCTCGGCGGTCCAGCCGGGCTCGTCGGCGGCGGCCGGGGGCGCAGCCGCCACCGCCACCGCGCCGTGCAGCGCGGCGGCGGCGAGGAGGAGCACGCCGGCCCTTCTCAGGGTGTGGAGCACGGGCATGACCGGGGGTGCTCCGTTCAGGACCGGGCCCGCTGGCCGCGCCGGGTCAGCCAGAGCACGCCGGCGGCGCCGGAGAGCAGGACGGTGGCTCCGAGGGTGCCCAGCGCGATGGCGGAGTCCTCGGGGCCTGTCTGCGGGAGGGTGGCCGCGCCACTGTCGCCGCCGGAGCCCGTCACGTCGAGTTCGAGGGAGGGCCCCGGGCTGTTGCCGGGCGTGCAGGTGGTGGTCGTACCCATCGCCTTGATGGTGAGGACACCGGCCGTGAAGGTGACCTTGCCCGACTTCTTGGGCGTGTACGTGCCCGAGAGGTCACTGATCTTGATGGGCGTGTTGGCCGGCAGCGCCTCGGAGTTGGGCGCGCCGGAGACCGGCACGGACACCTTCTCGGCTCCGCCGACGAGGACCACGGCGCTCGGGCTCATCGCGCCCTTGCCGAGCTCGACGGGGCTGGAGGAGACGCCCTTCTGGAAGGACATCGTCAGCTTGTAGCCGTTCCCTTCCTTGACGGCCTTGATGTCGATGGGCGAGACCGCCGACTTCGGACCGATGGGGGTCTCGCAGTTGTAGTTCACGTCGATCACCGCCGCTTGCGCGGTGGGGGCGGCGAGCAGTACCGCCGTTCCCGCCAGCGCGGAGGCAAGCGCTAGCGCGGTGGAGCGTTTCCGGTCGGACACCTTCGTCTTCCCCTCGAACCATGGCCACAAGTTACTGACGGCACATCAGATTGGTGGCTCAAGGTACGCCGGGGGCCTTACGGAGGGAAGACAAAGGACGGCGCCGGATCAACGGCCCTCAAGCCGCTCCGACGCCGTCCTGTTCCGGCCTGTTCCAGACTGTTTCAGTCTGTTTCAGGCCACCTTGCGGCCCTTCTGCCAGACCCCCGAAACCAGCGGAACGCCCGGCCGGTACGCGAGGTGGACGTGGCTGGGGGCGTCGAGCAGCGCCAGATCCGCGCGGGCGCCGGGGGTGACGACCCCGATGTCGCCACGGCGCAGGGCGCGGGCCCCGCCGGCGGTGGCGGACCACAGGGCCTCGTCCGGGGTCATCCCCATGTCGCGGACGGCGAGGGCGATGCAGAACGGCATGGAACTCGTGTAGGAGGAGCCCGGGTTGCAGTCCGTGGACAGTGCGACGGTGGCGCCCGCGCCGAGCAGGCGGCGGGCGTCGGGCCACTGGGCGCGGGTGGAGAACTCGGCGCCGGGCAGGAGGGTGGCGACGGTGGTGGCCGAGGCCTGGGCCAGCGCGTCCACGTCGGCGTCGGTGAGGTGGGTGCAGTGGTCGGCGGAGGCGGCTTCGAGCTCGACCGCGAGCTGTACGCCGGGGCCGTGGGAGAGCTGGTTGGCGTGGACGCGCGGGATGAGCCCGGCGGCCGCGCCGGCGGTCAGGATGGCGCGGGCCTGGTCCCCGTCGAAGGCGCCCTTCTCGCAGAAGACGTCCACCCAGCGGGCGTACGGGGCGCAGGCGGTCAGCATCTCGCCGGTGACGAGGTCCACGTAGGCGGCCGGGTCGTCGGCGTAGTCGGGGGAGACGATGTGCGCGCCGAGGTAGGTGACCTCCTCGGTGTGCGCGGCGGCGATCCGCAGCGCGCGGGCCTCGTCGGCGACGGTGAGTCCGTAGCCGGACTTGGTCTCGAAGGTGGTGGTGCCCTGGCGGCGGGCCTCGTCGAGGTGGCGCAGCAGATTGGCTTCGAGCTCGGCGTCGGTGGCGGCGCGGGTGGCGGCGACCGTCGTACGGATGCCTCCGGCGGAGTAACTGCGGCCGGACATACGGGCGTTGAACTCGGCGGTGCGGTCGCCCGCGAAGACGAGGTGGGAGTGGGAGTCGACGAAGCCGGGGATTACGGCGCGGCCCTGCGCGTCGTACGTCTCGTCCGCGGCCGGAGCCTTGTCGGCGGGGCCGACCCAGGCGATGGTCTCGCCGTCGATGACCACGGCCGCGTTCTGGATCAGGCCGAGGGGGGTGCCGTCGCCGAGGGCGGGGTCGTTGGTGACGAGGCTGCCGATGTTGGTGATGACGGTGGTGGTCATGGTTCCTCGGGTGGTCGAGTGGTGTGTTCCCCCACCCCGCCCCTTCCCGAAACCGGGGGCTCTGCCCCCGGACCCCCGCGCCTCAAACG
>NZ_JBHYVM010000049.1:26341-53274 GCF_042750105.1 Streptomyces sp. NPDC059443 | reverse complement strand
CGAGTCTAGGTGCGGGCACTGACAATGCGGTGAGCTGCGCGTTTGCCGGTGGTCGGGCCGCTGCGCGGGGCTGTCCCCGACCCGCCCTTCCACCGGTCCCCGGGCTCTGCCCGGACCCGGTCCTCAAACGCCGGACGGGCTGGAAAGATCCAGCCCCGCCGGCGTTTGAGGCGCGGGGGTCCGGGGGCTGGCCCCCGGTTTCGGGAAGGGGCAGGGTGGGGGAAGGCTCCGCGCAGCGGCTCAGGCCCGCGCCACCGCCTCGTCGGCCAGGGCGGTCAGGTCCTCGATGGACATCGCCCCCGGCGGGAGCCCCTCCCGGGCAAAGATGTTCGCGGCGCGCCGCAGCGTGTCGTTGACCGGCGTCGGGATCCCGTGCAAACGGCCCAGCAGGACGATCTCCCCGTTCAGATAGTCGGCTTCGACCGACCCCGTCCCCCGCGCCAGCGACTGCCAGGACGACCCGCCCCGCACCACCCCGACCGGCGGCTCCACCTTCCCGTCACGCGCCGCCGACTGCTCCGCCTCCGAGGCGTAGGAGATCCCGGCGGCCTCGAAGACGGCCTTCGCCTCCCGGATCGCCCGCAGCAGCAGCGCCCCCTTCGCCGGCTCCGGCTCGGGCCCGGTCGTCGCCTGGATCGCGTTGCCCAGGTTGCCCAGCAGCTTCGCGTACTTCCACCGCATGACGTCCTCGACGACCGGCGCCTCGAAGCCGGCCTTCTCCAGATCGGCCGCGATCCGCCGGGCCTTCCCGTCCACCGGCCCCCCGGCGGCCCGCCCGATGTGCAGGATCCCGGTCAGCGGAGCACACAGCGCCGACACCACCCCCGGCTCCAGGAACGTCGCCGGCAGCCACACGCAGACCCCGTACACGCGCGCGAAGCGCCGTAGGGCGAGGCGTTCGCTCTCCACGCCGTTCTGCGCGCACAGCACCGGCAGCCGCTGCGCCGCGGTCCCGCCGCCCGCGACCTCGGCGTCGCCCCACGCGTCGAGCGCGGCGATCGCGTCCTGGGTCTTGACGGTCAGCAACAGGACGTCGTCCGGGCGCAGTTCGCCGAGCTCTCCCGGACCTCCGACCACGGGCAGCCGGTGGACGCGCTCGCCGTCCGCCGTCGTGAGCCGCAGCCCGTCCGCCCGCAGGGCCTCCGCGTGGGCGCCCCGCGCAACGAGGACGACCTCGCTGCCGGAGTCCGCGAGCCGTCCGCCGATGGTCGCGCCGATCGCCCCGGCGCCGATGATGATGTAACGCATGCCCACGAGCGTGGCACATCGGCGGCCCTGGGTTACGGTCGGGCCATGTCTGTTGACGTCGACGAGATGTTCGCCCTCGGCGGGGACCTACCCCTGCGTCGCCTCGGGCTCGGCACCGGCGGCCTGGTCGGAGCCGGCTACTGGGGCCCGCGCGGCAGCCGCGCCGAAGCCCGTACGGTGCTGCGCGCGGCCGTGGAGCGCGGGGTCACCCTGATCGACACGGCGGACAACTACGGCCCCGGCCTCGCCGAGGAGCTGGTCGCCGAGGCCCTCCACCCGTACGAGGAAGGGCTGGTGGTCTCCACCAAGGGCGGGGTGGTGCGAACCGGGCCCGATCAGTGGCACGTGGCGGGCCGTCCGCACGAGCTCCGGGCGATGTGCGAGGCGAGCCTGCGAAGGCTGCGCCTGGACCGGATCGACCTCTACCAGCTCCACCGCTTCGACCCGGCCGTCCCCATGGCGGAGCAGCTGGGCGCGCTGGCCGAGCTCCGTGCGGAGGGGAAGATCCGCCACATCGGGCTGAACACGGTGACGGCGCTGGAGCTGCGCGAGGCCCTCTCTCTCATCCCGGTGGCCAGCGTCCAGAACCCGTACAACCTGCTCAACCGCGCCTCGGCGGAGCTCCTGTCCCTCTGCGAGGAGCGCGGCATCGCCTTCCTCCCCTACTACCCGCTGGGCAGCGGCGCCCTGACCCGCGAGAGCGCGGCCGCGCTGACGGCGGTCGCCGCCGAACACGGCGCGTCCACCGGCCAGATCGCCCTGGCCTGGCTGCTCCACCACTCCCCGGCCCTGTGCCCCACCCCGGGCACGGGCTCCCCGGACCACCTGGCGGAGAACCTGGACGCGGCGACGATCCACCTGACCGCACGCGAGATGACCTTGCTGGACGGTCTGGCGGGCTGAGTCGCCCCCCTCAGACCGCGGTCAGTTCCACGAGCTTGGCGACCGTGTTCCAGTTGCGGGTCGTGACGTCGAGGCCCTTCACCACGGCGGGCTTCGCCAGGGCCTCGGCCAGCTTCGAGCGGCCCAGGCCGTTCGGGGCGTAGAGGTAGATCACGCGGTCGCCCAGGCGGTACTCCTCCGGGAGGTACGCGGGCCCGTCGATCGAGGCGAAGCGCGACTCGGCGGGCGGCTCCGAGCAGAAGGTGGCGTGGAGCTGCCTGCCTTCGAGTTCGGCGGCCGGGAAGGGGCAGGCGTCGGCCACGGCGCGCAGGTAGGTCCCGTCGACCACGAGGCAGGGGACCTGGAAGCCGAAGTGGGCTTCGATGGCGGCCTCCAGCTCGCGGGCCAGGGCCGCCGGGGTCTTCTCCGCCTCGGTGGCGAAGACGGCGTTGCCGCTCTGCAGGTACGTCTGCACGTCCGTGTGGCCGAGGCCCGCCAGGACCGTGCGCAGTTCGGCCATCGGGACCTTCTTGTTCCCGCCGACGTTGATGCCGCGCAGCAGCGCCGCGTACTTCCTCTTGGTCATGCCCGAACGATAGGACGCCCCTGTGACATTCCGGCCGGTTCGGCCGAAGGGTGCGGCGGGTGCGGCGGGTGCGAGACTTGGCACATCACGATCACCCCGGGACGGACGGCGGAGAACGGCATGGACGAGGCACGGGCCAGGGACGCGCTGACGGCGGCGGGCCTGACCGCACGGGCCGGGGCGCCCGAGCTGCTGGCCCTCGGCGAGAACGCCGTCTTCGCGCTCGGCGACGGCCTCGTCGCCAAGGTCGGCCGGGAGGCCGCGCTGCTGCCCCGCGCCGAGCTGGAGCTCGCGGTGGCGGGCTGGCTCGCGGAGTCCGGGGTCCCGGCGGTCCGCGCGGCCGAGCCGAAGCCCCGGCTGGTCGACGGGCATCCGGTGACGGTGTGGCACCGGCTCCCCGACGCGGTCCGCCCGGCCGGCCCCGAGGACCTCGCGGCGCTGCTGCGGCAGATCCACTCCCTGCCCGCGCCCCCCTTCGCACTGCCCCCGCGGGATCTGCTGGGCGGGGTCGAACGCTGGCTCCGGCTCGCGGGCGGGGCGATCGACCCGGCGGACGCGGAGTACCTGCGGGCCCGCCGCGACGGGTACGCCGGCCAGGTCGCCGCGCTCACCCCCCACCTGGCGCCGGGCCCGATCCACGGCGACGCGCTGCCCCGCAACGTCCACGTGGGTGCGGACGGGCCGTTCCTCGTCGACCTGGAGACGGTCTCCTCGGACCTGCGCGAACACGACCTGGTGGTGATGGCCCTGTCCCGCGACCGCTACGGCCTCCCCGCCGGGTCCTACGAGGCGTTCGCGGCGGCGTACGGGTGGGACGTGCGCGACTGGGAGGGCTGCGCGGTCCTGCGCGGCGCCCGCGAAACGGCCAGCTGCGCCTGGGTCTCCCAGCACGCCCCGGCCAACCCGAAGGCCCTGGCCGAATTCCGCCGCCGGGTCGCCTCCCTGCGCGAGGGCGACACGGAAACCCGCTGGCACCCGTTCTAGCGGTGCCGTAACAATTCCCGCATATGAACATACCCGTCACCATCCACCAGGCCCGGCTCGGCCAGGCGGAGTTCAAGGTCATCCGCCCGGCCCGGCCGCCGGCCCGCGCCGTGCTCGTCGACCGCGACCGGTATCTGAACGTCTCGCTCGACCGGCACGCCGCGCGGCTCACCGCAGGGCTGTGGTCGATGGCCGCCTCTTCCCCGCGCTCGCTGATCCACCTGCCGATCCGGAACAACCCGCTTCCCGAGGCCGATCCGCCGCGTCCCGGCGAGCGGCGGCTCGACCTCGTCCTGCTGCACCATTCGCTCCAGTTTCCGCCCTCGCGCTGGAAGGAGCTGCGCGCACGGCTGGGTCCGGGGCGCCCGCAGACCGTTGCGCCACCCGTTCCCGCGCCATTTCCCGAGGACGGCGTCGCCGGGTGGGAGGTACGCCACCACGCGGAGAACCGGGACCTGTTCCACCAGCACGTCCATGCCGACACGCTCTTCATGACCGGCAGCGCGAAGCTGTTCCGCGAGACCGCCCGGCACTTCTTCGACATCGCCCTGTACGGTCCCGGGCATGTGTCCCGCCCCGGCGGCTACCCGCACTACTGCACCGAGCTCCACTCGCTGGCCGGCATCCTCGGCAACGCGCGCGAGTTCCACATCGAGTACCGGGGCCAGTGGGGTGCAGAGGAGCCGGCGGCACCGGACACGCACTGATTTCCCGACGATCCCCGTAGGAGTTCGCCCGTGCGTGAGCAGGCATGGCTGAGGCCGTACTCCTCCGGGCCGCGGCGGGGTGGAACACGCGGGGCCGGGCGGGCGGTGGTCGCGGTGGGCTTGGCGGTGGCCGTGGGGGGCATGACGGCCGGCGTTCTGGCGCCGCCCGCCGCGTCCGCGGCATCCGCGGCATCCGCCGCCGCCGGGCCGGACAGTGTGCAGTGGGGTCTGGAGGCGCTGGTGCGTTCCGATGGCCTGCCCGCCGCGCTGGCGAGCGTCACGGACCGTGGGGGCCGCACCCGTGACTACACCGCGGGGGTGGGCGACCTGGTCACCGGCTCGGTGGTGCCGGTCGACGGGCAGGTGCGGATCGGCAGCAACACCAAGGTGTTCACGGCGGTGGTCGCCCTGCAGCTGGTCGGTGAGGGGAGGATCGGCCTCGATGCCACGGTCGACACCTACCTGCCCGGGCTCGTCCGCGGGGAGGGGATCGACGGACACGACATCACCGTCCGCGAACTCCTCCAGCACACCAGCGGACTTCCCGACTACGAGGACCTCGTGGGCGAGGACATTCTCCGGCGCCGGCGCTTCGACCCCGGCGACCTCCTGGACATCGCCTTCGAACGCGGGGCCGACTTCGCCCCCGGGGCGAAATGGCAGTACAGCAACACGAACTACGTGGTGGCCGGCCTGATCATCGAGAAGGTCACCGGGCGGCCGCTCGCGGAGGAGATCGACCAGCGCGTCATCCGACGCATCGGGCTGCGCCACACCTACTTCCCCGCTCCCGGTGACACGACCGTCCGGGAACCGCACCCCAGGGGCTACGAGCAGCAGGATTCAGCGGGCGCGCCGGTGCGGGAGGAGCAGGGGAAGCGGGAGGGCACGGAGCGGGACGTCACGGAGATCGATCCTTCCGCGGGCTGGGCGGCAGGCCAGATGGTCTCCACCGACTCCGACCTCAACCGGTTCTTCGGCGCGCTCCTGGCCGGCCGGCTCCTTCCGGCGGCCCAGCTCGCCGAGATGCGCACCACCGTCCCCATCGGGGACACCGGGGCCGGCTACGGACTGGGCATCATCAGCAGACCGCTGTCGTGCGGCGGTGTCTACTGGGGCCACGGCGGCGACATCCCGGGCTACGAGACCCGGGGCGGAGCCACCGAGGACGGCCGCGCCGCGAGCGTCGCCGTGACCGGGATCCCGGCCGACGCGGCGGCCACGAAGCACCTGGAGGCCCTCGTGGACGCTGCCCTGTGCCGGAGCTGAACCACGCCCCGGGAGGCGGGCGCTCCGGCTCACGCCCCCGCCGCCACCAGCCCCCGTAGCGGCCAGGCCGTGTCGATCACCGCGTCCGCGGTGCCCTGCTTGCGCAGGTACGCCTGGAAGTCCCGGGCCCAGCGCTCGTGCCAGGCGCCCTGGCGGGCGTGCAGCACGGCGGGGGTGAGGGCGGCCACCTCCGGGTGGCGGGCGGCTATCGCGCGGGCCACGCCGACCGCGGCCAGCGCGTCCGCCCCGGCGTCGTGCGCGGAGTCGAGGGTGACCCCGTAGACCCCGCAGACCGCCTCCAGCGTGCGCTTGCCGCGCCGGTAGCGGTCGACGGCCCGGTCTATGGTCAGCGGGTCCACCACCGGCCCGGTCTCCGCCCCGCCCAGCCGGTCGGCGAGCGAGGGCAGTCCGTGCCGGGCGAGCTCGGCCGTCAGCAGGGTCAGGTCGAAGGCCGCGTTGTAGGCGACGACGATCGCGCCCGCCCGCCAGTGCTCGACCAGCGCCGCCGCTATCTCGTCCGCGACCTCCCGCACCGGACGGCCCTCCGCGACGGCCCGCTCGGTGCTGATGCCGTGGATCGCGGAGGCCTGTTCCGGGATCGGTATCCCGGGATCCGCGAGCCACGTGCGCCGGCCGCGCACCTCGCCGCCGCGCACCTCGACCACCGCGGCCGTCACGATCCGCGACTCCCCCGGCTCCGTACCGGTCGTCTCCAGGTCGAACCCGATCAGCACTCCGCCGTGCCATTCCCCCATGCCGTGCAAGTCCACCCCGTGCCCCTCCCCCACCCGTACCCGTACTTCGGTCAACGGCTTTCAGCCTGCCACGGGCCACTGACAGTCAGGACACCGGGCGGGAATCCTGCCAGATCGACTCGAATTCCTCGCGGTACGTCGGGAACAGTCCGTGCTCCGCATCGCGCGCGGTGCCGCGGCCGCCGCCGCGCAGGACCAGGACCGGGGCCTCCATGCCTCGGGCCCGGCGCAGGTACGACTGGACCACCGCGATGCCCGAGGACTCCCCCTCCACCAGGTAGGCGGTGAAGCGCGGGGTCTCGTCGAAGACGTGGATCTCGAAGCCGGAGGCGTCCCGCAGGCCCGCCCGGACCCGCCGCACGTGCAGGATGTTCATCTCCACCGAGCGGCTCAGCTCGCCCTTGCGCAGGCCGAGCTCCCGCTCGCGCCGTTTGACGGCGCTGCTCGCCGGGTTCAGGAACAGCAGCCGCACCCGGCAGCCGGCCTCGGCGAGGCGTACGAGCCTTCGGCCCGAGAAGTTCTGGACCAGCAGGTTGAGGCCTATGCCGATCGCGTCGAGCCTGCGCGCGCCGCCGAAGAGGTCCTCCGCCGGGAGCTGGCGCTGGAGGCGCACCCGGTCCGGGTGGACGGAGATGACGTCCGCGTACCGGTCGCCGACCAGGTCCTCGACGGCGTCGATGGGCAGCCGGTCCGCCGACGGCGAGCCGGATCCGCCGCCCAGGACCTCCAGCAGCCGCGCGGAGGCCCGCTCGGCCTGTTCCAGGACCGCCCGCGACAGGGCGCGGTTGCGGGAGACGACGTTGCGCGTGACCTCCAGCTCGTCCAGCGCCTGTTCGATGTCGCGCCGGTCGTCGAAGTACGGCTCGAAGCAGGGCCAGTGCTGGACCATGAGCTCCCGCAGCTGCGGGAGGGTGAGGAAGCTGAGCACGTTGTCGTCGGCGGAGTCCAGCAGGTAGCCCTTGCGCCGGCTGACCTCCCGTACGGCGACCGCGCGCTGCACCCATTCCTGCCCGGCGGGCCCGGCGGCCGCGACCACCCAGTCGTCCCCGCCCCCGCCGTGCACGGGCTCGTAGACCGGCCGGAGCACCGCCCCGACCACCGCCCGCAGCCGCTGTTCGACCAGATTCAGCCAGATGTACGCACGGCCCGCGCGCTGGGCCCGGGTGCGGACCTCGCTCCAGGCGTCCGCGCCCCAGTCCAGCTCGGCCCCGGTCCCGGCTCCGGCCGGCTCCCGCCCGGGCCTCCCGGCCTCCGGCGGGGCCAGCGACACCGCTCCGGCGGGCAGCCCGCCGGAGGCTCCGCCTGCGGTGTCCGCCGGGCCTCCCTCGTGACCGCTGTCACCAGGGGGCAGCTCCAGACCTCCCGAGCTCACCCGTGCACCGCCTCCTGCGTCTGGACGCCCGTCTCCAGTGATCACGGAAGGGTACTCCGCGCGCAGGGCCCCCTGCAGCCCTATGCGGGCCGATGGCCCGTACACCGGCTGTCCGTTGACCCATTATCCGATGTCCACGTCATCCGATGTACCCACGGTGGGCCGACCCTCTTATCAGCTCTCCGGGTCACCCGGTAGGACCCTCCCAAGTCCCCGCGCGAAGCCCCTCTTTCGGGGAAGATCTGGCAGTGACGTGGTCCTCGCCGCAGAAGGCCAGCACCGTAGCCCGACACGGAACGGAAGAGTCGCCATCCATGCAGGTCTGGCCGGGACACGCTTATCCGCTGGGCGCCACTTACGACGGCGCCGGCACCAACTTCGCGGTCTACTCGGAAGCCGCCCGACGCATCGAACTGTGCCTGCTGCACGACGACGGCTCGGAGACCGCGGTCGAACTGCGCGAGACCGACGCCTTCGTCCGGCACGCCTATCTGCCCGGCGTGATGCCCGGCCAGCGCTACGGGTTCCGCGTGCACGGCCCGTACGAGCCCGAGCGCGGCCGCCGCTGCAACGCGGCGAAGCTGCTCCTGGACCCCTACGCGCGGGCCATCGCCGGGAGCGTCGACTGGGGCGAGGAGGTGTACGGCTACCACTTCGGCCGCCCCGATTCGCGCAACGACCTGGACTCGGCCCCGAAGAGCATGAGCTCCGTCGTGGTCAACCCGTACTTCGACTGGGCCAACGACCGGCCGCCGCGCCACGAGTACCACCACACCGTGCTCTACGAGGCCCATGTGAAGGGCCTGACCATGCGTCACCCGGACCTGCCCGAGGAACTGCGCGGCACGTACGGGGCGCTCGCCCACCCGGCCGTGATCGGGCACCTCACCAAGCTGGGCGTGACGGCGCTGGAACTGATGCCGGTCCATCAGTTCGTCAACGACCACCGCCTCGTCGACGACGGGCTCAGCAACTACTGGGGCTACAACACCATCGGCTTCTTCGCCCCGCACAACGGCTACGCCTCTGGCGACCGCGGCCAGCAGGTGCTGGAGTTCAAGTCGGCCGTCCGGGCGCTGCACGAGGCCGGGATCGAGGTGATCCTCGACGTGGTCTACAACCACACCGCCGAGGGCAACCATCTGGGCCCGACCCTGTCCTTCCGCGGGCTCGACAACGCCTCGTACTACCGGCTCGCGGACGATCCCCGGCACTACATGGACACCACCGGGACCGGGAACTCGCTGCTGATGCGCTCCCCGCACGTACTCCAGCTGATCATGGATTCGCTGCGGTACTGGGTCACCGAGATGCACGTGGACGGTTTCCGCTTCGACCTGGCGGCCACCTTGGCCCGGCAGTTCCACGAGGTGGACCGGCTGTCCTCGTTCTTCGACCTGGTGCAGCAGGATCCGGTGGTCAGCCAGGTCAAGCTGATCGCCGAGCCCTGGGACCTGGGCGAGGGCGGCTACCAGGTGGGCAACTTCCCGCCGTTGTGGACCGAGTGGAACGGGAAGTACCGGGACACGGTACGAGACCTCTGGCGCGGGCAGCCGCGCACGCTGGCCGAGTTCGCGGGGCGGCTGACGGGCTCCTCCGACCTCTATCAGGACGACGGCCGGCGGCCGCTGGCCTCGATCAACTTCACCACCTGCCACGACGGTTTCACCCTCAACGACCTGGTCTCGTACAACGAGAAGCACAACGAGGCCAACCGCGAGGGCAATCGGGACGGCGAGACCCACAACCGGTCCTGGAACTGCGGGGTGGAGGGGCCGTCCGAGGACCCGGACACGGTGGAGCTGCGCGAGCGGCAGATGCGCAACTTCACGGCCACGCTGATGCTTTCGCAGGGCGTGCCGATGATCAGTCACGGCGACGAGTTCGCCCGCACCCAGGGCGGCAACAACAACGCCTACTGCCAGGACAACGAGCTGTCCTGGGTGAAGTGGCCCGAGCCCGGCAAACCCGCGCCCGCCCTGCTGGAGTTCACCCGGCGGATGGTGTGGCTGCGGCGCGAGCACCCGGTGTTCCGGCGGCGCCGGTTCTTCCACGGCCGGCCGGTGGAGGGGACGCACGACGACCTCTCGGACATCGCCTGGTTCACCCCGCACGGCGAGGAGATGCGGGCCCGCGACTGGCAGGCGCAGCACGCGCGGGCGTTGGCGGTGTTCCTGAACGGGGAGGCGATCTCGGAGCCGGGCTCCCGCGGGGAGCGGATCACCGACGATTCGTTCCTGCTGATGTTCAACGCGGGCGCGGAACCACAGGACTTCACGATCCCGGCCGGTCACGGCGCGCAGTGGCGCCTGGTCGTGGACACGGCGCGGGCGGAGGTACTGCCACCCGGCACCGGGCCGCAGTATGCGGCCGGTGACCGGGTGGCGCTGACAGGACGGTGTCTGGTGGTGCTTCAGCGGCCCGCGTAGGCGGCGCCTTCGAGGGCGGGCTCTTCGGATCCGGACTCCACGGGTCCGGACTCCGCGGGGACGGCCGGGGCCTGGGCCGCGGGGGCGTGCGTACGGGCGGCGGGCACGCGGGTGACGAGGGCGAGGGTCAGGGTCAGGGCGGCCGCCCCCACGGCCACCGCGAAGGACGCCCAGGGCCCGTACCACTCGGCGAGCCGCCCGGAGACGGCCAGCGAGGCGGCCTGTCCGGCCACGAGCGAGCTGGCGGCGAAGGCCATCGACTCGGCGAGCCGGGAGGGTTCGACCGCCCGCTCCGTGAGGGCGAAGGCGGTGATCAGGTGCGGGGCGTAGGCGGCCCCGAGCACGGTGACGACCGCGTACAGCGGCCACAGGGTGTCGGTGAAGAGCAGCGGCACGGAGAGCACCAGCGCGGCCGCGGTGGCCACCCGCCAGCGCAGCCGCAGCCCGAAGCGGGCGGGCAGCGCGCCGAGCGAGAGCCCGACGGCGGCGCTGACCACGCCCATGCACGCGTAGACGATGCCGGCCTGTCCGGGGACGCCCAACTGCGCCGTGAGGGCGGCGATTCCGGCCTGGCAGCCACCGAACATGGCGCCCTGGAGGAAGAGCGAGCCGCGTACCGCGTAGACGACCCCCGGCGGCCGGACCCGGCCCCGGTCCTCCGCCGCACGGGGCGTACGGAGCGTGCGGGGCGTACGGGGCCTCGCGGGCGCACCGGCCGTGACGGCGGCGGTCGGGTGCAGTGCGAAGGCGGTGCCGAAGACGGCGACGAGAACGGCCGCGCCGCACAGGGCGACGGCCGGGTGCGCGACGAGCGTGGCGAGGCCGACGAGGGCGGGTCCGAAGACGAAGGAGACCTCGTCCAGGGTGCCTTCGAGCGAGTGGATCGCGCCCACGACGCTCTCATCGGCCTTGGCCCGGTGGGCCAGGGCCACGGAGCGGGTCCGGGCCAGCGGGCCGATCAGGGGTATCGAGGCGCCGGTGACGGCGCCGATCGCGGCGAGCGGGACGGTGGCGAGGCCGGTCAGTGCCCCGGCCACGAGGGCGGCGGTCGCCAGGGCGTTGACCGCGGCGGCGGCGAGGACCACGGGGCGCTGCCCGTGACGGTCCGCGAGCCGTCCGAGGACGGGCCCGAAGACCACCTGCCCGGCGGAGAGGGTGCCGCCGACTATGCCGGCGGTGGCGAGGGAGCCGCTGGTCTCGGCGACGAGCAGGACGCTGCCGAACTGCGACATGGCGACGGGCAGTCGGGCGAGGAAGGAGATGAGCGGGAGAAGGGGCCCGGTCAGGGCGATGACTTGACGATAGGTGTTGACGGTTCCAAACACTTGAGCAACGTTAACCCGGCGCAGTCACCCGGATGCATTGGGTAATGGCACGGAATCCCGCAACCTGGGTACGTACGTTCTCATGAGCCTGCCGCGCACCGATTTTGCATTCGGCCCAACGGAATCTGATGTTCCGCCAGCCGTTACCCCGGCATCGACCTACCGACTCCAGCTCCGCCCAGAGTTCACCTTCACGGATGCGCGGGCAGCGGTACCGTACCTCGCCTCGCTCGGCGTGTCGCACCTGCACCTCTCCCCCGTGTTGGAGGCCGTGCCGGGGTCGTCCCACGGGTACGACGTCACCGACCACACCCGGGTCCGGGTGGAGCTGGGCGGGGAGGACGGGCTGCGGGAGCTGGCGGCCGCCGCCCGTGCGCACGGGCTCGGACTGGTGCTCGACATCGTGCCGAACCACATGGCGGTACCGGCGCCGCTGCGGCTGAACCGGCCCCTGTGGGAGGTGGCGCGGGAGGGTCCGCACTCCCCGTACGCGCGCTGGTTCGACATCGACTGGGAGGCGGGCGGCGGAAAGCTGCTGCTGCCGGTGCTCGCGGAGCCCCTGGACCCGGACGAGATCAAGGTGGACGGGCGCGACGGGCGGGACGGGCACGACGGGCGGGACGGCGGCCCACCCGGCGGCCGGGGCGCCGTGCTGCGGATCGGGGAGCTGGAGTTCCCGCTCCGGGAGGGCACTGTCGGGCTGGATCCGGTGGCGCTGCTCGACGCCCAGTGGTACCGCCCCGCGTGCTGGCGGGAGGCCCGGACCGGCCTCAACTACCGCCGCTTCTTCACCATTTCGGAGCTGATCGGGGTCCGGGTGGAGGACCCCGAGGTCTTCGCGGTCACCCACGCCAAGGTGCTGGAGCTGGTCCGGGACGGGGTGGCCGAAGGTCTGCGGGTCGACCACGTGGACGGCCTGGCGGACCCGGAAGGCTACCTGCGGCGGCTGCGGGCCGCCGTCGGCGGGGGCTGCTGGGTGGTGGTCGAGAAGATCCTGGCCCGCCACGAGCGGCTGCCGACGGCCTGGCCGGTCGCCGGGACCACCGGGTACGACGCGCTCCACCGGGTGGACGGGGTGTTCACCGACCCGGCCGGGGCCGCCCGGCTCGCCGCCGGATTCCGGGAGTCGACGGGGCAGCCGGAGTGGTCGCGGACCGCCCGGTCGAGCGCGCGGGAGGTCCTGACCGGCGACCTGGCCTCCGAGCTCGCGACGCTGGAGCGACTGGCCGGCCATGATCTCGCCCCGGCCGTACGGGAGTTGCTGATCGCCTACCCCGTGTACCGGCCCTATCCCGGCGAGCCGGAGCTCGCGCCCGGAGCCCTGGCGGAGGCCGCCGCGCGGGCCGGCGCGGAAACGGTGGCGGGCGTACGGGACCTCGTGCTGCGGGACACGGCCTTCGCGGCCCGCTTCGCCCAGACCTCGGCTGCCCTGCGCGCCAAGTCCCTGGAGGACAGGGCCTTCTACCGGTACGCCCCGCTGCTGTCGGCCACGGAGGTGGGCGGGGATCCCGGGAACCCGGCGGTCACGGTCGCGGAGTTCCACGCGTACTGCGCCGAGCTGGCCCGGCTGTGGCCCGGCTCCGGGACGGTGCTGACCACGCACGACACGAAGCGCAGCGCGGACGTCCGGGCCCGGATCTCGGCGCTGTCGCAGGACTCGGCCGTCGCTATCGCCGCCATCGCGGCCGGGTCCGCCGGGCCTGCCGGGTCCGCCGGGTCCGCCGGGTCCGCCGGGCCGGATCCCCAACTCGCCTGGGTGGCCCGGCAGACGGCGCTCGGCCTGGGGGACGCCGGCCCGGAGCGCGCCGAGCGGCTGGAGCAGGCCCTGCTGAAGGCCGTCCGCGAAGCCGCCCTGCACACGAGCTGGACCGAGCAGGACGCGGCGTACGAAGCCACGGTGTCCGGCCACGTCCCGGCGACGGCCGTCGACCTGCCCGGACCGCTGGCGGAAACAGCCCGCGCGAACCTGCTCGGCATGGCGCTGCTGCACCTGGCCATGCCCGGGGTGCCGGAGGTCTACCAGGGTGCCGAGACGGAGTACCGGGCCCTGGTGGACCCCGACAACCGCCGCCCCGCCGTCTTCCCCCGGGAGACCCTGGCCCGCCTGGACGCGGGGGCCGCCCCCGTCGGCACGGCCGAGGAGAAACTCGCCCTGACCGCCGCCCTGCTGCGGCTGCGCCGGAGCCGCCCCGGCCTGTTCACCGGCTACGCCCCGCTCCCCGCCCGCGGCCCGGCGGCGGAACACTGCGTGGCCTTCGCCCGCTCCCCGGGCCTGGTGGCGGTGGCCACCCGCCTGTCGCACGTGCTCGCCGGGTCGGGAGGCTGGCGGGACACGGCCCTCGCGCTGCCACCGGGAAGGTGGCGCCGCCTGCCGGGCACGGGGGCCGCGCACGAAGACCCGTACGAAGCCCCGTACGAGGGCGAGACCCGGCTGGCCGGGCTGCTGGACCGGATGCCCGTGGCCCTCCTGCTCCGGGAGGAGTAGTGCCGCGTCGGGCAACGTCCGGCCACGTGTCCGAACACGGCTATCACGCGCCCCCTACGGGAATGGGATCAGCTGTGACCCTCATCCGTGACATGTGCTACCCCACCCCTCACGAACTCGCCCTCGCCGCCCGCGCGCTCGCCGATGAACACCCCGCCCTCGTCCGCCTCCGCCAGGCCGGCGCCTCCCGGGCCGGGGAGCCGCTCTGGGTGCTCTCGGTCGGTTCCGCGACCTCGCCCTCGCCCGCGGCCACAGCTGCGGTCACAGCTGCGGCCGCGGATCCGCGCAACGTGCTCGTCGTCGCCGGTGCGCACGCCAACGAGCCCGTCGGCGGCGCCACCGTCCTCGCGCTCGCCCGCCACCTGATCCGCGAGCCCGCCGCCGGAGCCACCTGGCACTTCCTGCTCTGCGCGGACCCCGACGGCGCGGCCCTGCACCGCACGCCCCGCCCGTACTCGCTCCTCGAATACCACCGGAACTTCTTCCGCCCGCCCGGCCCCGAACAGCCCGAGTGGGCGCCGTCTTTACTGCCCCCGGACCGCCTCCCGCCGGAGACCCTCGCCCTCACCCGGCTCATCGACGAGCTCCGGCCCACCCTCCAGATCTCCCTGCACGGCACTGATCTCGGCGGTTCCTGGGTCCAGCTCACCCGGGACATACCCGGGCTCGCCGAGCCCTTCGGCAAATCGGCCGCCGAGCTGCGGATCCCGGTCGAGACCAGTGCCTCCGACGCCTCCGGCTGGCCCTCCCCCGGGGCGGGGATCTTCGTGATGCCCGATCCCGGGGCCGGGGCGGCCGGGGCGTTCCAGCCCGAGGACACCCGGCTCAGCACCTGGTACCGCGCGCACCTCCACGCCGGTACGACCGCGATCGTCGAAGTGCCCATGTGGGCCTCGGACCTGGTGGACGACCCGGCCCCGCACCCCGATCCGCGCGGCGCCCTGCGCGTGCTCGCCGCGCGGCTCACCGCCGACGCCGCGCGCGTGGCCGAGCTGCGGGAGGGCGCGGTCCCCGGTACGGATCCGGCTACCGCCGCCCTGCTGCGCGCGGTGGACTGGACGCTCGCCCTGATCCCGGCGATCGCCGTCGGGTGGACGGGCGCCGGGGCTCCCGCCGAGGCCACGGCCGCCTACATCGGGAGCATCGACGCCTTCGGCCGGCGGCTCTCGCTGCGCGCCGCCGCGATGCTGCTACGGGTACTGAGCGCCCAGGGCCATCCGGCCGCGCCGGCCGTGGACCGGCTGGTCACGGGCTGGTGCGAGGAGTTCGCGGCCCGCTTCCAGGCCCGCTGGGTCCCGGTGGCCACCCAGGTGGAGCACCAGTCCCGGGTCGTCCTGGCGGCCTACGAGCGCCTCGTGGCGGCCGCGCGATAGCCGGCCGGCGGCGTACGGCGGCCACCACCCGCCGGCGCGCGGCCACCACCCGCCGGCCCGCGCCGGTCACCCGTCGGCCCTCGGCCGTCACGCATCCTCCGCCGGCAGCGCGTACCTCAGCTTCGCCCGGCCCGTGGCCCCGAGGCGGTCGTAGAAGCGGATCGCCCCCTCGTTCCAGTCGGGCGTCTGCCACTCGACGTGCCCGAGACCGAGCTCGCGGGCCAGGCCCCTCACCCCGTCCATCAGGGCGGCGCCGAGGCCGTGGCCGCGGGCTTCCCCGGCGAGGTAGAGGCAGTCCATGTGGAGGTAGTCCCGGGCGTCCCAGAAGGAGAACTCGGCCGAGCAGGCGGCGTACCCGGCGACCTCGCCGTCCGGGTTCTCGGCCAGCAGCACCCACAGCCGGGCGTCCTCGGCGAACAGTCGCGGGCCGAGCCGGCCGGCCAGACCGGCCGGGCGGGGCGCGGACTTCTCGAACGCGATGTGCTCGCGCATCAGCTCGTCCAGGCGGGGCAGGTCCTCGGGACGGGCGGGCCGTACGACGGGTGCGGCAGCCGCCGCGGACGTGTGTTCCATGGGTCTCATCCTCACGCGACGGGCGCGGGCGCCCGACACCCGGGGGCCCCGGCCGGGGTGCCCCTCAGCCCGCCGACAGCCGGAACGACATCCGGCCGAAGCCGATCTGGTCCCCGTCCCGCACCACGGCCCAGCCCGTCACCCGGCGCCCGTTCACGGTGGTCCCGTTCGTCGAGCCCAGGTCCCGCACCACCCACACCCCATCGCGCAGGTGCAGTTCCGCGTGCGCCCGGGACACGGTCTCGTGGTTGAGCCGCAGCCCGTTGCCCGGATCACGGCCGATCCGCAACGCCCCCGCGCTCGGGTGCGGGAGCAGCAGCTTGGGCAGCTTCTCCACGGTCCAGGCCCGCCGCACGCCCACCGCGACGGCCGAGACCCGCCCGACCCAGCCGAACAGCCGACGGCTCCAGGTGTTCTCGCCGTCCTCCCCCTGCTCCAGGTCGGCGGTGAGGACCGCGAGTTCCTCGGAGCGCCGGGCGGCGAGGGCGAGTTCGATCCGGCGCACGAGGGTGTCGTGCGACAGCTTGCCGAGGGCCGCGCCCTCGGCGAGCCGGCTCAGCGCGTAGTCGCGCTCGGCATCGGAGAGCCGCGGCACGGGGTAGGCGGAGAACTCGAAACTCGACGTCACAGGGTGATTGTCGGCCCGTCAGGGGCAGAGTGTCCAGAACTCCCCCGCCTCACCCCCGATGATGGCCCGGAAACGCAGGTTGGGGTACCACCGCCAGACGAGGGGACCGTCCGTGCAGTTCGAGGTGTGGGCACCGCTGACAGGTCGGGTCGCCATGCGGCTTGACGAGGCCACGTACGAGATGGCCCGCGATCCGGAGCGGGAGGGCTGGTGGGTCGTGCAGGCCCCGGCCGCCGACGGCTCCCGGTACGGGTTCCTGCTGGGGCACGCCGAGGACACCGGCGAACCCCTACGGCCCGACCCGCGCGGCCGCCGTCTCCCCACCGGGCCCGAAGGACTCTCGGCGGTCGTCGACTTCGAGGCGCTCACCCCCGAGGTCCCGGCCCCCGTGCCCCGCACCCCGCTCCAGGACGCGGTCCTGTACGAGCTGCACATCGGCACCTTCACCCCCGAGGGCACCTTCGACGCGGCCGCCGCCCGGCTCGGCCACCTCACCGCCCTCGGCGTCACCCACGTCGAGCTGATGCCGGTCTGTTCCTTCCCCGGCCGGCACGGCTGGGGGTACGACGGGGTCGCGCCCTGGGCCGTGCACGAGCCGTACGGCGGTCCGGCCGGGCTGGTCCGGTTCGTGGAGGCGGCGCACGCCGCCGGGCTGGGCGTGGTCCTGGACGTGGTCCACAACCACCTGGGCCCCTCCGGCAACCATCTGCCCGCCTTCGGGCCGTACTTCACCGACACCCACCACACCCCCTGGGGCGCGGCGGTGAACCTGGACGCGCCCGGATCCGACGAGGTGCGCGCCTACCTCCTCGGCAGCGCCCTCGCCTGGCTGCGCGACTACCGGATCGACGGGCTGCGCCTGGACGCGGTGCACGCGCTCGTCGACGGGCGGGCCCTGACCTTCCTGGAGGAACTGGCCGCGGCGGTGGACGAACTGGCCGCCGAGACCGGCCGGCCGCTCTTCCTGATCGCCGAGTCCGACCAGTGCGATCCGCGCACCACCACTCCCCGCGGCGCCGGCGGCCTGGGCCTGCACGCGCAGTGGAACGACGACTTCCACCACGCGCTGCACTGCGCGCTGACCGGCGAATCCCAGGCGTACTACGCGGACTTCGCCGAGGCCCCGCTCGGCGCCCTCGCCAAGACCATGACCCGGGCCTTCTTCCACGACGGGACCTGGTCCTCCTTCCGGGGCCGCCACCACGGCCGCCCGCTGGAGCGCGGCCGCACCCCCGCACACCGGTTCCTCGGCTACACCCAGACCCACGACCAGATCGGCAACCGGGCGATCGGCGACCGGCTCGCGGCCTCCCTTTCCCCGGGGCTGCTGGCATGCGCGGCGACGGTGGCGCTGACCGGGCCGTTCGTGCCGATGCTGTTCATGGGCGAGGAATGGGGCGCGGGCACGCCCTGGCAGTACTTCACCGACCATCTCGACCCGGAGCTCGCCGAGGCCGTACGGACGGGCAGGCGCCGGGAGTTCGCGGCGCACGGCTGGGAGCCGGAGCAGATCCCCGATCCCCAGGACCCGGCCACCCGGGACCGCTCCTGCCTCGACTGGGCCGAGCCCGCCCGGCAGCCGCACGCCCGCCTCCTGGACTGGTACCGCACCCTGATCACCCTCCGGCGCACCCACCCGGACCTGCGCGATCCCGATCTGGCGGCGGTCCGGGTGGCCCATGACGAGGAGCGGCGCTGGCTGACCTTCCGCCGGGGAGACATCCGGGTGGTGGTGAACTTCGCCGCGGAGCCCACGACCGTCGCCCTGGGCCGCAACGGCGTACGGGTCCTGGCCGCCTGGCTCCCGGTGGACCACCCCGACTCCGCCGGACGCATCCACGTACCGGCCGAATCGGCGGTGGTCCTGGGCCCGTAGACGATCCGGCCCGGCTCCGGTGGTTACTCGACGATCGCCAACTCCCGCGAGGCGTTGTTGAAGCTGCGGCAGCCGTTCTCGGTGACGGTGATGATGTCCTCGATGCGGACGCCGAAGCGGCCGGGGAGGTAGATGCCGGGCTCCACCGAGAAGCACATGCCGGGGACGAGGGGCTGTTCCTCGCCCTCCACCATGTACGGGGGCTCGTGCGTGGTGACTCCGATGCCGTGGCCCGTGCGGTGGATGAACTGCTCGCCGTAGCCGAACTCGGTGATCACCGCGCGGGCCGCCCGGTCCACGTCCTGGCAGGCGGCTCCCGGCCGGGCCGCCGCCACGCCCGCCAGCTGGGCCTCGCGGACGATGTCGTGGACGCGCTGCTCCTCCTCCGTGGGCTCGCCGACGTGGACGGTGCGGGAGATGTCGGAGCCGTAGCCGTCCTTGAGGCCGCCGAAGTCGAGGACGATCATGTCCCCCTGCTGGATGACCCGGTCTCCGGCCTCGTGGTGCGGGTTGGCGCCGTTGGGGCCGGAGCCGACGATGGCGAAGTCGACCTGGGAGTGGCCGTGGACGCGCAGCAGCGCCGTCAGGTCGGCGGAGACGTCGCTCTCGCGGCGGCCGGCGAAGGGGACGTGCAGGATCTGCGCGTACGCGGCGTCCGCCGCCGCGCCGGCCGCGGCGAGCCGGGCCAGCTCGCGCTCGTCCTTGACCGCGCGCAGCATCGGCAGCGCGTCGGACAGCGAGACGTACGAGGTCGTCGGCAACTCGCGCTGCATGCCGAGCAGGTGCAGCGCCCAGGTGTTGTCGCTGACCCCGAAGCGGCCGGTCACGTCCAGCAGCGGGGAGGTCACGGTGTACGGGTTCTTCCCGTCGGCCCAGTCGCGCAGGGTCAGCGCGCCCGCCCCGGGCGCCTTCGCCGCGTCGGGGGCCTCCAGCGCGGGGACGACGAGGACGGGGTCCTGGCCGGCGGCGAGGACGAGCAGGGTCAGCCGTTCGGTGTCGACCGGCCGGTATCCGGTGAGGTGGGCGAGGTCGGGCCCGGGGGCGATCAGCAGGCCGGCCAGGCCGGCGTCGGCGGCGGACTGCGCGGCGGCGGCCATCCGGGCTGCGTAGTCGGCGGCCGTGAAGGGATCGGAGTCGTGGTCCATACCCGGGATCCTGCCGCGCGGCGCCCTCAACGGGCAGGGGGCCGCGCCGATGGGACCCGCCCCGGCGCGGAGCCCTGCGGGGGCCGCGTGCGGCGCCGTTGCCGGGGGCCAGCCCCCGGACCCCCGCGCCTCAAACGCCGGCGGGGCTGAGATGTGCGGCTGCGCCGCAAAATTCAGCCCGTCCGGCGTTTGAGGACCGGGTCCGGGCAGAGCCCGGGGAAGGGTGGGTAGGGGACAGGCCCCGCAGGGCTTCGCGTCACCCCGGGGTCACCACCCGCAGCGCCCATTCCAGCGGCCCCCGCCGCAGCTCCGTACCGCGCAGCAGCCGGCCCCAGGCCAGGCACCCGGCCACGGCGGCAGCCGAGAAGCCGGCCAGGGCCTCCCACCCGCTCACACCCCGCAGAAACACCGCCAGCGCAACCGCGTGCACCACGTACACCGACAGAGCCATCGCCCCGACGGCCGCGAGCGGCCCCAGCACCCTCGCCACCCAGCCGGCGGCCCGCGCGGCAAGGGCCAGCGAGCCCACGAGAGCGGCTCCGACCCCCGCGTTGCCGAGGGTCTCCAGCGGGGTCTGGCTGTAGGGGCCGGCCAGCAGCATCCAGTCCCAGGAGGTGCCGGGGACGGCCCCGAACTGCTCGCTCAGCACCGCCGAGACCGGGTCGGGCTCCGCCATGGCCCAGGGGTGCTCCCGTGCGACGGCCCGCAGCAGTGCTTCGCGGCGGCCCCCGGGGCCGAGGGCGAGCCAGGAGGCCCCGTACCCGACGGCGGCGGCAACCGCCCCGACGCCGGTCAGCAGCCGGAGCGACCGCTTGCTCCGTAGGTCGGCGAGGCGGCCGAGGGCCATGCCGACCAGGATGTACGGGAAGTAGGTGAGCAGCGGGTACGCGCCCGAGAGCAGCAGATCGCGCGCGCTCTCCCCGGCTCCGGCCCAGCTCGTCAGGGAGCCGGGGACCGGGGTGGCCCCGCGCCCGCCGGTGCGCAGCCCGAGGCCCTGGCCCAGGACGTGGGAGAGGACCGGGCCCAGGACCACCGAGGCGCCGGCGGTGACGGCCAGGGTGCGGGTGCGCAGCCGGGTGAAGGGCTCGGCGGCGAGGAAGTAGACGGCGTAGAAGGCCAGGATCACCAGGATCCCGGGGGAGAGCGCGGCGAGGAGCAGGCCCAGCGCGGCGAGGATCGCACAGCGGGTCAGGGTGGCCCGCAGCGGCGGCGGTTCGGCGGCGCGGGAGCGGGCGAGCGCGAGGGAGAAGCCCGCTATGAGGGTGAAGACGGCGGGGGCGCGGCCGTCGGCGGCGACGAGCAGCCAGCCGGCGCCGTCGGGGACGGGTGGCGGGCCGACGTGGACGGCGAACATGCCGAGGACGGCGGTCCCGCGGGCGGCGTCCAGGCCGGTCAGTCGGTTTGCTCCCATATGGGTAGGGATGGAGATCGGGGCGGCGGGGTTGCCTGCCGGAGCCGATCGGCGCGGGGGCCACCGAATCGGTGACGTCGTACGAGGTCACACGCCGTCGCCCGAAAAGGCGTCGCGGGAGCACCCCGCTGATCGGCTATGCTGTGCATGCACATCGAACGGGCGGCCCGCCGCCCGTCGTGGTGGGTGTAGCTCAGTTGGTAGAGCACCTGGTTGTGGTCCAGGTGGCCGCGGGTTCAAGTCCCGTCACTCACCCTGTTGATCCCGTGGGGGGTACGAGGTTTTCCTCGTACCCCCCACGGGTTTTTCGTCCAGAGCTCGTCCAGAGAGAGCCATGCGCCGAGAGAGATTCCCCGCGCTGCTGGTGGCGGCGGGCTGCGTGCTCGTGTGGGCCCTCGACTGGATCACCGTCGAACGGCCGCACGCCTGGGCCGTCCTCGGCTGCGGCGCCGTGGTCGGCGCGGTCGCCCTGCTCCCCGCCCACCTGATCCGGCTTCCCCTCGACGGCCGCGTGCTGCTCGCCGCGCCGGTCTCCCTCGCCGCCACCGCGGCGATGCTGTCGCCCGAACGGGGCACCGGCGGCAGTTGGGGGCTGCTGGAGTCGGCCGCGCTGCTGGTGCTGCTGGCCCGCTGCGCCCGGCACTGCGCCCCGCGCCGGGTGGTGCCGCTGTGCCTGCTGCTGTGGGCCGCGGCCGCCGCGGCCCCGCTGCGGATGCCGAGCGACGCCGCCGCCGAGACCGCCGCCTTCGCCCTGACCCTGGCCGCCGCCGCGGCCGCCGGGTTCGGGGGCTACCTGCGGATCCTCGACCAGCGCCGGGCCCGAGCCGTCGCGGCCGTACGGGAACACGAGCGGCACGAACTCGCCCGGGACCTCCACGACTTCGTGGCCCATCACGTCACCGGGATCGTGGTCCAGGCGCAGGCCGCCCAGGCCATCCGGGAGAGCGCCCCGGAGCGGCTCGACCCGCTGCTGCGCTCCATCGAGCGGGCCGGCGGGGAGACGCTGGATTCCATGCGGCGTCTCGTCCGGGTGCTGCGGGAGCAGGATTCCGGGTCGGTGCGGCCACAAGACCTGCTCGCCGAGCTGAGCCTGCTGGTCGCGGGCCGGCCGGGGGCCGTCCTGGAGCTGGCGGACCGGGTGCGCAGCGTACGGCTGGCCCCGGAGGTGGAGACCTCGGTGCACCGGCTGGTCCAGGAGGCGCTGACCAATGTGACGCGGCACGCTCCGGGCGCACGGGCCACTCGGGTGAGGCTGGCCACCGACGGAGTACACCTGACGGTGGAGGTCTCCAACGGCTCCGGGACCCGGCGCGGCCACACCCCGCCCGGCGGTCGCGGGGGCCTCGGCCTGATCGGGCTGCGCGAACGGGTCGAGGCGGTGGACGGCACGCTCTCCGCGGGCCCGCTGGCGGACGGCGGCTGGCGGGTGACCGGCGTCTTCCCCGTGCTGGACGGCCTGGCAGGATCGAAGGTATGAAAAGCGACATCCGGGTCCTGATCGCCGACGACCAGGAAATGGTCCGCACCGGCTTCGCCCTGATCCTGGGCTCCCAGCCGGACATCGAGGTGGTCGGCGAGGCCAGGGACGGCGCCGAGTGCGTGGAAATGGCCCGGCGGCTGCGCCCGGACGTGTGCCTGGTCGACGTACGGATGCCCAGGCTGGACGGGCTGGAGGTGACCCGGCTGCTCGCCGGGCCGGGGGTCCCCGATCCGCTGCGCGTGGTGATCGTGACCACCTTCGACCAGGACGACTACCTCTACGGGGCCCTGCGCGGCGGAGCCAGCGGCTTCCTGCTCAAGGACGCCGGGCCGGGCCTGCTGGTGGAAGCCGTACGGGCGGCCGCGCGCGGGGACGCGCTCGTCTCCCCCGCCGTGACGCTGCGGCTGCTGGAGCGGCTCGGCGAACATCCGGCGCCGCCGGAGGCCGGGGCCGGGGACCGCGGGCTTCCGCTGTCGGAGCGCGAGCTGGACGTCGTACGGCTGGTCGCGCGCGGGCTGACCAACCAGGAGATCGCCGACGGGCTGTTCATCTCCCTGTCCACGGTCAAGACGCACCTGGTCTCGGTGCAGGCCAAACTGCAGCTGCGCAACCGGGTGGAGATCGCCGCCTGGGCGTGGGAGAACGGCGCGGTGGCCGCCACCCCGCGCGGTCCGGTCGGCTGACCCGGGCCCGGCGGCCGTGGCGATGCTTTCTGCGATCTCGTCGTTCCCGGCGTTCTCTGCGCTCTCGTCGTCCGCGTCCATCAACGGTCTCGCGGTGCTGCTGCTCGCCGTCCTCGTGGCGGCCGTGGTGTTCGGGGTCGCGGTCTGGGTGTGGCCCCGGCTCGCGGGGCGCGGGGCGCGGCCGTTGCTGGGTCGGGTCGGGCTCCAGCTGGCGGTCACGCTGACGATGGGGGTGCCGCTGCTGCTCTCGGTGAACTCCTCGTACGGGTTCTACGGCTCCTGGCGCGACCTGCTGTCCCTCCAGCGCGAGGAACCGGCGCCCGCGGGCACGGACCCGTCGGGGCGGGACGGACTGCTGGTGCGCAGTACGCACACCTGGCGCCACGAGGGCTCCGACGACCCGGCGGTGATCGGCCGGATCGAGGCGGTCACGGTGCGCGGGGCACGCACCGGGCTGTCGGCGCAGGCCTACGTGTACCTGCCGCCGCAGTACCTGAACGCGACGGCGCAGCGGCGGGCGGAGTTCCCCGTGGTGCTGGCGCTGAGCGGGTTCCCGAGCACGACGCGGGTGCTGATCGACCTGTTCCGGTATCCGCAGGTGGCGTTGGACGCGGTGCGGGCGGGGAGGATGCGGCCGGCGGTGCTGGTGCTGGCGACCCCGACGGTGGCGCCGCCCCGGGACACGGAGTGCGTGGACGTGCCGGGCGGGCCCCGGGTGGAGGCCTTCTTCGCGGAGGACCTGCGGGCGGCGACGGCCTCGCACTACGGGCTCACGCGCGACCCCCGGGCCTGGGGCGTGATGGGCAACTCGGTGGGCGGGTACTGCGCGCTGAAGCTGGCCCTGCGCAAGCCCGACTCGTACCGGGCGGCGGCCGGGCTCTCGGCCCCGTACGAGGCGGCGAAGGACGCGGACACCGGCGACCTGTTCGGCGGCGACACGCGCTACCGGCAGGAGAACGACCTGCTGTGGCGGCTGCGGAACCTGCCGCAGCCCGCGGTGTCCCTGCTGGTGGCGAGCAGCCGCAAGGGCGAGCACCAGTACCCGCAGACCCTGGAGTTCATCGAGGCGGTGCGCCCGCCCGCGCGGATCTCCTCGATCGTCCTCGGGAGCGGCGGGCACAACTACGAGACGTGGGCGCGCGAAGTGCCGCCCGCGCTCGTGTGGTTGGTGGGCCGGCTGGCTCCGGGTGACGGCGGGTCATGACCTTTCATCACGGGTCGTGACGGAATCAATTCGACAGGTAGTAATTAGATGAATCCTCGACTGAATTCCCGTCAATAAACCCTCCCCCATTATCTCGATTTGATAACTACGCCACCCCAAAGGCCTGGACCTTCACCTCAAGGGAAGCTCAATTACCTTGATTTCATTGGGAATTGAGTGTTCGTCAAATCAGACGGACAGGTAACGGAATGATTTCTTGACGCGCACTCCCCTTTGTCCGAATTCTCCGCCGCATCCGTCTGGCAGGCTTCCGCGCACCCAGTCACTCCGATCACGAGTTGAGGTGCGCATGACAGGACGACGCAGACGGCGGGAACACCGGCGCAAGCCACGCCGGTTCATACTCCTCACCGCCGCCACCGCCACGGCGGCGGTGATCGCCGCCGGCATCGCCTACTCCGGATTCGGCGACGGCGCCCAGGCCGCGCCGCCCGCCCAGGCCTCGGGAGCCGCCGCGGACGCCGTACCGGCCGCCGCTCCCGCCCGGGACCAGGATCCGGACCCCATCGCGGACGCACCCGCCAACGACGGCGGGCGCGGCATGGTCTACGACGGTCTGCGGGCCGCTCCGAAGGGCGACCGGTGCGCCGGCGTCTACCGCACCGGAGCCGGCCTGTGCACCCACGGCCCCGACGCGCCACCCACGGGTGTCGACATCAAGAAGGACATCGCCCCCGCCGTCGCCACCAAGGCGGCGGCCGCCGATCCGGCCCGTCCCGCCGCCGAGGACCCGGCCGCCACGCAGGACGGCGGGCGTCCTCAGGACGCGCCCGCCGCCGACGCCGGGGCCGCCAGGACCGCCGCCGCGCCCGCGCCCGGCCCCTCGGCCGCGGCGGGCAAGCCCGTAGCCGCGGGCCCCGCGGGCCAGACCGTCCAGTGCGACGGCGACGGCAGCACCGGAAACCGCGTCCAGGTCGCGTACGTCCACAGCCCCGGCCGGGACCGCTACTCCGAGTACGCCGCCTCGTTCCGCAAGTGGGCGGCCGACGCCGACCTCATCTACTCGACGAGCGCCCAGGAGACGGGCGGCATCCGCCACATCCGCTACGTGACGGCCGCCGACTGCACGCCGTCCGTGCTCGACATCGAGCTCCCGGACGCGGCCCTGTCCGAGTTCGGCGCGACCAACGCGGCTCTCGCCGCGAAGGGCCTGGACCGCCGGGACCGCAAGTACATGATCTTCGCGGACACCCAGGTCTACTGCGGCATCGGCACCTTCAACGGCGACGAACGGCCCGGCCAGACCAACCAGAGCAACTTCGGCCCCTCCTACGGGCGTTCGGACTCCGGCTGCTGGGGCGGCCACACCGCCGCGCACGAACTCGGCCACAACCTGGGCGCGGTGAACAACAGCGCCCCGAACAGCAGCCACGGCGCCCACTGCACCGACGAGTTCGACGTCATGTGCTACTCGGACACCCCGTACTACCCGCAGATGCGCAACGTCTGCACCAACCCGGCGTCCGAGAACATCCTGGACTGCAACCACGACGACTACTTCCACACCAGCCCGAAGCCCGGCAGCTACCTGGCCACGCACTGGAACATCGCCGACAACCAGTTCCTGATGCGCGACAACGGCGGAGGCGGCACCGACCCCGGCCCCGGCCCGAACCCGACCCCGAAGCCCACGCCGACCCCGACCCCGACTCCGACTCCGACCAAGAAGCCCACCGGGGGACCGGCCGTGACGGCCGGCCAGATCCGGTCCGACTCCGTCGTGGTGAGCTGGCCCAAGGTCGAGGGCGCCGCCTGGTACCAGGTCCTGCTGGACGGCAAGCACCTGACCTGGGTCCAGTCCCCGGTGCTGCGCATCTACAACCTCCGGCCGGACACCTCGTACTCAGTCTCCGTCTCCGTCCGCGACACCGCCGGCCGGGACAGCGGCCCCGGCCGGGCCGCGAGCTTCCGTACGCCGCGCACCGACGGCGGCGCCACCACCCCCGGCACCCGCTACTTGCTCGGCAACGGCAGCACCGGCATGGCCGCGGAGCTGTGGGGCGGCCGGGACGCCGACGGGACCGTGCTCGTCGGGTCCCGTGCCAACGGCTACGCGCAGCAGCAGTGGTACTTCGACGACGCGGGCGGCGGGCTGGTCCGCATCCGCTCCGCCGCCTCCGGCAAGTGCCTTCAGCCGGGCGGCGCGCCCGCCGCGGGCATGTGGGTCGCGCAGCGGCCCTGCGGCCCGGACGCCTCGCAGTCCTGGCGGCTGACGTCCCGCGGCGGCGCGGTGACCGTCACGGACCCGGGCGGCGGCTTCGCCCTGACCGTGAGCGACCGCCCCTACTACGGGACCTGGCTGCTGGAACTCGGGCGCGCCGACGGCAGCGCGGGCCAGCTGTGGACCGTACAGAAGGCCGGCTGACCTTCTGTACGGCTGACCGACCCCGGGGGGGGGGGGGGGGGGGGCGCGGGGGGCCCCCCCCCCCCCCCGCGCCCCCCCCCCCCCCCCCCCCCGCGCCCGCGCCCCCCCCCCCGCCCCGCCCCCCCCGCCGGC
>NZ_JBHYVM010000049.1:0-26331 GCF_042750105.1 Streptomyces sp. NPDC059443 | reverse complement strand
CAGGCCGCGACCCGCGGCCGTCCGCCGGCCCCTCACTCCATCCCACCCACCCCGGAGCACTGCGACGATGCGCGTACGAACCGCTTTCCCGGCCGCCCTGGCCTCCCTGGGCGCACTCGGGCTGGTCCTGCTGTCCCCCGCCGCGGCCCACGCCCACGGCGACACCGTGAAGGTGGTGGTCACCGGCGAGCGCGCCGGCCACGTCACGGCCGAGGTCACCTGGGAGAACGACGGGGAGGCCGTCACCTCCGCGGTCGCCGCCACCGTGAACGCGGTCAGCGGCGACGGCACCCGTACGCTCGGCCCCTGGCCCCTGATCCGCGATCCGGCCGCGCCGCCCGCCGGGTGGCACACCGTCGAGATCCTGCCGCCCGGGTCCTGGAAGGTGAGCGTGGACGTCGGGTTCCCGGCCCTGGGGCACGGCGAACGCGAAGTGGGCGTACCCGTGGCGGACCCCGCGCCGTCCACCGCCGCGCCGTCGCCCGCCGCGCCGACACCCGCCCCCTCGCCCGAGCCCGCCGCCGCCGCCGCGAAGGGTGGTGCCGCCTGGTGGACGGTGGCCGGTGTGGCCGTGACCGCCCTGGCCGGCGCGGGGGTCGGCATGCTGCTGCGCCGCCGCAGGGGCCGCCGGGGCGCGTAGGCCCGTAGGCCCCGTAGGCCCCCCGGGGTAGTCCGATCGATGGAGGCCGGGCGGGGCTTCCGTACCTTCGGCCGAGGCCTTCGGACCCGTGCCCGGGGCACGGTGGAAGGGTCCTGTGACCTGCCGACGAGAGCCGAACGTGCCGAACATGCAGACCGCGCCTCCCGCGACCCCCGTCCGCCCCACCGTGCCCGGGCCGGCCCCCGGGCCGGCCCCCGCTCCCCGGCCCACGACCGTCGGGCACCGCATCGGCACCGCGATGTTCCTGAGCCGCTGGCTCCAGCTGCCGCTGTACCTGGGCCTGATCGTGGCCCAGATGGTCTACGTGTGGATCTTCCTCAAGGACGTGACGCACCTGGTGAGCGACATCGGCAGTCTCACCGAGACCAAGACCATGCTGATGGTCCTGGGCCTGGTGGACGTGGTGATGGTCGCCAACCTGCTGCTGATGGTGATCGTCGGCGGCTACGAGACCTTCGTCGCGCGGGTGAACCTCAAGGACCACCCCGACGAGCCGGAGTGGCTCAGCCACGTCAACGCGAACGTGCTGAAGGTGAAGCTGGCGACCGCCATCATCGGCATCTCCTCGATCCACCTCCTGAAGTCGTTCATCGAGATCTCCGGCGACGACTGGGCGTGGCAGCAGACGATGTGGCAGGTCATCGTGCACCTGGCCTTCATCGTGTCGGCCATAGCGCTGGCCCTGATCGACCGCCTGCTGCCGAAGTCGCACGCCCGCTCGTAGCGCTAACTGCGGAGGAACTCCTCCAGGGCGGTGGCGAAGGCCACCGGGGTCTCGTGCGGCGGGTAGTGGCCCGCGCCGGGGAGGGGGTGGATCCGGCAGTTCGGGTACCAGACCTGCCAGGTGGCCCGCATGACGTCGGCGGTGAGCGCGAGGTCGTACTCCCCCACGAGGAGCAGCACCGGGACGGTGCTGCCCTTCACGGCGGCGGACAGGTCGAGCGGCTGCCAGCTCGCGAGGTACCCGGCGAAGGCCTCCGGCCGGGAGACGCTCAGGGAGTGCTCGACCATCCGCTCCAGCCAGTACGGGCTCGCCCGGTGGCCGGTGACGAGGTCGAGGATGGCGCGGCGGTTCTCCGGCTGCTCGGCGGCTCCGTAGAACAGGGCGTGGGTCGCGTCGTCCATCTCGTACGGGCCGGCGGGGACCGGGTTGATCCCGGCCAGCTTCTCGATGCGTTCGGGCGCGCGGACGAGGACCTGCTGGGCGGCCTTGCCGCCCATGGAGTGGCCGAGCAGGGAGAAGGTGTCCCAGCCGAGCTCGTCGGCGAGCGCGAGGACGTCGTCGGCGATCTCGCCGAGGGTGTGGCGGCCGGGGACGTCCCGGCGGTCGCCGTAGCCCCGGTAGTCGAGGAAGGCGTACGAGAACTCGCGCGGGTCCAGGTAGTCCAGCACGGAGCCCCAGTTGGCGGAGGTGCCGAACCAGTCGTGCAGCACGATGACCCGGACGGGACCGGTGCCGATCCTGCGGTGGGCGATGGCCATGCGTTCTCCCTCGGTGACGGGGTATGGGAAACCAACGCCGTACGTCTGCCCACCGGGCCTACGATCACACCCGCGGCCCCCTGATCCGATACGCCCGCAGCCACCGTCCCCGGGACCTCACGGTCCTGAAGACGGTGGCTGCGGCGCGTACTGGCCCCGTACCGGACTACCGCGTCAGACGGTCTTGATCGCCGGGTCCGAGACGCCCGTCGCACCCGTTTCGACGTGGCCCGCGAAGCGGCGGAGGAAGGTGGTGTCCGCGTCGGAGACGACGCTGACGTCGTACCAGCGGGACGTGGCCGTCAGGGACACCGTGCAGGGGACGGTGGCGCCCGCCGCGACCCGCAGGATCTGCGCCGAGCCGCCGTAGGCGTTGGTCACCGTGAGGTTGACCGCGGCCGTGCCGCCGTTGGTCAGGGACAGGACCAGGTTGCCGGTGGTCCCGTCGTGGCGGGCCGTGACCTCGGGGCCGGCCTTCTTCGCCGGGCCCTTCCAGGTGCGCAGGAATCCGTTCGGGCCCCAGACCGTGAGGTTGATCTGGTTGCCGGTGGAGCTGCTCGTGCTCCAGGTGTCCGCGAGGGTCTTGCCCGCCTCGACCGTGTAGGGCCACGGGCCGTCCGTACGGTTGCCCGAGGTGCTGTGGAAGTGGGCGCCGAGGGAGGGACCCGAGGAGAAGGTCAGGGTGAACTTGCCCGTGGAGACCGTGGCCTTGCCGTCCACGTAGGGGACGTAGCCCAGCGGGCGGGTCGGCTTGCCGCCCGCCTCCTGCTTGGGCAGGGTGCCGGTGGTCGGCGGGACCGGGTGGTAGGAGGCGTGGGTGTTGTGGTCCGCCGGGACGTACGCCGCCGTGGAGGGCAGGGCGGCGGGCGTGGCGTCGGCCTTGGAGAAGTCGAAGGCCGAGGTCAGGTCACCGCACACCGCGCGGCGCCACGGCGAGATGTTGGGCTCCTGCACGCCGAACCGCTTCTCGATGAAGCGGATGACCGAGGTGTGGTCGAAGGTCTCGGAGTTGACGTAGCCGCCCTTGCTCCACGGGGAGACCACGATCATCGGGACGCGCGGGCCGAGCCCGTACGGACCGGCCGCGTAGCTCGCGTTGCCCGCGAACAGGTCCTTGGAGACGTCGGCGGTCGACAGGCCCCACGCCGAGGAGGCCGGCGGGTACGGCGGCACGACGTGGTCGAAGAAGCCGTCGTTCTCGTCGTAGGTGATGAGGAAGGCCGTCTTCGCCCACACGTCGGGGTTGGCGGTCAGCGCGTCGAGCACCTGCGAGATGTACCAGGCGCCGAAGTTGGTGGGCCAGTTCGGGTGCTCGCTGAACGCCTCCGGCGCCGCTATCCAGGAGACCTGCGGCAGGGTGCCGCCCACGACGTCCGCGCGCAGCTTGTCGAAGTAGCCCTCGCCCGCCTTGGCGTTGGTGCCCGTACGGGCCTTCTCGTAGAGGGCGCTGCCGGGCTGGGCGTTGCGGTAGCTGTTGAAGTACAGCAGCGAGTTGTCGCCGTAGTTGCCGCGGAAGGCGTCGCTGATCCAGCCCCAGCCTCCGGCCGCGTTCAGGCCGTCGCCGATGTCCTGGTAGATCTTCCAGGAGACCCCGGCCGACTCCAGGCGCTCGGGGTAGGTCTTCCAGCCGTAGCCGGCCTCCTGGTTGCCGAGGACCGGGCCGCCGCCCACGCCGTCGTTGCCCGTGTAACCCGTCCACATGTAGTAGCGGTTGGGGTCGGTGGCACCGATGAAGGAGCAGTGGTAGGAGTCGCAGACGGTGAAGGCGTCGGCCAGCGCGTAGTGGAACGGGATGTCGTTGCGCGTCATGTACGACATGGTCGTGGCGGTCTTGGCCGGCACCCACTTGTCGTACTTGCCGTTGTTGTACGCCTGGTGGCCGCCGGCCCAGTCGTGGTTGAGGCCCTCGACGAACTGCATGCCGAGGTCGTTGACCTGCGGGTTGAAGGGGAGGATGTCCTTCGTCCCGTTGGACTGGTAGAAGACGGACTTGCCGTTGTCCTGGAGGACCGGCCGCGGGTCACCGTAGCCGCGCACGCCCTTCATCGTGCCGAAGTACTGGTCGAAGGACCGGTTCTCCTGCATGAGGACGACGATGTGCTCGATGTCCTGGATGGTTCCGGTGCTGCCCTGCGCCGGAATGGCGGCGGCGCGCGCGATGCTCTCGTTGAGCATCGCGGCGGCGGCCGTGCCGCCCGCGATCTGCAGGAACCTGCGGCGGTTCAGTTCTGCCATGGTGTCGACGACCTCTGGGGGGGGGAGACGGGGAGGGTGTGCCTGGGGGCGCCCCAAGAACAGCGGCCCCGGGGTACCGGTCGGCATTGCTTTCGTGACACTGGGCCGTACACCTGGAGAACGGAAGCCCTCGGCGTGCGGTTCATGCCCCAAAACGTTCTTCTCGCCTCGGGCCCACCATCCGCGCGAAACGGACGGTGGGCGAAGGTCACTCCACGTAAGATCGATTAGCTGAAGGAGCACAGGGGGAGGGCCGATGGCACAGCGTCGGGGCGGCTGGTACCAGGAGATGGAGCGGCAGCGGGTAGCCGCTCAGCGTGAACAACAGCGCAGACAACGCGAACTCGAGCGTCAGCAACGGGCGGTCGAGGCTGAGCACAAACGTCAGGAACGCGCCCGGCAGCAGGAATACACGGCCCGTCAGATGCAGCTCGCCTCCGACCACAGCCTCTCTGTCGAGCAGGAGGCCGACGCCCTCCGGCAGCTTCTGCGTACCGCTCTGGACTCCGAACCGGCTGTCTCCTTCGACGGGCTGCGCCGTGTGCACCACCCCAAGCGCTTCGACACCGGCCGGTGGCCGGGGCCCGGGCCCGGGCCGAAGTGGGAGGAGTTCGCTCCGCGGGAGCCAGGAGCGCTCGCCGGGCTCTTCGGAGGCCGACGCCGATTCGAGCAGCAGGTCGCTGCGGAGCGGGCGCGGTTCGCCGAGGCCGAAGAGATCCACCGCCAGGCCGAAGACGAGTATCGGAGGACGCTCGACCGCAAGAGGGCCGAGCACCGAGCGGCGCAGGATCAAGAAGCGTATGCTGTCAGGGAGTTCAACGAGAAACTGGAACGTCGACGGTCCGCCTTCCTGGGCGGTGAGCCCGAGAGCGTGGAGTGGTTCGTCACCCGAGTGCTCAATGCCGTCCGCTACCCGCGGGGTTTCCCCTCGCATCACCGGGTCGCGTTCAGGCCCGCCGACGGCAGCGTCCTGGTCGAGATCCAGCTTCCCACGGAAGCGGTGGTCCCCCTCGCACGCAGCTACTCGTATGTGAAGTCGCGCGATGAACTGAAGGCACAGCCCCGGCCGGAGAAGGAACGCAAGGAGCTCTACGCCTCAGCACTCGCCCAGGTCGCCCTACGCACCGTGTACGAGATCTTCGCCGCCGACCAGGACGGCATCGTGGAGAGCGTGGTGCTCAACGGCCACGTCACGACGGTGGACCGGGCCACCGGCCAGGAGGTCTCACCCTGCCTCGTCACACTCGGCACGGATCGTGACCAGTTCACCGGGCTGAGGTTGAGCCAAGTGGACGCGACGGCCTGCCTCAAGCATCTGAACGCGCGCGTTTCCCCGAATCCGTACGAACTGGAGCCGGTCCGGCCCATCGTCGAATTCGATCTGACTAAATACCGGTTGACCGATGTCAGCATGGACGTGGTTGCCGGGCTCGACAGCCGACCGGTGCTCACCCAGCTCACGCCGACAGAGTTCGAGCATCTGGTACGCCAGCTCTACGAAGCCATCGGCTTGGAGTCCTGGGTTACCCAGGCGTCCAAGGACGACGGTGTGGACGCCGTCGCCATCAGTAAGGATCCGGTCTTCAACGGCGAGTGCATCATCCAGGCCAAGCGCTACACGAAGATCGTGAACGTCGAATCCGTCCACGCCCTGGCCGGTCTCGTGGAGCACAATCGGGCGGCCAAGGGGGTTCTGATCACCACGTCCTGGTTCGGCCGCGCGAGCCACACCTTCGCCGCTTCGCACGGGCGGCTGCAGCTCATCGAAGGCGCCGAGCTGGTCTACCTCGTCAAGGAGCACCTCGGGAAGGACGTCATCGCCGGCGCCGTGCCACCTTCACGCAGGCGGTGAGGTCCCGCGTACGGCCCCGCTCCCAAGGGGCGGGACCGTACAACACGGGGGTCAGGAACCTGAGGGGGTCAGGCGCAGGGAGATGCTGTTGATGCAGTAGCGCTGGTCGGTCGGGGTCGGGTAGCCCTCGCCCTCGAAGACGTGGCCCAGGTGGGAGCCGCACTTCGCGCAGAGGACCTCGGTGCGGACCATGCCGTGGGCGACGTCCGCCTTCAGTTCGACCGCCTCGGAGTCCTTGGGGTCGTAGAAGGACGGCCAGCCGCAGTGCGACTCGAACTTCTCCGTGGAACGGAACAGCTCGGCGCCGCAGCCGCGGCAGGAGTAGACGCCCTCCGTCTTGGTGTCCGTGTACTCACCGCGGAAGGCGGGCTCCGTGCCGGCGAGGCGCAGCACCTGGTACTCGGACGGGGTCAGCTCCGCCTGCCACTGCTCGTCCGTCTTCTCTACCTCGTACGACATGACTGATCTCCCGCTTTCCCGCTCTTCCCAGAGCCGTCAGTTCGACAGACGGGCCAAGATGGCCGGCCCCAGGTCCGTGACGTCGCCCGCACCCATGGTGAGAACGAGATCGCCGGGCTTGGCCATTCCCGCGATGACGTCGGCGACGGCGTCCTTGTCGTGCTCGGGGGTGACGTCGGCGCCCGCCGACCGGGCGGCGTCGATGATGATCTCGCTCGTGACCCCGGGGACCGGGTCCTCGCGGGCGGGGTAGATGTCGAGGACCACGGAGGCGTCGGCGAGGGCCAGGGCCCGGCCCATCTCCTTGCCGAGCTCCTGGGTGCGCGAGAAGAGGTGGGGCTGGAAGACGACCAGGATGCGGGAGTCCCCGGCGGCGCCGCGGATGGCCTCCAGGTCGGCGGTCATCTCCGTGGGGTGGTGCGCGTAGGAGTCGATGACCTGAACGCCGGCCGCCTCGCCCTTGAGCTGGAGGCGGCGCTTGACCCCGGTGTACTTGCCGAGGGCGGAGGCGAGGTTGTGCGGTGCGAGGCCGAGCGCGACGCCGGCGGCGAGGGCCGCGACGGCGTTGTGCGCGTAGTGGCGGCCGGGCACGGAGACGGTGAAGGTCAGCATCTTGCCGCTGGGCAGGGCCACGGTGACGTCGCTGGTCAGGCCGCGCGGGGTGACTTTGAGGATCCGGACGTCGGCGCTCTCGCCCTCGCCGTACGTGACCACCTCGATGTCGTACCTGCCGCTGACCCGCTCGGTGATCTCGGCGGCGCCGGCCTGGCCCTCGGCGATGACCAGGGTGCCCCCGGGGGCGATCCGGCCGACGAAGGTCTCGAAGGACTCGTAGATCTCCTCCATCGACGCGTAGTTCGCGTGGTGGTCGAGCTCCGCGTTGAGGATGATCGCGACCTGCGGGGAGTACTTGTGGAAGCTGCGGTCGCTCTCGTCCGCCTCGGCCACGAAGATGTCGCCCTCGCCGTGGTGGGCGTTGGAGCCGGGGGCGTCCAGGTCGCCGCCGATGGCGTACGAGGGGTCCAGGCCCAGCGCCGACAGGGACACCGCCAGCATCGAGGTGGTGGTGGTCTTGCCGTGGGTACCGGCGACGGCGATCGATCGCAGGCCGTCCATCAGGCCGGCCAGGGCGTCGGAGCGGTGCACGACGGGGATGCCGAGCTCGGCGGCGCGGGCCAGCTCCGGGTTGTCGGCGCGGATGGCGCTGGAGACGACCACGCAGCTGGCGTCGTCGGCGAGGTGGCCGGCGGCGTGCCCGATGTGGACCGTGGCGCCGTGGGCGCGCAGCGCCCGGGCGGTCTCGGAGTCACGCGAGTCGCTGCCGGCCACCTTCGCGCCGCGCTGCGCGAGGATCTTCGCGATGCCGGACATGCCGGCTCCGCCGATGCCGATGAAGTGGGGCCGTTCCATGGCGGTCGGCAGGCCGGGCTTCATTCAGGTAGCTCCAGGATCGAGTGCGTGCGGACAGCCGGACGCGAGGATCCGGCCGCCTCCACCCTATTCGCTGTGGGCGAAGAGCTTGAGCACCGGAACGCCGACCTTGTGGCGCGCCCGCGAGGCCCAGTCCCGGTGGAAGAACTCCTCCACGTAGTGCGGGGCGGTCAGGACGATCACCTCGTCGGCGCCGGTCTCGTCCACGACGGCCTGGAGCTTGTCGAGCGGGTGGTCCTCGATGATCTGTCCGACGGCCTTGGCGCCCTTCTTGCGCAGGGACTCCAGGGAGATTTCGAGGGCCTGCTCCGCCGGTCCGCGGGCGGCCTCGCCCTCCGGTTCGGCGCCTTCGTGGATGGCCTCGGTGAGCTCACCGAGCGCTACGTCGTCGATGGCGCGCAGCAGCCGGTCCCGGTCGCCGCGGGGCTGCATGAGGACGACAAAGGAGACCGCTTCGTCTCCGTGGAGGGTGGTGACGAAGTCCACGTCGACCGGGGTCAGCGGCTGCTCGATCATCAATACGCTCGTGAACACGGACGCCCTCTCCTTCGTGTGCCGAGGCCGGTCGGCCGGCCCCTGCGGAAACCATCCTGCCCCGCTGTCACACGGGGCCTGCACGGCTATACCTGCCCACTTATGTGCCCAGCGGAAGCGAAGCGGAACAACAAATTCCGCTACGGGGTCAGATCCGACGGTAACGCGTGAAGAGAAACCCGGCCTCTTCCAGGAGGCAGGCCGGCGCGAGCCGGTGCGGAACCGTGACGGAAGGCCCGCCGGAGATCCGCTGGGCGTCACCCGCCGTGAGCACCGGCGCGATCGTCAGGCACAGCTCGTCCAGCGCGTCGGCGGCCACGAACTGGCCCAGCAGCCGGGGACCGCCCTCGGTGAGCTGGCGGCGCAGCCCCCGGGCCGCGAGCTCCCGTACCACCCGGCCCGGGTCCACTCCGGTCCCGTCGCCGGCCACCACCACCTCGGCCCCGGCCGCAACGGCCGCGGCCACCCGGTCCGCGGGGGCGGCGGCCCCGGTGACCACCAGGGTGGGCACGAGCGGGGAGGTGAAGAGGGGCAGCGAGAAGTCCAGGTCCAGGCCGGCGGTGACCACGGCGATGGCGGCCGCGGGGCCCTGGCCGGCGGCGCTGCGACGGGCGGCGAAGGCCTCCCGGGCCCGTGCGGGGCGGTAGCCCTCCTGGCGAACCGTTTCCGCGCCGACGACCACCACATCGGCCAGCGCCCGCAGGGTGCCGAAGATCCGCATGTCGGTCTCACCGGAGATCGGCTGCGAGCGCCCCTCGTGCTGGGCCGCGCCGTCGAGGCTGGACACCATGTTGGCCCTCAGCCAGTGGCCGTCCGGGCCGATCGCGGGATACGCGTAGGCCTCCGCGAGCTCGTCCAGCGACCACTCCCGGTCGGTCTGGTCTGCTGATGTCTGATCGGTCACAGGGAACAGGCGTCGCATCGGTGCAGTGTGCCACGCCCCGTAGAGTTAAGAGCTGTGTCAACATCACTCTCGCCCTCAGCACCGGCCTCCGGGCGGCCTCCGATAGCCGACGCCGGCCCGCAGGCCCTGTGCGCCCGTGAGCCCCGGGTGCCCGCCGAACGGCTGGTGGCCGAGATGGTGCCGCCCCCGCGTTTCGACTCGGTGCGCTTCGACACCTACAACCCGGATCCGGCCCAGCCGAGCCAGGCCGAGGCCGTCACGGTCCTCGCCGGCTTCGCCTCGGGCCTGGGCGGCGCCCACGCCACGGGGGCGGGAAAGCGGCGCTGGTTCTCCAGGACCCCTAAGAACACCGCCGTCAGCGCCCCGCGCGGGGTCTACCTCGACGGCGGCTACGGGGTCGGCAAGACCCACCTGCTCGCCTCCCTCTGGCACGCCACCCCGGCCGAGCCCGCGCTCAAGGCCTTCGGCACCTTCGTGGAGCTGACCAACCTCGTCGGCGCGCTCGGCTTCCAGCAGACCGTGCAGACCCTCGGCGGGCACCGTCTCCTGTGCATCGACGAGTTCGAGCTCGACGACCCGGGCGACACCGTCCTCGTCTCCTCCCTGCTCAGCCGGCTGGTCGACCAGGGCGTGGCGCTGGCCGCCACCTCGAACACCCTGCCCGGCAAGCTCGGCGAGGGCCGCTTCGCCTCCGCCGACTTCCTCCGGGAGATCCAGGGGCTCTCCGCGCACTTCCGGCCGCTGCGCATCGACGGCCAGGACTACCGCCACCGGGGCCTGCCCGAAGCCCCGTCGCCGTTCTCCGACGAGCAGGTGGCCAAGGCCGCGTACGCCACCGAGGGGGCCAGCCTCGACGACTTCCCCGGCCTCCTCGACCACCTCGCACGGGTGCACCCCAGCCGCTACGGCGCCCTGACCGAGGGCATCACGGCCGTCTGCCTCACCGACGTCGGCCCGGTGCCCGACCAGTCGACGGCGCTGCGCCTCGTGGTCCTCGCCGACCGCCTGTACGACCGGGAGATACCGGTCCTGGCGTCCGGCTCGCCCTTCGACAAGCTCTTCAGTGAAGAAATGCTGAACGGCGGCTACCGCAAGAAGTACTTCCGGGCCATCTCACGGCTCACCGCGCTGGCGCGCGACGCGAAGCCCCTGGTGTCCCAGTAGGTTTGGGGACGCCGGACCGTCTCTACGGCCCGGCCATACCAGCCTTCGTGAAGGGAACCACCATGGCCACCACGCGTTCTTCCCACACCGTCTGGCAGGGCAACCTGCTCAAGGGTTCCGGCGTCGTCTCCCTCGACTCCTCCGGCCAGGGCGAGTTCGAGGTCTCCTGGCCCTCGCGCGCCGAGGCCGCGAACGGCAAGACCAGCCCCGAAGAGCTGATCGCCGCCGCGCACTCCAGCTGCTACTCGATGGCCCTCTCGCACGGCCTGGACGGCGCCGGTACGCCTCCCACCCGCGTGGAGACCAAGGCCGATGTGACCTTCCAGCCGGGCGAGGGCATCACGGGCATCCACCTGACCGTGCGCGCCGAGGTCCCGGGCCTGGACGCGGAGGGCTTCGCGGCGGCCGCCGAGGACGCCAAGAAGAACTGCCCGGTCAGCCAGGCCCTGACGGGCACGACGATCACCCTCAGCGCCGAGCTGGTCTGACCGTTCCCCCTGGCCGTTCCTCCTGGCCGGGCCGTTCACCGGGCCCGGCCGGGGGACGGCCCCGCGCGGCGGAGCGCGGGCGGCGGGACGGCGTGGTACCACGGGGCCTTCGAACGCCGCCGCGCCGCCTGGAGTTGCCGATGCCGCCGACGCCACCCGTGCCCGCGCCCCCGCCCGGGCCCGCCACCCCGCCGACGTCCCTCAGCCGGCGCAGCCTGCTCGCCGCCGGCTCCGTCGCCTTCAGCGGAGCGCTCGGCGCGCTCTTCGCCCCGGCCGCCGGAGCCACCGCGGCCCCCCGCCCCGCGGCCCGGGACTACGGCCCCCTCGTGCGCGATCCCGCCGGACTGCTCGACCTGCCCGCCGGGTTCACCTACCGGGTGCTCTCCCGCGCCGGGGATCCGCTGCGCTCCGGCGAGGGCACCGTCCCCGCCAACTGCGACGGCATGGCCGCCTTCGCGGCCTCGGACGGCGGCGTCCGGCTCGTGCGCAACCACGAGAACCGGACCACGGCCGCCCTCCGGGTCCCCCTCGTCGACGGGCTCACGTACGACCCGTACGCCCTCGGCGGCTGCACCCTCCTCGAACTCGGCCCGGACGGCCGGGTCCTCGCGGAGCGGGTCGCGCTCGCCGGTACGGCCGTCAACTGCGCGGGCGGCCGTACCCCCTGGAACACCTGGCTCTCCTGCGAGGAGACCGAGGACCGGGCGGGCACCTCCGGATACGGCCGCGACCACGGCTACGTCTTCGAGGTCGACCCGGCCGACCCCCGCCGCTCCGGCGCCGTCCCGCTCACCGCGATGGGCCGCTTCGCACACGAGGCCGTCGCCGTGGACCCGTACCTGGGGGTGGTCTACGAGACCGAGGACGCCTTCGTCGAACCCTTCGGGCTCTTCTACCGCTTCCTGCCCGCCCGCCCCCTCGGCGGCCCCGGCTCGCTGCGCGCGGGCGGCGCGCTGGAGGCCATGCGCGTCCCCGGACTGGCGAACCTGGCGGTGGCGGACCGGACCGGGGCCGAGTTCCCGGTGGAGTGGGTCCCCGTACCGGATCCGTCCGCGTCCGGGACCCCGATCCGGCTCCAGGACTTCGGCCCCGGCGGGATCACCCACGCGCAGAAGCTGGAGGGCTGCTACTGGGGCGGCACCGGCGTGTACTTCGTCTCCAGCTACTCCCGCACCCGCGAGGGCTCCCCCGCCGAGCACCACGGGCAGGTCTGGTTCTACGATCCGCTGCGCGCCCGGCTCCGCCTGGACGTGCTCTTCGGCCCGGCCACCGACATCCAGCTGCCCGGCGACTCCCCGGACAACATCTGCCTGGCCCCGGACGGCGGCCTGATGGTGTGCGAGGACGGCGGCGGCGCGCAGTACGTCTTCGGCGTGACCCCGGGCGGCGAGGTCTACCCGATGGCCCGCAACGCGCAGGACATCGGCAAGCCGGGGGCACCGGAGTGGGGGGAGTTCGCGGGCGTCACCTTCTCCCCCGACGCCCGGACGATGTACGTCAACGCGTACGCACCCGGGACCACCTTCGCGGTGACGGGCCCATGGCAATGACCGGGTACCGCCTTCCGGCCCGGCCGGCCCGGTCTTTCGCCACCTCGCGACTCCATCCGATGTGTCGGAAAATCGTATGGAGTCGACGGGATTGAGGTAGACAGCAGTGGCCAAGAAGGACAGCGGGAAGCCGGAGAAGGCCGGGAAGAAGGCGGCGAAGACCGAGAAGGCGGCGAAGGCCGAGAAGCGGGAAAAGGCGGCCAAGGAAACCAAGCCGGCCAAGCCCGCCAAGGCCGAGAAGGCCCCCGACCCCAAGCCCGACCCCAAAGCCGACTCAAAGCCCAAGACCAAGCCCAAGCCCGTCTCCCTCCGCGAGCTGCTCCGGATCTCCGCCGAGAGCCCCAAGGCCCCCAAGGGCGCCCGCGGGACCGGCGGCCACGGCGCGGGCTCCGGCACCCCGCTGGCCCCCCTGCTCCGTATCCCCTCCGGCGAGCGCGTCGACCTCGGCGCCTTCCACCCGGGCGCCACCCCGGGCGGTCCCACCGACAAGGCGGCCGGCGTGGCGGCCACCGCCCAGATGGCCGAACGGCTCGCCGACCTCCAGGAGCGGCTCTACGCCGCCAGCACCGCCGGTGAGCGCCGCCGGGTCCTCCTCGTGCTCCAGGGCATGGACACCAGCGGCAAGGGCGGCACGGTCAAGCACGTGATCGGCCTGTTCAACCCCTCCGGCTGCCGGATCAAGGCCTTCAAGGCCCCCACGCCCGAGGAGCAGAACCACCCCTTCCTCTGGCGCGTCATGAAGGCGCTCCCCCAGCCCGGCGAGATCGGCATCTTCGACCGTTCGCACTACGAGGACGTCCTCATCGCCCGCGTCCGCGAGCTGGTGCCGCGCAGTCAGCTGGGCCGCCGCTACGCGCAGATCAACCGGTTCGAGAAGTCCCTCGCCGATGACGGGGTGACCGTCGTGAAGGTCTTCCTCCACATCAGCTACGAGGAGCAGCGCAAGCGGCTCCTGGAGCGGCTCGACAACCCCGAGAAGCACTGGAAGTTCAACGCGGGCGACATCGAGGAGCGCGCCGTCTGGCCGGCGTACCAGCAGGCCTACGAGCTGGCCCTGGAGCGCTGCTCCACGGACGCCGCGCCCTGGTACGTCGTCCCCGCGGACCGCAAGTGGTACCGCAACTGGGCGATCAGCAAGCTGCTCCTGGAGCACTTGGAAGGCCTCGCGCCGCAGTACCCGAAGGGTGACTTCGACGTGGAGGAGTGCCGTGCGCGTCTGCTTGCCACATAGTCAGATATTTTGCGTATGTGACCATCTCAGTGCGTAAGGCGGCCGCCGTCGCGGCCGTCGCAGCTCTCAGTGCCGCCCTCGCCGCTTGCGGGGGCGGCACCGGCGCGTCGAGTGCCGGCAGCCAGGCCCGTATGGGCACCTCCGCGTCCCCCTCCGGGTCCGCCTCCCCGCAGGCGGGCTCCCCGAGTCCCCAGAGCGGCCAGCCGGGCACCCCGCAGGCCGGGGCTCCGGGCAAGGTCCCGACCATGGCGCCCGGCCCGAACGGCCTGACCCCCGTCTTCGAGCGTGCGAAGCAGCACACCGACAAGACGGTGGCGCTGACCTTCGACGCCGACATGACCTCCGACCAGGGGCCGCGCGCGGCGAAGGGCGAACACTTCGACAATCCTCAGCTGATCTCCACGCTGCGCACGCTCAAGGTGCCCTCGACCATCTTCATGACGGGGCGCTGGGCCGAGGAGTACCCGGACCAGGCGAAGTCCATCGGCACCGATCCGAACTTCGAGATCGCGAACCACTCCTACAGCCACCACGCCTTCAAGTCCCCCTGCTACGGGCTTCCCACCCTCGACGAGGCCGCCGCGCGGGCCGACGTGGACCGGGCCTTCGACGCGTTCCGCAAGGCGGGGGCGGTCAACACCGTCCCGTACTTCCGCTTCCCCGGCGGCTGCTACGACGACCAGGCGCTGCGCGCCATCTCCACGGCCAAGGTGACGGCCGTCCAGTGGGACGTGGTCAGCGGGGACGCCTTCGCGAAGGATCCGGACGCGGTGGCCGAGCAGGTCCTGTCCGGGGTGAAGCCCGGCTCGGTCGTGGTGATGCACTGCACGCGCAGCGCGGCCCCGGTCACCGAGGAGGCCATCCGGAAGATCGTCCCGGAGCTGCGCAAGCGCGGCTACCGCTTCGTGAAGGTGTCCGAGCTCATCGGGAAGTGACCCGGAGACCGGAAACCCGGAACCCGCGCTGTCAGCCGGAGCAGGCCGTGCGCTGCGCGTCCTGCCATTCGCACACCGGGCACAGCACCACGCCCGGTGTCGCGACCCCGTACTCGGTGGGCTTGCCACACTCCAGGCAGTCGGCGTACGGCGGCCCGGCCACCCGCCCGGCGGGGGCCGCGGGGGCGGGGCAGTACGAGGTGTCCGGCGTGCTCTGCTGTGCCATCTGGTCCATGCCCACGAGCCTACTCAGGCGGCGGAGCCACACCTGGGAGCCCGGGGCCTGGGCATCCTCCTGAAAGCGGAGGCTGGCAGACTTGGCCGGATGAGCACCGAGGACACCCCCGTACCCGTACCCGCCGTCGGGTCGGACAGCCCGTTCCGGCAGGAGCGGATCGCCCGTGACGAGGCCCCGCAGTTCGTGCTGCCGCTGGTCGTGCGGATCGAGAAGGCCGAGCCGCCGGCCCGCACGGACGCCCTGGAGACGGCGGCCCGCGCGGTGCTGGTGCTGCTGACGGACGAACGCTCGGCGGGCGAGGGCGAGTGGGCCGAGGCGGTCCGGGACTGGCAGGACGCGCGGATCCGCAAGGTGGTCCGCCGGGCGCGCGGGGCGGAGTGGCGCAAGGCCGGAACGCTGCCGGGTGTCACCGTGCACGGTGACATGTCGGAGGTACGGGTCTTCCCGCCGGTCCCGCTCGACGGCTGGCCCAAGGAGCTCGCCAAGCTCCAGGTGTCGGGCACCGACCTGGACGACCCGGAACCGGCCGGTCCCGCGGAGGCCGGGCTGCCGGTGCTGTGGCTCAACCCCGACCTGGACATGTCCGCCGGCAAGGCGATGGCCCAGGCCGGACACGCGGCGCAGCTGGCGTGGTGGGAGCTGACCGGGGCGGAGCGGGCCGAGTGGCGGGAGGCCGGCTTCCGGCTGGCCGTACGGACGGCGGCGCGCGAGCGGTGGGCGGAGCTGTCCGGGAGCGGGCTGCCGGTGGTCCGGGACGCCGGGTTCACGGAGATCGCGCCGGGTTCGTGCACGGTGGTCGCGGACCATCCGGCGCTGCGCGGGCGGCTCTGAGGACCGCTCGCCCCGGCCCGGAACCTCAAATGTTGCTCTGAACGTCCCCTCCGGCGGTTGGCTCGACTCCGTCGGGGCCATGACATCGGCAGAAAGACCGATGAGGGGGGCGAGGGGACATGAAGCCCATGGCACACCTGGGGGTGGGCATCGGCTGGCGGCCGGAGATCGCGGACGCCGTGGAAGGGCTGGGGGGCCTGGACTGGGTCGAGGTGGTGGCCGAGAACATCTGTCCCGGCCACCTGCCGGACCCGCTGCTGCGGCTGCTCGACCGCGGGGTCCGCGTGGTGCCGCACGGGGTCTCGCTCGGGATCGGCGGCGCCGACCGCCCGGACCCGGCGAAGCTGGCCGCGCTCGCGGAGCGGGCGGTGGCGCTGGGGGCGCCGCTGGTCACGGAGCACATCGCCTTCGTACGGACGTCCTCGGCGGCGCCCGGTCAGACGCTCGAAGCCGGGCACCTGCTGCCCGTGGCCCGGACCTGGGACTCGCTGCGCGTGCTGTGCGAGAACGTGCGGATCGCGCAGGACGCCCTGCCGGTGCCGCTCGCGCTGGAGAACATCGCCGCGCTGGTGTCCTGGCCCGGGGAGGAGCTCACGGAGGGCCAGTTCCTGACCGAGCTGGTGGAACGGACGGGGGTGCGGCTGCTGATCGACGTGGCCAACCTGCACACGAACCGGGTGAACCGGGGGGAGGACCCGGCGGCCGTACTGGACGGGATCCCGCTGGAGGCGCTGGCGTACGTGCATGTCGCCGGGGGCGTGGAGCGGGACGGGGTGTGGCACGACACGCACGCGCATCCCGTGCCGGGGGTGGTGCTGGAGGTTCTCGCGGAGCTGTGCTCCAGGGTGGAGCCGATGGGCGTGCTGCTGGAGCGGGACGACGACTTTCCCTCCGGGGTGGAGTTGGCGGGTGAGCTGGACGCCATTCGGGGGGTGTTGGGCGGCCCTGCGGGGGCTGTCCCCTACCCGCCCTTCCTCCGTTCCCCGGGGCTCCGCCCCGGACCCCGCGCCTCAAACGCCGGCGGGGCTGGAGGGTGCGGCGGGGCTGGAGGGTGCGGCGGGGCTGGGTCGCTGGACGAGGCCCGGACGCGGGTCGGGATCGGGCAGGCCGCGCTGTTGTCGGCGCTGGTCGCCGGGACGCCCGTGCCCGAAGGGTTCGACGGGCAGCGGGTACGGGTGCAGGCGCGGGCGCTCGCGGCCAAGCGGGCCGGGGTCGTGGCCAGGCTGGCTCCCGAGCTGCCCGGGATCCTGGGCGGCGAGGACGCGTACCGGGAGGCCTTCCTCGGCTATGCCCGGCACCGGCCCATGACCGCCGGATACCGGCGGGACGCGCTGGACTTCGCCGGGCACCTGCTGATCCGGGACCTGCCCGCCGACCCCGCCGCCCGGCGCCGGCTCACGCTCTGGTGGCAGGACCGCGCCGGGGCGCGGCCGCCGCGCCGCGTCGTGCGCTGGGCCCGCTCGCTGACGGGGAGAGCCGCATGAACCTCTTCGACTGGATCGCCGTCGCCGTCTGGGCCGGGGTCATCGTCTCCACCCTGCTCCTACGGCGGAGCGTGCGGCGGTCGCGGCCGTCCGCCCTCGGCCCGGCGCCCCGGCTGCACGACCTGTCCGAGGCCGCGTTCATGGCGGGCGGCCCCGGCGCGGTGGTCGACGCCGCGCTCGTCTCGCTGCTCTGCGACGGCCGGATGGTGGCCGGCGGGCCGGGCATCGTCCAGGTACGGCCCGGGGTGCGGGCCGCCGATCCCGCCGAGCGGGCCGTCCTCCAGGCCCACCAGGGCGTCCCCTCGGGGTGGCTATACCAGATCCGCTACGCCGCCATGCGCGATCCGGCCGTCCAGGAGACGGGCGACGCGCTGGCCGCCCGCGGGCTGATCGCCCCGCCCGCCGGCCGGCGCGGGCAGGGCCGCCACGGGGTGGTCCAGGCGGTGGCGTGCGGGGTGCTGCTGATGCTGTCCCTGCCGCTCACCTTCGTCGCTCTCGTGCTCCCGTCCGAGCCCGGATCCTTCCACCTGCCCTTCATCGTCGAGGTGTTTCCCGTTCTGCTGGGCGGAATCGTCCTGGGCCTCCGGGGTGCCTTCCGCTCCCGGCAGCGGATCACCCGGGCGGGGGCCGCGGCGCTGCGCGACATCCGGGCCCACCACGGGGCCGACCGGAGCCCGTACGTGCAGACCTCGCTGTTCGGGCTGCGCGGACTGCGCGATCCGTATCTGCGCGGACTGCTCGTGCCGGCGGCCCGGGAGACCCGGCTGGCGGCGGCCCAGGCCCGTACGCGTTCGGGCGGTTCCGGCGGCGCCGGTCATTCCAGCAACTCGGAGAGCGCCTGGGGGTCCGGGGCCGAGATGATTCCGGTGGTCTGGTGCGCGGGATCGGACGGTGGCGGGTCGTCGAGCGGCGGCGGCTGCTCCTCGGGATCGAGCTGCGGGTCCTCCGGGTCGAGCTGCGGGTCCTCGGCGTCGAGCTGCGGCTCCTCCGGGAACAGTTGCGGGTCCTCCGGGAGCAGTTGCGGGGGCAGCAGTTCCAGTTGCTCCAGCAGTTCGAGTTGTGGCAGTTCATCCGGTTCCAGCTGCTCCAGCAGTTCCTGATCATCCATCACGGACCCGTCACGAGCTGCTCACACCTCGGCAAGGCCCTATCCCCCGCCCTTCCACGTCTTGTAGAAAGCGGGCATGTTCTGGGTCCTGTTCCTCCTCTTGGCCTGGGCAGGAGCGCTGATCGCGTGCACCCGCCTCCTGAGAGCCGCCGATCAAGCCGCGGAGCCCGCCGACGGGACCGCCGTACCGCACCGTCACACCCGCCACCACCACGGCGAACTGAGCCTGTACGAGGCCGCGTACCTCGCCGGCGGCCCGCGGCGGGTGGCCGACCTGACCCTGCTGTCCATGCAGCGCCAGCGGCGGCTGCTGCTCGCGCACACCGGCTGGGCCACCGTGCTCGATCCGGTCGGGCGCGATCCGCACGAGCGCTCCGTACTCGGCGCGTTCGGGCCCGACGGGCAGGAGCAGGTGGTGTCCGTACGGACCGCCGCGGAACAGGATCCCGCCGTACGGGCCCTCGCGGACCGGCTGGGCGACGCGGGCCTCGCGCTGCGCGCCGGGGTCAAGCAGGGGGTCGGCGAGGGGATCCGGTCGGTCCGGCAGGCCGCCTTGCTGGTCGTGGGCATGATGGCGGCCGCCCTGTGCGTGCCGGACCCGGGGACCACGACGACGGCGATCCTGTGCTGGTTCTCGCTGCCGCTGATCCTGACGCTCGGATGCCTGGCCATAGCCAGTACCGAGGGGCACGCGCACTCCCCGTGGGCCTCGCCCGCCGGTCAGCGGCTGCTCGTGGAACTGGCGCGCGAGCGCTGCGAGCGGGGCTCGCTCACGGCGGTGGCCCTACGGGGTCCGCGCGCGGTCGGCGAACCGGAGCTGCGGGCGGCGCTGGCATACGGCAGGCGGGGGCGGGAGCCGCGGCAAAGGAGGTACTGAGCGCGACACGGGCCGCTGATCCTGTACAGGGGCCCTGTCGCCGGATCTCATCGGACCATCCGATGAGACGAGGAACCCGCCATGCGGATGCGTGTCGCGCTGGCCGCCGTCGTGCTGGCCGCGTCGGTACCGGGAGTCTGCGCCGGCCCGGCCGGCGCCACCCCCACCGCCGCCCCGCCCACCGCCGCCCCGCCCGCCGCCGCCCTGCTCGCGGCCGAGGAGGCCGGCGCCGAGCTCGTCGCGCGGCGCGCCGCCGGGCACCCGCTGGAGTTCGGGCCCTGCGCCGCCGTCGAAGAGCTCGGCCCCGCCGTGCGGTGCGCCACCCTGCGGGTGCCGGTCGACTACGCGCGGCCCGACGGGGAGCAGACCGGGATCACCGTCAGCCGGGTCCGCGCCACCGGCCCGGCGGCCCGGCAGGGGGCGCTCGTGTACAACCCCGGCGGGCCCGGCGGGAACGGGATGTTCTTCCCGCTCGTCGCCGGCCTGCCCGAGTGGCGGCGCGTCGGGGCCGCCTACGACCTCGTCGGCTACGCCCCGCGCGGGACCGGCCGCTCCGGTCCCCCGCTGTCCTGCCAGGATCCGGCGGAGTACGCCCGTACCCCGACCCGGGCCCCGTCCGCCGTACCGGGCCCCGCGGAGAAGCGGGAACGCGTCTCGGCCGCCCGGAGCTACGCGCGGGGCTGCGCGCGGCGGACCGGCCCGGAGCGGCTCGCGTCCTACACGACCCTGAACAACGTCCGCGACCTGCACGTGCTGCGCGCCGCGCTCGGCGAGGCCAAGCTGAACTTCATGGGGGCCTCGTACGGCACGTACCTGGGCGCCGTCTACGCCACGCTCCACCCCGCGCACGTCCGCCGGATGGTCTTCGACTCGGCCGTCGACCCCGATCCCGCCGGCATCTGGTACCGGAACAACCTGGCGCAGGGGCCCGCCTTCGAGCGCCGGTGGGGCGACTTCCGTGCCTGGGTGGCCAGCCACCACGCCTCGTACGGGCTCGGCACCACCCCCGAGGCCGTGCAGTCGGGTTACGACCGCGTCCGGGCCGCGCTGGCCCGCGAACCGGCGGGCGGGGTCGTCGGCACCGGGCAGCTGCACTCCGCGTACCTCAAGGCCGCCTACTACGACGAGGCCTGGCCGGACCGGGCGGCGGCGCTGTCGGCGTTCCTGCGCGGCGACCCGTCCCCGCTGATCGCGCTCGCCGCCCCGGACCCCGCGGCCTCCGCCGAGGGAGAGAACGCGACGGCGGTCTACACGGCGACCTTGTGCAACGACGCCCCGTGGCCCGCCGACTGGGAGACCTGGGACCGCGACAACACCGAACTGGCGCGCAGGGCCCCGTTCGAGACCTGGGGCAACGCCTTCCTGAACCTGCCCTGCGCCTTCTGGCCGGTGCGCGAACGGCAGCGGCCGGTGGACGTGGGCGGACCGGCTGCCGCCGCGCTCCCCCGCACGCTCGTCGTGGCGGCCGAGCGGGACGGCGCGACCCCGTACCCGGGCGCGCTGGAGCTCCAGCGGCGGCTCGGGGCCGGGGCGGCGCTGGTGACGGAAGAAGGGGCCGGCACCCACGGAGTGGTCGGCGGACGCAATGACTGCGTGGACCGTCACGTGGAGCGGTACTTGCTGACGGGCGCCACCCCGGGGTGGCGCGTCGGGTGTGCGCCGCATCCGGAGCCCGCACCGGTGTCGCTGGACGACCGGGCAGCGAGCACCCGGGGGCACCCCAGGGCACTGCTGCCGCCAGTCGTCTGAACTTCCGGGCGGGATCTCCGGCTGCGTCGATTCGGGGGCAGGGCCTCCCGATCACCGGCGAACCGCGGTCAGCGGTTCCCGGTCCTTCCCCCCAGGGGAGGTCTAGGCGAGTCCGGCCACCAGATCGGCGACGGACTTGCGGCGCCCGGTGTAGAAGGGCACCTCTTCGCGGACGTGCATCCGGGCCTCGGAGGCGCGCAGGTGGCGCATGAGGTCGACGATGCGGTACAGCTCGTCGGCCTCGAAGGCCAGCAGCCACTCGTAGTCGCCCAGCGAGAAGGAGGCGACGGTGTTGGCGCGCACGTCGGGGTAGCCGCGGGCCATCATGCCGTGGTCCTTGAGCATGCGGCGACGGTCCTCGTCGGGCAGCAGGTACCAGTCGTAGCTGCGCACGAAGGGGTAGACGCTGACGTAGTCGCGAGGGGTCTCGTCGGCCAGGAAGGCGGGGATGTGCGACTTGTTGAACTCGGCCGGGCGGTGCAGGGCCATGTTCGACCACACCGGCTCCAGCGCACGGCCCAGCTTGGTGCGGCGGAACAGGTTGTACGCGGTCTGCAGCTCGTCGGAGGTCTCCGCGTGCCACCAGATCATGACGTCGGCGTCGGCGCGCAGGCCGGAGACGTCATAGGTGCCGCGGACGGTGATGTCCTTGGCGCCCAGCTGGTCGAACAGTTCCTGGACCTCGTCGGCATAGCCGCCGCGGTCCTCGGGCAGAACGTCCTTCAGCTTGAAGACGGACCACAGGGTGTAGCGGATGACCTCGTTGAGGTCCTTCGCCTTCTTCCCCGCGTTGGGAATCTTCTCTGGTGCAGTCATGTGTCTATTGTCCCGTGTGCTGATCAGTGGTCTGTGCCAGGGGTGCCCAACCGGCCCCCAACGTGGCGATCACCACGTCCGCGGCCTTGCCGGCACTGGCGATGCACGCCGGGATCCCGACCCCGTCGTACAGCGCACCGCACACCGCGAGGCCCGGCAGCGCCGCCACCGCGGCGCGGATCCGGGCCACCCGGTCCAGGTGGCCGACGGGGTACTGGGGCAGGCCGCCGTCCCAGCGGGTGACCGTGGAGGCGACCGGGCGGGCGGCGGGCGCGAGGCCCACGGCCGCGCCGAGATCGGTGAGCGAGACCTCGACCAGTTCCTCGTCGGAGCGCTTCAGATCGGCCTCGTCGCCGTGGCGGCCGACGGAGGTGCGCAGCAGGAACAGCTCCGGATCGGCCCCGGCCCAGGCCCACTTGTTGCTGGAGAAGGTGGACGCCTTGATCGTCCGGCCGTCCACCGGGGGTACGAGGAAACCGCTCGCGCCGCCCTCCGTGACCGCGGCGGGCAGCTCCGAGCGACGGAAGGCCATCGTGACCAGCGCCATGGAGGCGTACTCGACCTCGCGCAGTCCCGTGGCGGCCGCGGGCGCGGGCCCGGCCAGCAGCCGGGCGGCGGGCCCGGCCGGGACGGCCAGGACCACCGCGTCGGCCTCGAAGACCTCGGACCCGTCCCGGGTGTCAGCGACCACGCGCCAGCCGGTGGCGGTACGGGTCAACTCGCGTGCGGGGGCGTCGAGGAGGATCCGGGCTCCGGCCGCCCGGCAGGCCTCGGCGACGGCGAGCGGGAGCCGCCCGATGCCCCCGTCGATGCCGGAGAACACCGGACCGGCCGCTCCGGGCTGCGACTCGGCCGCCCGGCGCTGGAGTTCCCGTACGCCCTCGCCCAGTGAGGCGTGCGTACGGGCGGCCTCGAAGAGCTGGGGCACGGCGGCGCGCATCGAGATGCGGTAGGCGTTGCCCGCGTAGACCCCGCCGAGGAGCGGTTCCACGAGCCGGTCGACGACCTCGTGACCGAAGCGGGCGGCCACGTACTCGCCGATGGCCACGTCCTCGCCGAGCTCCGCGGGCGCCAGAGCGGCCTCGGCCCCGATCCGGGCGAGCCCCTCGGCGGAGATCACCCCGGACGCGGCGAGCGGGCCCAGGTCGCCGGGGACGCCCATGACGTGGCCGCGCGGCATGGGCCGCAGCTCGCCGCGGGTCCACACGTACGCGGTGGCGGTGGCGGGCGGCTGCAGGGCCTCGCCGAGGCCCACGGCGCGGGCCAGCTCCAGGGCTTCGGGGCGGCGGGCGAGCACGGATTCGGCGCCGAGGTCCACGGGCAGGCCCGCCAGTTCACCGGCGTGCAGCTTGCCGCCGAGGCGCGGTCCGGCCTCCAGGAGGGTGACGCGGACCCCGTCGGCGAGCAGGCGGTGGGCGGCCGCGAGGCCGGCGATGCCGCCGCCGATGACGAGGACGTGACCGGCCGGTGCGGTCCGGCCGGTCCCTCGCTCCGTACGTCCGTCCGTACGCGTGTCCGCTTCGTGCATGGACACATCGTCTCAGACCGCTCACCGGCCGATCACCGAGGCCTGACCGTGACCGCTTCGGCATCACCTCGGGACCGCGCGTGCGAAACCCGCGGCGGGACCCTGGACGTCAGACCCGTGACATCCGTGACATCCGTGCGGCAGCCGACGCGCAGCCACTCCCAGGGGGGACTCGACGATGCACACCCCGTACGCAAGACGGCCCGGAGCACCACGGCTCGGAGCACCACGGCTCGGAGCACCACGGTACGGCCGGCGGTCCGCGACGGCCCTGGCCGCGCTCTCGCTGGCGGGGGCGCTCGCCCTCACCGGCTGCGCCGCCTCGGACGGCAAGGCGATGGACAAGGGGGCGCCGGCGGCGGCTCCGCGGCAGGACGCCGCCGCGGGGAAGGGCGGCGCGGCCGCCCCGGCCGCGGAGGGGCCCGCCGCCGACAAGGGCCAGCCGCAGGCCCCGGCCGTGCGCGCGCAGATCATCCGCACGGCGACCCTGAGCGTGGAGACGGCGGACGCCCAGAAGGCGACGGCCGGGGCCCGGACGGCGGCGGAGAACGCGGGCGGGTACGTGGGCAGCGAGAGCACCAAACGCGGCCCCGACGGGGTGATGACCTCGACCGTGACCCTGCGGGTGCCCGGGGACCGGTTCGACGCGGTGCTCGGCGCGATGGAGGGAAGCGGCAAACTGCTCGACCGCAAGGTCGAGGCGCAGGACGTGACGCAGAAGGTCACGGACGTGGACAGCCGGGTCAAGACGCAGCAGGCGAGCGTGGCCCGGGTGCGCGACATGATGGAGAAGGCCTCGGGGCTGGGCGACGTCGTCTCCCTGGAGGCCGAACTCAGCAAGCGCCAGTCCGATCTGGAGTCGCTGATCGCGCAGCAGACGGCGCTGAAGGACCAGACCTCGCTCGGCACGATCACCCTCACCTTCTCCGAACCCGGCACCAAGCCGGCGCCGAAGAAGCCGGAGGCCAAGCCGGGGTTCCTGGACGCGCTCTCCGGTGGCTGGTCCGCTTTCGCGGCCCTGCTCAAGATCCTGCTGATGGCGCTCGCGGCGGCCTCTCCCTTCCTGCTCACGGGCGGGGCGCTGCTGCTCGGCTTCCGGCGCTACCGCAAGTGGCGGCCGGCGAAGCCGAAGACCGGCGTGGCCCCGCAGCGGATCCCGGCACAGGCCGGCGCATCGGGCATCCCGTCCGGGAATCCTCCGGGCGACGTCCGCGACTGAACACCCCTTCCCCCGTAGCGTGGTTCCCGCGAACCACAGCGGCGGGCGGCGGGGAAGGCGGTACGGGCGGATGGCGAAGGGCACGGAACGGCTGGTGGTGGTCGGGGGCGACGCGGCGGGCATGTCCGCCGCGTCACAGGCCCGTCGGCTCAAGGGCCCGGCGGAGCTGGAGATCGTCGCGTTCGAGCGGGGGCACTTCACCTCGTACTCCGCGTGCGGGATCCCGTACTGGATCGGCGGGCAGGTCGGCGGCCGGGACGAGCTGATCGCCCGGACCCCGCAGGAGCACCGCGCACGCGACATCGATCTGCGGACCCGCACGGAGGTGGTGGAGCTCGACGTCCCGGGGCGGCGGGTGCGCGCCCGCGAGCTGGATTCGGGCGCCGAGTACTGGACGGAGTACGACAAGCTCGTCCTGGCGACGGGCGCCCGGCCGGTCCGGCCCCGGCTGCCCGGCATCGGCGCGGCGGGGGTGCACGGGGTGCAGACGCTGGACGACGGGCAGGGCCTGATGGACACCCTGGAACGCGCCCGGGGCCGCAGGGCGGTCGTGGTCGGCGCGGGCTACATCGGCGTGGAGATGGCGGAGGCACTGGTCGGGCGGGGCTTCGAGGTCACCGTGCTGCACCGGGGCGAGCAGCCGATGTCCACGCTGGACCCGGACATGGGCGGCCTGGTGCACAGCGCGATGAACGGGATGGGGATCCGTACGGTCGCCCGCGCCGAGGTGACGAAGATCCTCCAGGACGAGGAGGGCCGGGCCTGCGCGGTGGCCACGGCGGCCGGTGACGAGTACCCGGCGGACGTGGTGGTCCTGGGCATCGGGGTGGAGCCGCGCACGGAACTGGCCCGCGCGGCGGGCCTCCCGCTGGGCGAGTCGGGCGGCCTGCTGACCGACCTCTCCATGCGGGTCCGGGGGCACGAGAACATCTGGTCGGGCGGCGACTGCGTGGAGGTACTGGACCTGGTGGCGGGTCGCACGCGGCACATCGCGCTGGGCACGCACGCGAACAAGCACGGCCAGGTCATCGGCTCGGGCGTGGGCGGCGGCTACGCGACCTTCCCGGGCGTGGTCGGCACGGCCGTGAGCAAGGTCTGCGACCTGGAGATCGCCCGTACGGGGCTGCGCGAGCGCGACGCGCTGGCGGTCGGGCTGCGCTTCGTGACCTCGACGATCCGCTCGACGAACACGGCGGGCTACTACCCGGGGGCGGAGGAGATGACGGTCAAGATGCTGGCGGAGCGGCGGACGGGCCGGCTCCTGGGGGTCCAGATCGTCGGCGGCGCGGGGGCCGCGAAGCGGGTGGACGTCGCGGCGGTGGCCTTGACGGCCGGTATGACGGTGGAGCAGGTCGTGTCCCTGGACCTGGGCTACGCCCCGCCGTTCTCTCCCGTGTGGGACCCGGTCCTGGTCGCTGCCCGCAAGGCGGTGGCGGCGGTCCGGGCGGCGGGGGTGTAGGCGGGCCCTGCGGGGCTGTCCCCGACCCGCCCTTCCACCGTTCCGGGGGGGGGGGCCGCTCCCCCTTCGAAAAATCCGGACGGGGTGGATATATAC